>CAZVEZ010000304.1:0-3222 GCA_964626135.1 uncultured Nitrospira sp.
ATCATCTTACTGTGATGGGGCCGGTCCCCTCTCCAGTTCCGAGACTCCGCGGGAGGCATCGATGGCAAATACTCGTGAAATCGGTCAAACGGGAAACAGGACTCGAAGCGGTGCGGGTCACGGTCAAAGACATGGAACGGACATATCAGCGTCGAGCCGTCAAGTTCGATATCGATGTCGATCCGATCGAGATGTGGTAAGAATTACTTCTCCCCGCGAGGGCGTCCTGATTGTACTATGGACGTAGAGCTATCGGTTGCCTTGGGTAATGCGTCGGTGATGCGTTGCCCGGTTCGCTTGAAAAGCCCATGGGAAAATGTAACCCAAAAGACCGCTGAGATGAGCCCCATTAGAACAGCGGAGAGAATCGTCCCCATTTGTTCGTCCGTCGGCTCTGCCGTAATCGCGCGAACCTGAACCATGGTGACGATGGGCCACGCAAGACTTTCCACGCCGAGCAACAGGGTGGCCCAAGCCCAGACTCGTCCGATCGTACGCCCTTTCCAAATTAAAAACCCTAACACGCCGCCTGCGACGAGAAAAATCCCCCAAGGTGAGAATGAATCCCACGCGAGCCAGGCACCCGTTGCCACGGCAACGGTGGCAAGCAGGGCATTGAGTTGGGGACTCCACCATGCGTTGAGCATACGGGTATGTGCTCCGTAAACCAGTGTGCGTTCCAGACAGACAGTTGTCAATGAAGCTGCCCACCGGTGAGACAGGGACGAATCGAGACTCGCAGGACGCTGAAAAATCCGGCACCTGTCAAGCGCGCGATGCAGACTCCAAGACGAGCCTGTGTTCAAGTCTCCTGCTTATGCGGTGTACAGAACTGGTTGGGCCTCCGTCAAACAGATCGTCCCCAGGGTAAACCTGAAATCAATCTCCTCCCCAACCCTATCTCGCCTGCGCTGGCCGTGGTCCCCCACCCGCAGCTCCCCTCTGAGCCACCTATCGTGTATCACTTTAACCACTTCGTCGTCCAACGGCCTGAAAGAGTTGTGCGCACTCCTCTCCGGTGAGCGGTTTCCACGCTCCGGGGGCTAATCCATCAAGCGTCACGTGCATGATCCGAACACGATGCAAGGTGAGCACCCGATACCCCAACACCTGGCACATGCGCCGAATCTGTCGGTTGCGTCCTTCAGTAAGAATGATACGGAACCGTACGGGACTGAGTCGTTCGACCCGGCAAGGGTTGGTCGGACGCTCAAGAACGACAACCCCTTGGGCCATGCGGTCGATGAACGTCTGATCGAATGGATGATCGACTGACACTTCGTATTCTCGTTCATGTCCATGCTCAGTTCGTAAAATCTCATTCACAATGTCTCCGTCGTTTGTAAGCAAGATGAGACCGGAGGAGTCCTTGTCAAGCCGACCGATCGGAAAGATCCGCTCCGGGTGGCCGATCTCTGCAATGATGTTACGGGGTACATGTGATTCACTGGTTGTCGTGACACCCACCGGCTTGTAATACTTGATATAGAGCGAGACTGTCCCCCAGGGAATCACCTGTCCATCGCGTGCAATGACATCGCCGGGACCGACCTGATCTCCCAAGACGGCCACCCGTTCATTGATGGTCACGCGACCAGACTCGATCAAGCGATCGGCCTCTCGACGAGAACAGATGCCGTGGTGTGTAAAAAACTTGTTGATGCGAAGCGTGTCGCTCACAGCGTGGGTATGCCGTTTTAGTGTACGCGACGGCCTGCTCTAATCCGTCCCAGCATGCGGTAGATCAATCGGGCGATAGAAAATTGCGGAGCGACAAATCCTTCGATCGGGGCAATCTCACTGATATCCATCCCGAGAATCCCCGGTCCATTGGCCAAGGCTGTCACGAGGTTCACCGTGTCGTACCACCCCAACCCACCCGGCTCTGGAGTGCCGAGCGCAGGGACCAGCGAGGCATCGAGTCCATCACAATCGAACGTCAGATACACCGGCCCACGACAGGCCTTCACGACCTCGGGAACCCAGCGGGAAGCTTTGCCTTCGTAGGGGCCGGATGGGTCAAGAATCTCGGCAGCAAAGAATGTGGCGATTCGATCGGTGCTCTGAATGTGATCGATTTCTTCGGGAGATATGGAACGAATACCGACTTGGACCAACGACAACCCATCATCCACCACGCGGGCCATCACGCTGGCGTGGCTATACGGATTCCCTTGATAGGCCTTCCGCAAGTCGCCATGCGCATCGATTTGCAATACACACAGATCGGGATAGCGTCGGGCATGGGCCCGGATAGCCCCAAGCGCGCCGGTATGTTCCCCCGTCAACGTGACAACAAACCGCCCGGTACCGACAGAGGGAGCGACGAACGCCTCAATCGCATCCACCGCCTGCTGATCAACTTTGCCGTCGAGATTGAGCGAACGAGCGGTGGCCACCCCACCCCATACTCGATAGGGTTCACACCGGAGTGTTTCATCGTATAACTCAACTTGCTGAGACGCCTCAATAATGGCTGAAGGGCCTCGATCGGAGCCCTGCACATAGCTGGAGGTATGTTCGTACGGTGCAGGCAGGACATAGACGCCCGCCTGATCGGGATGACACCAGGGCTCCTCGAGTCCGAGGAAATTCCGGTCGATGCCTTCCCATCCGGCGGGAAGTGTCATGGGCGTGCGCTCACGCGGCAGGTCTACCGACGCCGCTTTGGAATATTTTCTTCAGGAATGAACACGGCCAATGCAATCACGGTCGTCCAACGATTAGGTTTTCCGATAGCGGACTGGGTAATGTTTTGGGTGCGAACAATTTTCCCGCCCATTTTGAATACCTGTTCTCGTTCTTTCCACGCGATGTCTGGATCGAATTCGACACCGAGTGTCGTGGCTAACATCTGCGCCGCCAAATCTTCAGTGTACTCACCCGTTTCTTCATCGGTTTCACCATGTGCATGGTGCTCAGACAAATACCCGTAGGTTCGGCGATCGGTCGGAACTGCCAAGCCGATCGATGCGGAAACCAGACGATTTCGTTCATTCGTTTCCGACCGCGCCATGACACAAAATGTGATTTCACCGGGGTTCAACAATTTTTCGCCGCGCGCACGGGGAATAATTTTGCAATTCGGTGGAAGAATCGACGACACCGTGACGAGGTTACAATAGGCGACACCGGCGCTGCGCAAGGCTTGCTCGAAGGAGGCCAGTTTTTCTTTGTGGACTCCGACGCCTCGCGTCAGAAACATCTGCGTAGGTACCATCG
>CAZVEZ010000305.1:0-3210 GCA_964626135.1 uncultured Nitrospira sp.
CCGACGCTGATAAGGCCGTTGCGCGATACCTCGGGTTCTCCCAGCATCTTCGCCTGCTGCTTGCGCTCGCGACGCTCCCGCGTGAGGTGCCACTCCCAGAACTCCCCTTCCTTGTAGCGGTGCATGAACCAGCGGTGCAGATAGCCGGCCTCTTTTCCTTTAGGACATCCTGCGCGCTCCTGGCCGCCTGACTGAATCCACTTCCGGAAGATGCGGAGTACGAAATCGATGAAGTCCGGCCCCGTCTTCCCGAATCCGCGGCCCTGGGTGCCCAGCGGCTCCCCTTTCTCATCGAGATTCGGAAAACCCGTGCGGGCGTAGACAACGATCTTCCGTGCCTGTTGAGGGTAGATGCCGGCCTGTTTGAGCTTGTTGTAGACCTCGAGCTCTCGCGTCGAGAATCCGACATCGAGCGAAGGCAGCGCAAGCTGCATGGTATTCTTCGCGAAGCAGATTTTTAAGCCGGAATCGGTTTTCGATTTTTCGATCGACACGGTCATGTGGCCGGTGTCGTTCACGTGGATAATAGGATGACTGAACTTCCCCTTGGCGTGGGCGACGGTGTACTTATCGAAGTACGTCTCCGACATCCCGATCCGCTGGCAGAACTGCTTAAAGTCCATGGCGCCGCCTCCGTAAACGCGAACCTGCTTGTTGCCGTATCGGTAGATGCGGCGCTCAAGCGGGCCGCTGAGCGAAAAGAGCGTATCGAGGTCGATGGCGATCGGATCGGCCATGTAATGCTCAAGGAAATCCCGGCTGAGGTCGACGTATTCGATCTCCATGACGACCTGCTCGACGAGCTGGCGTATGCCGTCCTGGTTTACATGGGTGACGCGCCGGCGCCCGCCGGAATCGATCCAACCGATGGATGAGATGATGCGGGCCTGCTTCCCCTTCCACTTCCCCGCCTTCGGGTCATAGATGTAGTTGCTGTCGATCCACATCTCGGCCAGGGCCTGGATGTGTTTGACGGTGTTGGAGATGTTGCGCCCGTTGATCTTGTAGGTCAACCCCGTCCCTTTCAGCTTCCGCAGCTGCGAAGCATTCAGGTAGACGCGCAGAGGATCCGAGGAGATGCTCGAGATGTGCTGGATGAGGAAGAGCGCCTCATCGGTTTCGTAGTTGATCGGCGGACAGTCGCTCCCGTAGGCGATCTGGAAGAAACACTGGACGGTTTCTTTCCCGCGCGTTTCGAGCCAGCGGATCTCTTGCTTCGAGCCCGCGACATCCACGTATTGTTTGCCGAGGGGCGCGAACGCGAACTCGGACAGGTTGAAGCCGACCAACGATTGGGTCGTGGTCTTCTTGGAAACCGTTTTGTCGGGTTGTAAGTTAGGCATAGCTCGATACAGCTTACGAGCATGCGGTGGACTCCGGCCAGATGACACCGCGTGCTCGTTTTTTATTATATCCCGATAACCGTTGGTTAATATAGGTTTTTCCCCATCGCGCAACAGTCGTTTTTGAGGTCATTTAGGCCGTTTTTAGTATAGTAAATATCATTATAATATCAAAGTGATATCATTCAAAAATCATAGTTGAATCGCTTTGATTTGCTCCCACACGCCGGCCCTCTCTTTTCTCTTCCCCCACCCCTTCAGCGATTCGTAATGCGCGAGTAGTCGAGCAAGCTCTTTTGCCCGGTTAGCATTCGCCTTGTTTTCCTCCTCGAGGAGTACGAGCTGGCGCTCCTGTTCGGCCTTCTTGTCGAGCTCCTGGGCGAGTTGCTCAGGCGTGCGGCCGTCGGGTAAAGCCAGGAGGCGCTGTTTAAGGTTATGGTTCTCTTCCCGGATCGTATCCGCTTCTCGCTCGATCGCCTCGGCGGCTTTCTGCCATCCCTCTCGGGCAGATAGGGCCTGCTTCTCCAGTGCCTCGATCCAGAGGGCTGTGTGCGAATCGGGTACAGCCTCTCCCCTGCCCTCTGGTTTCCTGGTTGCGACCTCGTTTCCCGTCGTTTCCGGCCTGCTTCTCTGGTTGGTTTCCGTGGTTTCGAATATGGATTCCAGGTGGTTCGAGATCTGGATCATCGTCTTCCCCTGCTCGAACAGCTTCCGTATTTCGCGCCAGAGGATGAGCCCGTTGTCGTTGTAATAAATCTTGTTCTTGTCCTTCTTCTCCCTATAACCGTCCAGGATCGGCAGCTCTGCATTGCAGCGCTTCAGGAACTGGTACGGCAATCCTGTTTCGCGAATTATCGCCAGGTTGTCGTGCTTGTATTCATTGTCCATAGTGGTTTCTGTGGTTTCCAGGAAAGCGCCCCTGCTTTCTGGAAACCGGATTCGATGGGATCTAAACCTCCCAAATTGAGCCAGTAATACGCTTTCCTGGATTCCGAAGACGACCGGAAACGAGCGGAAATCAGGAATCCGCCGAGAGCTGACTTCAGCGTAGGCGATGCGTGCCCGGCTGTCAAACGCATTATTGTTGATATCAGTGAGTCCAGAATCATATCTTCCTGGCATCACTCCGATACCAAATAGATAGGGAAGCATAGATGGTCATTGTGTCAGGCGGCATCAAAGGGGGAAGCGGGAAGTCCACGCTCGCGGTCAACCTGGCGATTATGCTCGCAGCCGAAGGAAAGGACGTCTTGCTCGTCGACGCCGACGATCAGGAAAGCGCCAGCGACTTCACGGTTCTACGGAACGACCAGCTGGGCAACGCGGGGTATACGTGCGTCTCGTTGCGCGGGAAGGCAATCCGCACCGAGGTGCTGCGCCAGAAAGAGAAGTACACCGATATCGTAATCGACTGCGGTGGGCGCGACACCACGAATCAGCGCGCCGCGCTTTCGGTGGCGGACGTGTACATCATTCCGTTCGTGCCTCGGTCGTTCGACGTGTGGACGCTCGACCAGGTGGCCCGCCTGGTTGAAGAGATGCAGAGTGTCAACGATACGCTCCAGTCGTTCATCGTGCTGAATCGCGCCGACCAGGCCGGACAGGACAATGAGGATGCGATCACGTATTTCTCAGAGTATCCCAACCTGAAGTACCTGGACGCGCCGATAGGGAATAGGAAAGCCTTCGCCCATGCGGCGTCCAAAGGGCGAGCGGTCGTGGAATACACGCCGCGCGATCATAAGGCAACCGAGGAAATCTCCAAACTCTTTGGCGTCGTCAAAGAGATCGGAATGGTATCCAAGTAGCATCCAAGTAGTACCCATGAGATATCCTGGTGATATCCAAGTAGTATCTAAAAGAGATC
>CAZVEZ010000306.1:0-3200 GCA_964626135.1 uncultured Nitrospira sp.
CGCATCCGTCAGAGCACTGGCTCCCGCAACCTGCTCAATATTCTCGACGCGTTCGGTCGAAGGTTGGTAGGCATCCTGCCAGCCTTTCACGGCTTGGGTTATCTCGAGTACTAATGAGTTGTGAATTGGATCCTGCGATCTCTTGATGGCGGTTGGGGCGAATTCAGTGGCATGCGGTGAGGGGTCAATTAACAAATCGAAACACGGATACAAAAACTCTTCGGAATATCCGATCTCTTCCCGCATTGCCCATAACGGGCTCCCCGAGCGCATTTCGAAACGAGTTACATACTTGGGAGGTGGCAAATGCTGCCACCTCTCAATCCTTCGCAGCATTTGATGGAGATGTCCAGGAGTTTCCATTGGATGCTCGACGAACACACCCCACGTGACTGGGATTCCAAGATCCTTGCATGCCAATAGAACTCTTACGTTGTCTGCTACAGAGGCATTTTTGCTCATTATTTCCAAGTGTTCGTCGACCAGTGATTCGACTCCAACCTGGACCGAAATCTGACCAAGCCTGGACAAACGTTCCAGGTCTGACCGTGAGTAGTCTGGTCGTATTTCACAGAAGACTTCGTAGTCTCTTCTTATGCCGTTTCGCTCAAGATAGTGGCCGAAACTCTTTGGTACTGCTGTGTCAAGAAATTGGAACTTGGTTTGCCCGTGCGATTTGGATAAAGAGTCCATCTCACGAAGTACCTGCTCGGGCTTGACTGCCTTGAATCTGCCTTCGTATGACACATTGAAGTTGCAGAAGTCGCATTTGTCCCAGTAGCAGCCCCTGGAGAATTCCAGGGATACGGAGAATCTTGGTCGAATCCAAGATCTCTGTCTCACGTGCTCCACGGCCCGAGTGTGGTCAACTGAAACAGAGCCGAAATCACACGCACCACCTTGGATAATGCCATCAACCCCCTCCAAAGCCTTTCCGATTACGTCTACCCAAACATCCTCTGCCTCGCCAAACACGACGATGTCTAAAGCAGCGTTGTGGCGGTGTTGAATCAAGCGTGCAACGTCTGGGTTCGACAAGTACCCTCCAAGGACGGTCCGCGGTGCTGATGGGACCTGCTTGAGGCGCTGTGCAGTGATTATCGAAGGTAGAAGCTGATAGTGCGTCGCGGTCAGACCCACGACTTCGGCATTTGCTAGATGGGTCCCTACCAGCCGATCAACATAGTCGGAGAACTCCCGCCTCAGGTCTGCAGCTAGCTCGCGATCCAAGTTGAAGTCGTTGACGGCGGACTCCCACGATGCCTGATGGTCCACCCAGCCGTCGAGAAGCGGCATGAGCGCGAGATCGCCAAGGAACGGACGTTTCGTCAGACTTCTGTAGAAGTCGAATCGCTCCTGTGACTTAACAAACTCGACAGGGAAGTCAATGTACGAGAAGTCAAGGTAAACACTGGCTTCAGCGTCACGCGCAAGCTTCTCAAGAAGCAATGAAGGATAGTTGGAGGCAAATGGCGTGAAAAAGGGCATAGAGAGGACTGCGACACGTGCCCCTCGTGCGCTCCTACGCGTTCTCGGCGAGGCTAACGGGACCGCGTGCGTCACTTCTTCACGCCCTCCAGCACCAGCGTCGTTCCAGTAAAAGCGTTGACGATGTCATCGCTCAGTGTTTCGACTGTACTCACCGTGATCGACGGACGCATCCTCTCAGCCCATGGCGATAGCACGATGTAGGCCGGATGATCCGGAGAGTAGATGCTCGATAGCTTCGCTAGAAGCGGGCCGAATCTCCCCGTATCAGCCCTGTCAGGCCGGAGCGTAGTTGCACCATAGGCCCCTACTTGCATCAGGAACAGAGGGATACGCGTGTCTATATTCATATCGAACCTGACGAAGTCTTCGGCATCTAAGAAAGACGCACCTCGGTGAGCTTGAACAGGAGCATCAATCAAGAGCGTGTCAAAGCTACTCACCGCAGGCAGCACAGCAACCGAGACATCGCGGGCTTCGGCATGGGCGAGCACGCTAACGGATGAGTTGACCAACAACATTGGATGTCCGTAGGTGAGGCAGGCTCCGAATGTGCCCTGTTCCCGCATCCGGACTGCGAGGTCCAGAAGAGACTGGGTAATCGAGCGGTAAGCTTCCTGTGGGTCATATGTGGACTCATAAAGTTCCCTGAGGGAAACAATCCGTGCATGGGGCGCGATTTCTGTAAGCTCGGCGTCAAGCGCCGTGAGATGATGGATCTCAGTAGCATTCTGTAGAACCCAACGAGTTTCGTCTGTTAACCGCGCCAATCCACCTATCCCCGACCCTGTAAGGAATAGATCCACCGTTTCGTAGGAGGGACGATGCATTAACGGAAGAATTGTTGGCCCTGGAGAGCGCGTCATCTCACATTCGCGCGGTTACTTGGATCACATCGGTTGTCCTCCGGCGGACAACCGGACAGCCGATGTAACTAGTCAACGGAATCGTTCAGCGGTGGCCAGTCTCCTGCTCGAACGCGCAAGCTATTCGGGGTCGGCTGGCGCCTGCTGATGGAGGCCGGAGGCCATGATTGATTCCTCAATCGTGGGCTCGAAGATATCGTCGTTCTCGATCTCGTTCAGATCGTCTTCATTCTGTCCGATTTGGGCAGCGGACTTCAGCTCTTGCGCTCCAGACTCTCTCTCGTGGCGAGCCATTCTGTCTCCTTTGTTGGGCTCCGATTTACACCCTACAGTTCCCCAGCATGAGAGTCAACGCCCCATCCATCGAGAATCACCAGTCGTCAAAGTTGCTCCCGTAGTCGGGCACGGTCAAGTCGCCAGCAGGGCGCGACGGCACCATCGAGTTTCATCTTTGTGCGCCGCAAGGCTTACGTTGTGTGCGGAAAGCTTCTGGCCCGAAAGATCGCACCTTCAAGAGCGCAGTCAGATGAACCGATCCACATAGAATGTCGTCAATGACCCCCAACTCCGAGATCCTCGATCGACGTCTGTACACATACCCAGACGTCGACAGGATTCTTGACCTCACAGGGGGCACTGCGAGACGGTGGATAAACGGGTACCAACGTGCCGGCGTCGAGTACCAGCCGGTCGTCCGCGAGCACACTCTCGACACCGATACCGCAACCTGGGGCGAGTTCATCGAGGTCTACTACCTCTCACGCTTCCGCAATGCCGGGATCCCATTACAGAAACTCCGCCGCACTCTCATGTCCATCCGGGAACGACGGAGCACCCACTACCTCT
>CAZVEZ010000307.1:0-3199 GCA_964626135.1 uncultured Nitrospira sp.
ACTTCGCTGCCTTCGGGGTGACTGCTCTGCAGGGGCTGCTCGAGTTGCTGCGGATCGCCGAGCAGGACCAGACCCTTGCCGGCTTGCCCCGCCGCGAGGACGTTGCTCAGTGACATCTGACCGGCCTCGTCGACGAATAGCACGTCCACGCTCTGGGCAAAGTCTTCCCTGGACCATTGCCAAGCAGTGCCGCCCAGGAGATTAATCTCTCCGGTCTCCAATCCGCTAAGAATCCGCGGGTAGCTGCTGCTGTAGCGAATGGCATAGTCTCCTGGGTAGTCGCCGTCCTTCTTGTGGACACATTTGATTTCGACGTCTTTTTCATTCGCGGCCTTCAGGGTACATTCCATAAGGTTGATGATGACCTTGTGACTGACCGCAGTGATGCCAACCTTTTTTCCTTTTTGGATCAGCTCGCAAATCATCTCGCCGCCGGTGAATGTTTTACCCGTACCGGGCGGCCCTTGAATCGCCAGTACTTTGCCGTTCAACTGGTTGCCTATCCGGCAAGCAGCCTCCACGGTTGTCTCATCGTCGTGTTGGCGAGGCAACCCGGGATTGTCGGTTGACGGAGGGCTGCGTAACAGGAGTTGGATCGCCGCTCGGTACGGCTCTCCAGCATCTAACCCTTTGTCGATAACCGCCTGACCGAGACGTATCAGTGATTGCTGCAGCGTTTTCGCTGAAACCCGATTGAAGAAGAAGGCGTGGGTCGGGTGGTGGTCGGCTGTCCGTCCCATTTTCTTGACGTCGATCATGCTGGCCGCGGCATCAACATCAACAACTTTGCCTAACCTGTCTCCGAGATCGTCGAAGACGTCTTCGCCTTTGCGAATGTCGATATCTTGCGGCAAATAGGTGTAGCGATGAACTGGCGCGTTGGCTTCCTCGACGACTTCGACGAATTGCAATCCCGCCACCGCACGACGCTCGTCCATGTAATCCTCAATGTCCAGTTCCTGGAGACGAAATTTCTCCCACCACGCTGCTTTGTCTTCGCGGCGATGGAACTCCATCATGTGTGCAAGCTTGAACCGTGCCCAATCTTGAGCCGACCGCTCATCCGGATCGACTGGAACGCCGTCGAGCAGGGCATCTCTGAGCGCGTGCAGCTGTGCGTCGAGTTCACTGACTTGTTCTGAGGCTTCTCCTTCGTCCGGCGCGGGGCGCGGTAACTTGTGCCCTTGCTCGATGACGTTGGCTCTAAGCCCTTCGAGCCAGTCCCGCAATCGGCTCGTAGACTCGCAATCCTCTCGGTTATAGTCCTCGACGATCTGACGATGCTTTTCGAAAACCTCGTCGATGTCGTCAGCCTCGAGTGCGGCCTCGAATATCCGACGACTCATTGAGGCCTCACGAAGATCCTGCGTGCGTTTGTAGTCGAAGAAAGGCTCAAGGTTCTTGATGGAATAGTTTTCGACGCCAGCGATGAGAGCACGTTTTGTCACACTTAGTAGGTCAACAAATGCGCCACCTCGAAGCAGGGCATCAAGTTCTATGTCTTTGCAGGCAAACCGCCCCATGAGACGCTTCAGAGCAACGGTTTCATACGATGCGAAGTGATAGATATGTGCGCCGGGATTTTTCTTGCGCGTCTCCGTCGCGAAATCCATAAACTTCTCAAAGGCTCGTTGCTCTTCTTCGAGCGTCGTCGCCCACAGAGATGTGTAGTTGAAGGTACCGTAGTTGTTCTTCGTTACGTAGCCCGTCAGGTATTCCTGTACGCCACCGTCGGCGAAATGATTGCCTTCAAAATCCAGGAAGATGTCGTCCGGCGTTGGTTCGGGGAGCGATGCCAAGCCATGCTCTTCATCAATTGGCTGCTTTAATTCGTAATAGTGGATCCCTTGCTCTCGGCCCTTCCACTGCGCCCGAGCCTGATCCCGAGTGCGCACAAGCGCCTCAATCGATCCTGTGGAAGGCTTGGGAACGTCATCCAGTGTCGCGAGCTCGGCGAGTTTTTCTATACCAACTTCCTTCAGAAACTGGATCTGCTGCATCGAAATGCCGGCCACGTAACAGAGGTGATCGTCACCACGGCGCCGCTTCTCACAAGTATCCCACCAGGCACAAATTTCGCAGTGGGACACCATATCCGGGTAAGTATCCGCCGGATCGCTAATGAACTGCCCAACCCCGCGCTCAAGCAGGCGAAAATAGGCCGCATAGTCGTGAGTCCTATAAGACTCCAGTGTGCAGCCATCTCGCGGAGTCACGACGTGCATGTGCTCCGGAACTCTCCCTTGTTGCTTTCCGAGCAAATTTGCATAAACGCACAGCTGCAGGATGGTGCCAGCTTTCGTATCCTGGGCCAGCTTGGTGTCGATAGGCTCGTAGGACCAGGCGCCCAGATCACTGCGTGATTCGACTTTTCGCAGGAAATCGGCACGACCGGACCAGGTGTCATCAGCCAACGCTGCCTGGTAGACGACATCGATACCATCAGCCATCGCTTTTTCGGTGCGGCCGATCGTATCTGAGGTCGGCTCTTCCTCAGGCCCTTCGGAGACAGTTAGCCCCTGCCCCTTTAGTGCAGCCAAGTATGCTTTCTCATGCGCGATACCCCGCTCACGCAAAGCGTCGATCATCGGTCCATAACGGGCTGGGCGCTTTTCGCCGGATTTTACGGCGGCAAGGTCGAGGTTTGTTAGATTGCGACAGTTGAGGAAATTGCTCAAATCGGTGGGCGCGAGGATAATTTCCTTTTTCTTATAGCGCATGATGTTTAAGGGACCGCTGTCGGAGCAAGCAGCCTAGAAGCGTCGCGAGACGGCCCATATCGGTTGCGCTACCTAATTTGACTGTCCACTCCCCAGCAGAAACGCAAGCTGACGAGAATAGAATTACAGCCATTTTTGATTCGTAATGAAAGCCTGGCAAAGCTCTGTCACTCGTCGCGATTCTTGTTTCTGGGTCTCGCATATTTGACCCAGACCGGTTCTCCGGCTTCTCTTTGCTCGTTGGGATCTTCTTCAATTCTAAATTTGCAAGCATGGCGAAACTCGCAGCGTGAACACTTTTGCGCAAAGGGACCTTTTAGCTCGGGCGCTTTGTTTCCCTGTGCCCCGATTTTGAAAAGGCTGGAATACGCCACGCCGAATCCTTGCACAAACTCACAGACATTTTCTGTAACGTCGCCAATACGACGCCTCTCGCCTGCATAATCGGTGATGAGCCATTTAGCACCCAGGCTGGCTTG
>CAZVEZ010000308.1:0-3185 GCA_964626135.1 uncultured Nitrospira sp.
GAGCCTCTGAGCGCGGCGAGAACGCCGCTGGCGGACTTTGTCAACAGCCTGCTAGCCGATAACACGAAAAGACCCTCTTCACCAACAGTAGAAACTATGCTACCTTCCGGCCCGAATAATCGCAAAACGAGAGAGGGAATCGTCCTCTGTCGGCTCTTCCTTCAACATGGTGGCGGCAGAAGAGTTTCACGACATGGTGAATGACAATCAGAATGTGGGTGTCGTGACTATGGATACGGTCATGCACGGCATTCAGACCGATGAGATCTCTCTATTCAGCCCACCCATACTGTTCAATGAAGAAAGCGCGATCCGCCACAGGGTGATTCCCATTGGGTTGAACTCCCGCGGGATCAGACCGTCTTCAAACCAGACAGGGCGCTTGGATATTGGGTTCCATGCGTTTGATGCCGACCGTATGGAGTGTCTCGTGAACGAGGGAGAATCGGTTTCTTCGAGTAGAGCATCGAAATCTGAACGGTCCGAGCACTCGGCTCGTCCAAGTCGAGTTTTCGCTTGATATCCCAAGGCGAAGCTCCCCAGCGGCGATGCCTGAACGTTTATGCGACAATTGTCGCCACGCTCTTGTGGGTTCTCGTGCCGATGACAGTCTTGGCACAGGAGGCGCTCCTCGAATGGTTCCCGATCCGTCCCATCAACTTCGATGCGGTACTACGCCAGCAAACGTTCGCCCCTACGGACCGTGAAATCACCCTTCAAACCGGCATTACCGCTCTCAGATATGGCGATATTGAGGTGCGCGGACTCTACCGCTACTTTAGTCTGCATAGCCGAGAATTTGGCGGGTTCGAGACGAACCAGCATGCGATTCTCGTCAATCCCCGTTGGAACAATTTTATCGACATCCTGGACTTCCCCAAGTCCGCGCCGATTTACCGAACGATCCGCCACATCTTATTCGGTCCGCTCGAAGATCGTGCGGTGCCCTATGTCGGACTCCTTGGGGGAACAAATTTCCCCGGGAGCGGACCCGCTTCGCCCGGGCATTTCATCGGGGGGCAACTCGGCGTGCGATTCCCGATCGCCTTCGGCGTGTCGCTCGATATCGCCGTGGAACACAACCGGTTTAAAGTCCACTTCCTGGAGGAGACGAAGGAAGCCCAGCAGTGGGTTGTAACGACAGGGATACGATTCTGATGCCGATGCGTGCTCCGCACCCTTCCAGGCAATGGCTGATCAGCCTGATTTTCTTGCTCGGCATCGGGACGAACGGCTGTGGGTTGATCTATGATGCGATTCAGCATGTGGCCCCGATATCCACCGATGAACTGGACGCCATCTGCGATCGCCATCGCGTTCAGATTGGTATGGCAACGGAGCCACTTCTCCCGTTTGTGTTCCCAGCCATCTGGACCGACGAGGGAGCTCGGGTCACCGGCCTCGATGTCGAGATCGTGAAATACATCATGACGGCCTTGTCGCAACATTGCGGAGGTCCGGTCACTCCTGTCCTACATCTGGTTCGGTTCCGGGACCTGTTTACCCTCTTGAACGAGGGGCAGCTTGACCTGTTCGTTTCAACTGTGGCTGCCAATATGCCATCGCCCTCCCGGGCCGGGTTTGCCTATTCTATTCCCTACTTTTACAATGGAGACCTCGGTGGCATTGCGCAGCGGCCGGAGATTGTCGAGCGAGTGCGTGCCAACCTCCGCGCACAGGCTGAGAATCCTTCCCCCGACGGTCTGATCGCGAATGAACATGCCCTGGCCGGATTGACGGTCGCGGTGCAGAAATTGACTACGGCGCACCTCTATGCTGAGGCGAATTTAACGAAGAGCCGGCTGGTGTTGTGCGATTCCTTACCGGCTGCGTTCGAGCTTGCCGATGCCCCCACCGCCTCCACCGATCCTGCCATTGACGTCATCCTGGGAGAGGAACCGGTCCTTGGGTTCATGGTCGCCCGTGTCCGGAAGGATTGGGGGCTCCTGACGTCCGACAAGGGGAAGCCCCTGTTATTGACCCGTGGTCAATACGCAGTGGTGATGGCGGAGGACAGCTTTCGGCTCCGCTGGTTCATCAACAATGTCCTCTTCAAATTGGATGAATCGGGGAAGTTAACTGAAATGCGAACACGTTGGCTGGAAGAGCACTATGCCTATCCACGTCGCGCAGCTGCCGAAGGCCTGCCATTCGACGTGGAGAAGATGGTCGCGCATTACGATCAAGGCACCTGTCGTGTGGAGCCGGCTCACTGAGAGGAAGGAATGGTGACTGCATGAAGAAGGTATGGATTGCCGTGCTCGTCACGCTCGTCACCGTTCAGGTCGTCTTTCCGGCATCGAGTTGGGCTGTTGATCGTGCCGAGGCTGAAGAGACCGCTCGGTTGCTGGCCAAGTTGCTTGATGCCGGCCGATCGGTCATTGAGCAGAATCAACCGTTGATTGACGATCGCCACAAGGGAGACAAAGGATTTACGCCCGAAGTGTTTGAACAGCAACTCGTTCAGGAGTTTCTCAAACAGACCGGCCTTGATCTCTCGAACCTCGAACGTGCGCCTGCGTCTATCACGATGCCTCCTCTGGCCAAAGAAATGTTGCCGGCTTTCGTACTCGCCAGTATGGAAGTGGTGCGTGAGGCCCAGGTTGTGATCAATCAACGGGGGATAGGGTACAAGAACTTTATTCCTGCCACGTATGGCAGCCAGGCTGCCGCACGTTTTTCTAAACAATCGCATGTCCGACTGAAGCAAACCACCTTGCAACCACGCAATCTTAAGAATGAGCCTGACCATTATGAGACTTCAGTGTTGAAGCGGCTTTCAGAACGTCCGCGAACTGAATCCTACGTGAGTGAACTGGCCGATGGGGGACGTACATTGCGGTTGGTGATGCCGATTTATTATCAGAAGGACTGTCTGGTCTGCCATGGCGAACCGAAAGGCGATCTCGATATCTCCGGCTATCCTAAGGAAGGACATCGCGAAGGGGATCTCGCAGGGGCCATCACCGTGATGACACCGCTGACCGACAGCGGCGAGAACCATTAAACGTCGGACAAGATACGTAACATGCGCTCAGGATTACATTAGTTGGTCAGCCTATTCCGCCTGCCGCCCATACCCATCAGGTTCCACTCCAAGGCGGTTTATCTTACTCTTCGAGCCAAACCACCTAACAGGCTGTTGACAAAGTCCGCCAGCATCGTTCTCGCCGCGCTCAGAGGCT
>CAZVEZ010000309.1:0-3142 GCA_964626135.1 uncultured Nitrospira sp.
GTCGAAGTGAAAAATCAAGAAGGGGAGTTGGTGGCGACCGGCGTCTCGAACGATGTGGGCGAATTCAGCATTCCAGCCCCCGCCGAGGGCACCTATTCTCTGAGCGCGGTGCAAGATACCTATCGCAGCGAATATATCGTGGTGAAGATCGGAACCGAGAGCCTGGATCCTGTGACCCTGACTCTCTCCAAGACCAAAGAGATAGCGCTTGAAGTGCGGTCGCCCCTGGCGCCGATTCAATATAAGGCGTCGAGCACGACCTATTCGGTGAGTCGAAAGGACATCGAAGAATTGCCGCGTGGTAACAACGTCGAACTGCACGACGTGCTGCTGACGATTCCGAGCGCCGCCTACGGGTCACTCAGGCAAGTCCATATCAGGCAGGAGCACGCGAATCTCCAGTTCTGGATCGACGGCGTGCCGATTCCGGATACGGTGTCGTCGGTCTTCTCCGATGTGATTTCGCCGCGGGCATGGGAGCGGGCGGATATCATTCTCGGCGGTATGGAGGCACGGTACGGCAACAGGACGGCCGCCGTGTTGGACATCACGACGAAGAGCGGAACAAAGCCGGGGTTCGGCTCCGCGCAAATGTTCGGCGGGTCGAACAATACGCTTAATCCGTCGTTCGAATATGGAGGCACGATCGGTGAGAAGTTTCGGTTTTATGTCCTGAACAGCCATGTGGCAACGAATCGCGGCATCGAGCCGCCCACGCTGGGCCATTCGATTTTTCACGGGCAAAGCGAGCGGAATCAGACGTTCATTCGGGGTGACTATCAGCTCGATAATTCGAACAACTTCTCGTGGGTGTTTTTGAATAGCGTGGCCAAGTATCAGATTCCGACGGACCCGAGCCTAGCAGTCTGCTGAAAAACCTTCTTTTATGACGAAAGTTTCCGTTTTTTGAGATAGCCACGCGTTATTTTTCGAGGGTTCGTGGATTCTCGTGCCGTATCAGGGCATGTTTGTGTTTTCGGACGCACCTATCCCCTCTGCGCCAGCAGTTTCGGGATACGGATGAGGTTGTAGCCGATCAGATTGAGCAGAAAGTCGGCGGCGACTCCGGCCAAACCCCTGTGTTTCGTCTTGCGCATGGTGCCATGCTGCTTGCCCCATCCGAACATACACTCGATCATTTTGCGTTTGCCCTGCGAGAGGGTGTAGCCCTTGTGCCGGATGGTTCGTCCGTCGATGGATGTCTTGCGCGCCTTTCCGGTCTTCGTGACATACGTGTTGACGGCAATGTGGGGGGTGATGTTCTTCGCCCGCAGGCGTTCAACGTGTGCTTCAACATCATAGGCTTTGTCCGCGCCGACCGTGATGCGTGCATGTGGCGATGCTTTCTTCTCCAGCATCTCCTCCGATGCCGCACGTTCCGCCGTGCCGCTTGCCTGCGTGACCAGCCCCGCGACGGCCAGGCCGTTCCTGTTTTCCATCGTGGCGTGGCCCATGTAGCAGAGCTTGCTTTCCTTGCCCTCGCTCTTGCGGTAGAGGCGGCTGTCGGGATCGGTCGTGCTTGCATGTGTGGCGTTCTTGCGTGTCGTGCCGTGGAAGTGCTCCCCGTCGCCGTCTTTGTCGTCCTTCGGCTTGAAGCTTTTGTGGCCGGCCCACGCTTCGATCAGCGTGCCGTCGACGGAGAAATGCTCGTCCGACAATAGTGGCGTGACATCTTTGTGATGCAACAGCTTCTCCATGAAGCGATTGAAAATATCGCCTTGCTGCAATCGCTCGCGATTCTTCGTAAACGTCGTCGCATCCCACACCGCGTCGTCCGGCGAAAGCCCGACGAACCAACGGTACAGAAGATTGTAGTCCAGCTGCTCCATCAGTTGCCGCTCACTCCGTACGCCGTAAAACACTTGTAGCAGCAGTGCGCTCAGCAACTGTTCGGGCGGGATCGACGGGCGCCCCGTCGGGGAATACAGCGTACGGAAGTCGTGGTCCAGCTCGCTGAGCACCTCGCGCACCAGCTCGCGTATTGTACGGAGCGGGTGCCGTGCCGCGACCCGTTGCTCCGGCGAAATATACGAAAATAATCGTCCCTGATCTTCAAATGCTCCGCGCATGATTGACCCTCCGTTCTTCCTGAAAACAGAGAATCATATTACGCACCGCTTTGCGAGGGGTTTTTCAGCAGACTGCTAGAGCTTGATCCCAGCGGGACGATAGTGCCGTTGCTCCAGGCGAGCCAGCCTGGATTTACGCCGGTGGCATCCCAGGCCATCGATGAAAATCAGAAAGAGAACAATCAATATGGACATATGGTCTGGCGGCACGATGTGAATAGCAACAATTTTTTCAGCCTATCCGGGTATGTCCGTCAAACGCGGGCCACGTTTCGGACGGATCCATTTAATCTACTCGCCTACACCGCTGAGCCGGATGAACCGTTCTCTGCTGCCAGTCAGGACCGAAATGCCTACTCTGGCGGAGTCCGATTCGATTACACATATATTCCGAACAAAGAACATGTGATCAAAACCGGATTTCAAGTCGATCGGACGCAGACCTGGAATAAAACCAGACTATTTACGTTTGCGGATGACGGAGCGGGCAATCCGACAGGGAATGTGTTGAATCTGAATGCGGATAATCGGCTGATCGGCTATCGGCAGGAATTCTGGGTTCAGGATCAGTGGAGTCCGAACGATCACTGGACGTTCAACCTCGGTGTGCGAGTCGATACAGTACAGTACCAGCGCCATGAAGGCCAGGTCAGCCCGCGAGTCGGAATCACCTACAAGGCCGATCAGGCCAATGTGTTCCATGCTTACTACGGGCGTCAGTTTACACCGCCGAATCTCGAAGCCATTTCCTTTGCAAAACTCAATACGATTGGCACAAGGGCGGAGCCGGAAGATACGACCAATAACACCGCCCGAGCTGAACGCGCCCATTACTTCGAAGTGGGCAGCTACCATGCATTGACCCGTTGGGCGACCCTACAACTGACCGGTTACTACAAGCTCGCAAACTATTTAGCGGATGCGGGCCAATTTGGGACGACGCCTTTATTGAATTATTTTGCCTTTGACCGGGGCTGGACGAGGGGCATTGACGGCGCCCTGAAGCTCCAACTCATGAATAACCTGACGGCGCGCGGCAATGTAGCCTGGGGACAATGTAAAGGTTACGGCTT
>CAZVEZ010000310.1:0-3131 GCA_964626135.1 uncultured Nitrospira sp.
TATTCTGAAAAAATGAATTCGGCAAGCATGGCGAGCGTGCAATCAGTACTGCCGCCATCGACGACGATGACTTCGTAGTCGCCGCCCTGACTGAGCAGTTCGCGCAACGTATGCGGAAGCGCCTTCTCTTCGTTGTAGGCGGGGATAACGACTGAAACCATATGCTCCGTCGTCAGCGTTCAGCTATCAGTTCTTCCTCTCCTACTACTGTCGTCTGATTGCTGACTGCTGACAGCTCCATTTCTCGCAACCACTCCGGCAGAAACTTTCGCGCATCCTCTGCCCAAGCCGCGGGGTCTTCGTCGATTGAATCGAATAGGTCGCTCAATGTCAGCACCATCTGATCGGTCAGCGCGAGATAGTCCTGCGCGCGGCGGCACAACGCCTCCGCATCGATCCGGCCTTCGGTCATGGCGCGTTCGAGCATGCGCCGGCCAAATCTGTGATGGGCCTCTTCTTGTTGGAGTAAGATTCGCCGTAGCCGACCAAACGGCGCCGCGCGCTTGACCAATCCTTCTTCGATACGCGTGAGAATCGCTTCCCCCAGTCCTTCTAAAATCACTTGTTCAGCCAGAAACGTTTCAAGCAGATCCTTCCGGGCCAAAGCATCGTTGAGAATCGTACGGTACTTTTCGAGCGGAGGGAGGAACGGTGTGCCGCCGAGATGCCTCGGAGCCAGCCAAGCAATGGCCCCCTGAAAGACCAAGGCATGCGCCGCCTCCTGACGGGCCTGGTTGAGGAGAAAACGCCGCGATCCGTAATCCGGGGCCAATGCAGCCTGCGCCTTGGCACATTCGCTTGCCAAGCGCTCCCCATGCTCAAGAAACGTCAACAGACGCGCGATCGGAACCTTTTCGTCATGATGTACCAGCACGAGCGATCTCCTTGGGATCGATACCGTTTAAGCTCCAGTCATATTCAAGATATTCGATACGGTAGTTCGACTGCATGAGTTCCTTCGCCAGGTTGGGATCGTCAACATAGCGAGCGATATAGGCCAATACCGATCCAGCGGCGTCGGCGAAATCCGTTTCGAACCATTCAAAGATCTTCGACAGCAAGGCGACGTTGTGCTGTCGATCGAACCGGTTGCGCGTGGGATCGTTGATGAATTCTCTGGCAACCTGATCGAGCTGATGATCGAGTCGATCCGGCTCATAGGCCCAAGGCTGAAGCTTCGGACAGGATGTGGATGCGCAAACAATGGCAAAGTGCATGCGCGGTTCCTGAAACTGTTCGATCAGCACCTGCCGTTCCAGATCGTAGAGATTGATGGTCGTGCCGCCGACCTGATACTCCCGGCCGATGAAATAGCGATAGCGCCCCCAGAGTGTCCTCGGCGAATAATGATCCAAGATGCCCTTGACGGCAAATGCATTGTAGGCGTTGATCCAAAACGCCAGCTGATCCTGGCGCCTCGGCAAGCTTGTCGGATCGATTCGGTTCAGCTCTCTCACATAGCCATCGAGCGTGCCATTCGCTTGTATGGCTGGATAGTCTACCTGCCCATCACGGACGTGGGCTTGAACGATTTGGTCCCAGGTCTGGTGAGAAACACGCTCAGGCGCAATGGGGTCCGCCGGATGGAAAGTTCGTGGTGTGTGTGAACATCCGGTGAAGAGAACGAGAAAGAAGACCGCGCCGATCCAACGATTCATGAGAGAGCTCCTCGCGACGTCAATGCCTGCGCGGTGCGCAACGCGGTGATCGGATGGCGTAAAATTGTTCCGACGACACGGCCGTCGAGCCTGTTGCACGACGAGTGATCGGAACAATGTTTGATCGCCTCTCGATCAAACCGGCTCAGGATCTCGCTGAGCGACGATTCGAGGAGGTTCCCCACAGAGGGGAACGCCAAGCAGGGTGACACATTCCCCGATGCATCGATGGCAATACTGTACCGTCCCGCATCGCAGGGTTCCAGCTTCTGCCCACACAACCAGCTCACATTATCTTCGACAAACTTCCGAAGGTAGCCGGGAGGAATCAGCTCGCCATCAAGTAGCCCGCTGAAAACCGCGGCGGCGTTCGCTCGATCGTACATGAGCAGCTCATCAGGCCTGCCGTAGGTCCCGACATTCCAATGATAGGCGCCGACCACCGGCAAGAATCCCCGCTCCCGTGCGAATCGGACGACCGCCGGCACCTCGACTCGGTTGACCTCGCTCACAATGCAGGTGAGAAATTTTGGTTGAGGGAAGTCTTTCAGAAGGGCAATGCCCTCCTGAACCTGAGCAAGCTGATCGGCTCCGCGAATTTGGCGATACTTCACTCGGTCCAACGTGTCCAAGCTCACTGAGACGGCAACCGGCAGCCGACCTAATCGCTCGACAAGTTGCGTCGTGAACTTCGTGCCATTCGTAATGAGCGTGAGGTGAAGGCCGAGCCCTGAGAGATCTTCGAGAATCTCCAGCAGATCGCGCCGCAATAACGGCTCGCCTCCTTGCACGAGTACGAACCGCACACCATCACGATGGAGACAGGAAAAAACACGCCGAATTTCTTCCCTTGTCATTTCGTACCGACCGGCATTGAGCGGCAAATCGCAGTACCCGCAAGCAGAGTTGCATCGTAGATTGATTTGAAACGTGGACAACACCGGCCGGCTGACGACGAGGTTTGTGAAGGGCCTGAGCGCTGTGTTCAGTGCCGTGAAGGGGTTCGGCATCACGTACACTCACATCGGTAGATACGGTCATATTTGAACGGGGTTATGCCGTTTTTCCCCCGGTTTCCTGGAACTTCAAAAATCTTCATTCATCAGCTCTCCTAATTTGCTGAATTTCCTTCAACAGATTTGCGCCACACGGCGGCACACCCCTTGCTGAAAGGTTCTGAGTCGAACACGATTCTCACGCTGGAAGGAGGTTCCATGATGCAGCGGACACATAAGAAGATGCTCCCGATTCTGGTGAGTGCCGTGGCCATTGTAATGTTGGCGATAGGACCGGCAATGGCCAAGGACTCGAAATATAAGAAGTCCGGCTACTCGCCGACGAAAACCATGGCTGAAGCGGCAGGCTCTCGCGATGACAAGCCCGGCCCGGCCTGGAGAACGTTCAGTGGCACAGTCAAGAAGATCGACGGCAATGCCTACACCGTGGAAGATTACGAAGGCAACCACGTCAAGC
>CAZVEZ010000311.1:0-3125 GCA_964626135.1 uncultured Nitrospira sp.
TGAGCAAACCGGCGAAGGGTATCATGCCATTCTGCGATACGAGACGACGCACGTGGTCACCACGACGCGAGACTCGCCGGCAACCGCGCTGGAGGAACTCATTCGTGTGCTCCAGGGACAGGGCTACTCGCAACTCCGGAGCCAATTGAGTTTCCAGAAGGGCGCCTACCTGGGTTCCCAGGAACCGTGGATTGAGTATCCGGACCCTGAACGAAAACCGGAGCAAGAAGATGGATGGTTGAAGCGACTGGTTCGCTGCTTCCAGCCACAGCGTGAGGATAGACATGGCTAACCGCATCGTGATGCCAAAATTAACCGATACGATGGAAGAGGGCGTCCTTGTCGCGTGGAAGAAACGCGAAGGGGATACGGTACAGGCAGGGGAGGCGCTCGCTGAAATTGAAACCGACAAAGCCATCATGGACCTCGAAGCATTTGCCTCCGGAATCCTGCGAAAAATTCTGGTGCAGGATGGCGCAACCGTCATGTCCGGAACGTTGATCGGCGTCATCGGCGAGGCGGATGAAGACATCACCTCGGCATTGACCGACAGCATCACGGCCGCGACATCGGCCGGTAGCGGAGCAAAGACGAGTGCGCTGCCTGCTGCCAGTCCGGCACCTGCCCCCTCCAAGAGCCAGGAGGTAACTCGTGTCATTGCCTCGCCCCGCGCGAAAGCGCTGGCTGCCGACCGGGGAATCGATCTCTCCACAATCACAGGGACCGGTCCCGGTGGACGTATCGTGGAAGAGGATATCCTGAAAGCCCAGGCTCCGCCGACGCAGGTACTGGCGGCCGGAACGGACCAACCCCTGAGCCAGATGCGGAAAGCCATTGCGCGGGCGACGACACAGAGCAAAGCGCCAGTCCCGCACTTTTACCTGACGAGCGAGATCGATATGGCGGAGGCAGAGCAGTTCCGCGATCAGTTCAAACAGAATCGGATTACGCACCCCTCTATCACCGATCTCCTGATCAAAGCTGCCGCCATTACGCTCACCCGCCATCCGGAGATCAATGTGTCATTTACCGGCCAGGCCATCAGACAACATGCGCGTATCGATATCGGCATTGCCGTGGGCATTGAAGATGGCTTGATCACACCGGTCATTCGCAATTGCGGTGAGAAATCGCTGAACGATATCTCGATTGAATCACGGGCACTGATCGAGCGGTCCAGAAGCAAGCGCCTGCAGCCGCAGGAATATGCGGACGCCACGTTCTCGATTTCAAACTTGGGAATGTTCGATGTGGACAACTTCATTGCGGTTCTCATCCCTCCTCAGGCAGCATCGATTGCTGTGGGCGCCATCCGCGATGTGGCTGTCGTTAGAGACGGCACAGTGAAGACTGGGCGGCGCATGAACGTCACGTTATCCTGCGATCATAGAGCTCTGGATGGCGTGCAGGGAGCCGGCTTCCTGAAAGAATTTAAACGAATACTTGAACACCCATCGGAGTTACTCCCGTCGAAAGAGACTCCATGAGCTTCGTCCCCTTGAGCCAACTTCGATCTCCTGCAGCTGATGTTTCCTCTGCGATCGGCCTTCAGCCTTCAGCCTTCAGTCGCCAGCGTCTCCCACCCTGGTTCAAAGTCGAAGCGAAAACGGGTCCGGACTATCTCGACATCAAGCAGACAATGGACCGGCTCAATCTCCATACCATCTGCGAAGAGGCGCGCTGCCCCAATCGATGGGAATGTTGGAACGCGCGCACCGCGACATTTTTGATCCTTGGCGATATTTGCACCAGACGTTGCCACTATTGCTCGGTCGAGACAGGCCGACCGGAGGCGATCGACCATGAAGAACCACGCCACGTCGCGGAGGCAGTTCAATCATTGGGCCTGAGACATGCCGTAATCACATCGGTGAACCGGGATGAATTGGAAGATGGTGGCGCTGCGGTCTTTGCCGAAACGATTCGGCAGACCAGACAACTCAGCCCGGGCTGCACAATCGAGGTGCTGATTCCGGATTTCGAAGGGAATGACGATGCCCTTGCGAGGGTCTGTGCCGAGAAGCCGGAGATTCTGAATCATAATATCGAAACCGTCCGGCGGCTGTTTCCGGCAATCAGGCCACAGGGGAAGTACCAGCGATCGATCGAGTTACTCGGCAGGGCGAAGCAACTGGGTATGAGGACCAAGTCCGGATTGATTCTTGGAATGGGAGAAACCATGGACGAGGTCCGCGGAGTCATGCGCGACCTCCGCTCCGTCGGCTGCGACATCATGACCATCGGTCAATATCTTCAGCCAACAAGAGAACATCTGCCGGTTGCGCGCTTCTACGATCCCAGTGAGTTTACCCTGTTAAAAGAGGAGGGGAGAGCCCTCGGCTTCACCCACGTCGAATCCGGCCCGCTGGTGCGAAGTTCCTATCATGCCGAGCAGCAGGTAGCCCTAGATAGGGATATGCAACGGCCATGAGCGACAATAACGTCGTCATCATCAGCGCTCATCCCGATGATATGGAGATCGGCATGGGTGGGATGGTCGCCAAACTGGCGGAGTCCATGGCTGTGATGACGTCCGTCGTCATCACGAACGGTGGCCGGTCATCGAATCCATTCGCCTTGACGGAGCAGCGACTGGCTGAAGTGAGACGAGAGGAGGCGCTCCATGCCGCCGGTGTCCTGGGAGTAAAGGATGTGATCTTCCTCGACGAACCTGACGCGGCGGATGAGATCAATGCCAAAGCGGTCAAACAAAAACTCGTCGAGATACTTGCTCGTCTGCAACCGACTGAAGTCTATACGTTGGATGAAGAGGGTGACCGGCATCCAGCCCATCGTCTTGCCGGCAAGCTGGCGAGAGAAAGCGTGCTTGCAGCAGGGATTGCTGTAAGCGGTGGCATCTGGGCGTACGAAATCTGGGGTCCTTTTGCAGCCTGGGATCGCCTTGAGTACATCGACCGCCATGTGGCCAAGAAGATGGCCGCCATCGCAGAGCATCACAGTCAGGTGGCCACGATACCCTATGGGGAAGGGGTTCTAGGATTGAACCGCTGGCGAGCGGTGTTTGCCGATCCCAAGGCCAGCGCTCCGGCTGGTGAATATGCGGAAGTCTTTCGACGGATCACGATCACCCCTCTTCCCAAATAAGTCCCGTCATCTCACCCGCG
>CAZVEZ010000312.1:0-3124 GCA_964626135.1 uncultured Nitrospira sp.
TTGCACAAGAGACCTTGTATCCACGTGCCTCCCTTCACCGTTCGATCGGCCCACCATCATGCATGGCAACCAGCAGCCACTGGCGTTGCAGAACGGCAGAACTGAATATCCATCAACATACGCCCGGTTCCTCCCGCTAGTGGGTTCGTTCACCGGCTTCCACTTGGTCGTCGACCCGCATCCGGATCTCCGCCGAGAGGAGTACCGCGTCCTGCGGCACGTGAAGACGCTTCACCGTCAAGACCGGAAACATCGCTTGGCGTAACACCCCTTCGGCGACACTGCCGCCAATCAGGCTAGTGAGGCCTCGTCACCCGCGTGTGCCCATGACGATCCGGCCACATCCACGCGCGTCGCCTCTACGAGAATCGCCTCAGCGGTGCTCCCCCCTCCGACCACCGTCTCGACCGTGATGCCCTGGCGCCGAAGCTCGTGGCAGAGATCTGCCAGTCGCGACGCTACCTGCTCCTGCTGGCCTCGCGCGAGAATCAAAGCGCCCACGACATGCAGAATCTCAACCGGTGCTGGGCAGATGTTCCCCAGAAACGCGGTGTACTCGAGAGCCTGCTCGGCGCACTGTGAAAAATCGGTGGCCAGCAAGATCCCTTGATCGGCGACTGTTTCATGAATATTCACCTCCGCCGGATCGAACACAGCTGCCGAGTGGAAGATAAGGTCATCGTGAAGCGAAGCAACGCGCCGACACCCTAACTTGATGACCCTGATTTTTGCCCCCTCTGCGCCACCATGTGCTTCACAGGACAATACCCCACCGCGCCGGTGACCACTGTGAGCAACCCGATGGTCTCTGCGATTTCCTCGGCCCAGAATGGAATGGGCAGTGTGATCCCGAGGACCATCAAGATGAGTCCGCCAATGACCCTGATCCATCGTTCGATGGCTCCGAGATTGCGTTTCACATGACCCCCTCTTGCATCCCACCGTCGTCCTTCTCACCGAGACATCGCGGTCTGGTCATTCGCGTGATTCGTGGATCTCTTCCATCACGATGGCCTCCGCGTCGAACCAGTCCTGGAGGTCATGACCTTCCCGCTGCCCTCGCAGCTCCCATAACTCGCGGGCTTTCGTCGCAATCCGTTCCCACATGCCCTCGGGCAACTCGATGGGACTCCCGCTCGCAGTACCACGATCGGCTCCCGACCTGTCTTGAATACGTCCCTTCCCCTCGTTTTCTCGATCTTGCTGTGTCTGGCGCAGCAGCTTTGGCCCCGTCGTTCTTGTTGTTGTCTGAATAGCTGTCATGGCGTTGTTATCCCTCCCTTAGAATAAAAGAATAAATGGTGATCCTTGGCCCCGAATACCCAGTTCAACTTCCTACTCACTCTTGCTCGACAAATTGCGGGGATCGGTCTTTCCAAGCCACACTCGCCAGGCTGCCCACAGAAGATAGAGGAAGACCATCAGGCCCACGAGTTCCACGAGATGGACGAGATGCCACCCTTCGGTTAACTCAACTTCCACGACAACGAGCAGCAGGGTCGCGACAAGAAACACGAGCACATGCCGGCGCGGCATACTGATCACCTCGCGGAAGAATGAAGCGAGCCAGCCATCGCGATCCTTGAACTGTTCCATCCTCGTGCCCTTCTTACGATTGATCGAACATCGCGCTATGACACTCCACCCAAGCGACCTCACTGAATCCGACCTGAACCCATCACGTGGACGAAACACCGGCAGAGTTGTCCAGTTCGACTACAGCAAGAGCAATGCCTTGCGTGCTAGACAACTACCGGCCTGAGACTTCCTGATGTTTCAGACGACTCCGCGTGTTCACATGAGACGAGAGGGGCATTTAGCCACGGTGGGTAACCGGTAGGCGGGGCAGAACGGCGCACTATGGACCGTGCGCGACTCGGAATCCAGATACTGCAGCCTATTTGCCAGTGAGAAACTGATTCGACGCAACGTTCGCTGCCGCACACATCGCGTGATCATCGTAACGGCGGGAAGCTCTTCCGGGATCGCGCCCACCGCCAGCGCAACCGTCGCCATGAACACCTCGGTCGTCCGCTGTCCTCGCCGCAACACCAGCGCGAAGGTCGTGGCCGCCAAGCCGAGGATTATGCCAGTCTCCTCTCGAGTTCCGCCTCAATGACCTTGCCATGCATTTTATCGGAGGCAGTCTTGACCGCCTGCTCGATGGTGACCTTTGCCGCCGCCATCTCGATCTTGCCCTTTGTCTCGTCTTTATTATTCCTGATTTTCTCGTCCGTCCAATCCTGGTTTCCGAGCGCCAGGACCAAACCGCCGACCACGGCAAGCTCGATCACGATTTGTTGCATCGTCATCCTGTCCCCACTCCTCGATATACGATGATGCCGTCCTTATAGTCGCTCCGATTGTCCTCACTGAGACAGTCAGCGAGCATGCCGGGGTATAGAGCGAGAACAGATTGGTTCAAATGTGCTAGAAACCAAAGGGATAACCACTGCCCGACCGTCACGAGGCTGAAGAGAAGAATGGTGGGACCATGGAGCGGGGAGGAAAGCATCAACAAGAGCGTGCGGCCTGACGCCAAACGCCCCAGGTTTAAGGAACAGTCCTCAGGACTTTTCTCAGCACAGCATCCTCACATGAAGTCTTTCCGTAACCATGTTCCCTCATGGTGCTGCTTCCCGCGACAGTCCTAATCCAAGAAGTTAGACATACGGGATTTTCTCTTGTCTTGTCTTGTCTTGTCTTGTCTTTTTGGCTGCTTTTCCCTTTTGAACGAACTTCTTGCTGGCGCAGACTGCCCCGTAAACACGATAACAGGAGGGACGGCATTTCATACTGTTCAAGACCACTACCCGCACGAGATTTTGATCGCACTCGCCGGCCTAGGACATGACCAGCTGCGGGCTCCCCAGCCATTTCCCCGTCACAGATCTATAACCCAGCGAGACTTGACCTCCGCGGCGCTACCCGTGGTCGGTATCGGCATTGCATTATGACCTGCAGCGCTCGACAGCACGTGCGACCCAACAAGGAGGCTTCCGATGTCTATTCTCTTGGCCGTCGATCTGATTCCCTCATTTCTGACTCATCACTATGTGGCAACCTTGTTCGCACGGTGTCCCGGTTTTCTCCGCAGTGCGCTGGTCGTCAACGCCCAAGGCCG
>CAZVEZ010000313.1:0-3116 GCA_964626135.1 uncultured Nitrospira sp.
TGCCCGCTCCTTCGATCACCACACAGTCGTACTGGCCGGCCAGTCGCGCATAACACTCTTGAACGATCTTGAATAGCGTCTCTTTGCGGTCAAAATATGAGACCGCATCCAACACCTCGTGGACTTTCCCTTTCACCACAACCTGAGATCGTGAATCCGACTCTGGTTTCAGCAGAATCGGATTCATATCCACTGTCGGCGCGATCCCACAGGCCTGCGCTTGCAGCGCCTGCGCCCGGCCGATTTCCCCGCCATCAACCGTCACGAATGAATTCAGCGCCATGTTCTGCGCCTTAAATGGCGCAACCCGTACCCCTTTGCGAGACAAGAGTCTGCACATCCCGGCAACGACAAGGCTCTTCCCGACATCAGAGCCGGTTCCGAGAACGGCAAGAGCTTTCACTGATACACAGAAATTCGTCACGGGTTCTTTAAGCGCCTGCGCGATAGGAAACGTGCAGGCGCTGTACATATCGGCCAAATCCTTCTGTGACAGCCTTTCCAACCACGTCTTCCACGCCTGTTGCAACACACTGGATATCCCACTCTCGATCCTGGGCTTACGTTTCCCCGCTTCTTTCCGAAGCTCTGATCGGCTACTATGAGACGCTAGAGACTTGTTCAAGCGATCCCATCACCCAACGCGCGCAGTGATGGGATCGATGTCATTCCGTCTTTCAGTACGTAAACTTCACACCACCGAACACGGAACGGATCGGCGCCCCGTAAAACAACACTTCCTCGTAATATTCGTTGAACAGATTCTCCACTCGACCGAATACCTGCCAGTTCTTCGTCAGATCGTAGCTTCCGGACAGATCGACGACTCCGTAAGAGCCTTGCTTTTGGCTTGGAGTATTGGCCACGTCGTTGTTTCGCGAGCCGACGAACCGATAATCCGCGTTCAAGCGGGCCTGCTCCACCGGCCGATAAGTGACCCCGAGGCTGGCCATATCGACGGGGCGACGATTCAGGCGAAGACTTGTGACCAAATCCCGACTCATGGTCATGGTGTATTGTGCGCGGGCCTCAAGGTTGGAGAAGAGCTTCGCAGTCAGACCTAACTCCCATCCCTGGGTGCGGGCTGCGTTGATGTTCACCGGACAACCAAAGATGCTGGTCGGCGGGCAGGCCGGACTCACGCTTTGAAAGGCGATGAGATCACGGAACCGATTCCGATAGTAGGTGGCGCTTAGAACAAGACGGTCTTTCCAGAACGTCTGGTCGATTCCGGCATCGAAACTTTGGCTCTTTTCTGGCCGGAGATCGGGGTTCCCGGAGTTCACAAAAAACAGGTCGTTCAAGGTGGGCGTTCGGAATCCTGTTCCGTAGGTCGCGCGCAGTTTCGTGCCGCTCTCGGGGATGAGAAACGCCGCCGTGGTCTTATACGTCGTGGCCTCACCGAAAACATTGTAAGCATCCTGCCTGACCCCTCCCGTCAGCAGCAATCGGTCCCACAAATTCAGTTGGGTTTGAGCAAAGCCGGCATGGGCACTGATGAGACGGTTCGGAGAAGCGGCGCCGTAAAAGCCGGTGGCATCGCCTTGCTCTTCTCGGAATTGATAGCCGGCAGTCACCAGGAGAAATTCTGCGATCTGCACGTTGTGCTGCCACTCCACCCGCCGATTCACGATGTCCAGTTCGGACTCAAACGGAAAGGCAGGGCTGATCACCCCGGTCGCCACATTTCGCTGCACTGTGCCCGAGAACGAGACTTGTCGCTCGGTATTTTGCGCGATCGTGAGTTTCTGATTCCACCACGAGGTGATGGGTTGAAAATACGCGCCGCTGAGCATCAAGGCCCGATTGGACCCTCTGGCGCCGAAGACATCCAACGCCGTGTTCCCAAACGCGCTGTCGAAGCGGTTGCTCGCGTCGATCCAGCGGAAGTTGAACTCCAGTCGCCCGTCATGAGGAAGGGCCACCCCCAGTTTCCCCGAGCCCTGCCAGTTATGGTATCCGTCTCGCTCCGTGGCGCCTCGGCGGTAATTCACTGCGGAGAACCCGCTCGTGTCCCACTTCGACATCGAAAACGCAAAATCGATCGGTCCGTGCGCCCCGGACACGCTTGCCCCCTCCCGGAGAGTCGCGAATGAGCCGTACTCGAAAAAGGCGCTTGCCGTCGGTGCTCCTGTCCCCTTCTTGGTGGTAATAGTGATGACTCCACCGATGGCATCGGCCCCATACAACATGCCTTGCGCCCCGCGAAGGATTTCAATGCGCTCGATATTGTCCGTCGTCAAATCGGCAAAGTTATACGCGCCGTTCGTCGGGCTGTTGACGATGACGCCGTCGATCACGACCAGCGTGTGCTTCGTTTCCGCACCTCGGATCCTGACGTTTGCAAGCGTGCCGGGGCCGCCCTGTGAGAACGCGAAGAGTCCTTGGGCTTGCCGCAATGCCTCGATCACCGTTTTCATCCTCTTGCGTTCCATTTCTTCCCCGGTGATCACTTCAACCGCGCTGGCGACACGGCTGAGAGGCACCTCTGTCTTCGTGGCACTCACGATCACATCTGGAGTTTCAATGGCTTCGGATTTGTCGGCCATGGCGAGGTCTTGAGCCGACACGGGATAAACGAGCACAAAAAGTGACAGCACGGCGGGGACAGCACACAACACGGCGAACGAACGACACCACAACATGGAAACCTCCCTTTGACTCGAAGGGCTGTGTAGAAACATTCGTCAGCTGGGTCTCCTGACTTGCGGATCATCGTTCCCCTGCGCCTTCCCATCGTGAGACGTTACCCGTGAATCGCTATTTGTTAACCGAAAAGATTTTCTCTTGCGATTAACGTTTCACGAACAACGTGTAACGTCTACAGTGACAGTGGCTCTTGTGCAGGATCACTCCCCGCTTACAGTGGCGGCACCGTGATGGTTTTGCACCATCTTCCCCGGCGCTGACGATTTCTCTCTAAGCTCTCCTCCTGATTGAACATCCTGTGCCCTGACAATAGACGGGAGGACTGGGCACGAACCCTTCCCGTTACAGTTGATCTCTGACATTTCTCACAGGCACATAACTCGGCATGGTGACCCTTGGCACACCCGATTCCGGATGGCGATCGACCAAGACGTCACAGCCATACACCGCTCGCAAGACATCGACGT
>CAZVEZ010000314.1:0-3105 GCA_964626135.1 uncultured Nitrospira sp.
ACAGGATGCTGAAAAAGTCCGCCAGCATCGTTCTCGCATCGCTCAGAGGCTCAACGTACCGAAGCGTACGCCTCGCCTCTTCACTCGCTGCGGCCTTGCTGGACGGCCATTTTCAGCATCCTGCGATTATTGTGCTATCAGCGCCATACGTATGATTCCCATTGCGCGTTATGTATGAACCGAGTTTTTCCGCAGCCTGCTAAACCAGGACAGGCAGCACCGAGGACAATGGAGCCAGTCCCTGAACAGTACGTCGAGGGGATGACATGAGACTCTGACCACGTTCATACACCGCCGTCGCTTATGTTCGCACAAGCATAACGGCAGCAAGTAGAACAGCCAGCGCAAGAATGAGCGAAGAGCGAGCGACCCAGGGAGACCACAGAACCAGGGCCTGATCGAACCTGGTACGACTCTCCATGGGAAGTTGCATGATCTGCCCGACGCGAGGCCCGAGGACGAAATCATGGGACAGGGTGAAGAATAATAGGATGGTCACGAGTCCCAGCTTGGCCACCAGGATCCTGGGCCATCCCGACGGGTCTGTGATTAGAATCCCCCTTTCATGCAGCAACAGAGGACCCGTAATTAAGAGGACAGCGATCGCACTCCACACTACCGCGCGGAATCGCAAGGCGGTCGTTCGAATAAGCACCGCCCTCTGCGATGCGAACGGCTCACGCCTGAGTACCGGTACCAGCACAACCGACAGGAACAGCATACCGCCGATCCAGGCAACGGCCGCCAGGAGATGGAGCCACATCAAGAACAGCATCATAGGTTCATACAGAAGCCCGGTGCGCGCACTTCTGAGTGCAACGAATCAGGCAACGTCTGCAATCACTAGGCCATTGCCACACGATTGACCGTGCCCCCTCTCTCCGTTTGCATCACCCTCATACGCCGACCTCCTCTATTCCATGAACCGTTCTTCCGCAAGCCAAGACGCTTATCGTTGAACAGTTAACGGCACGCGCACATCCTGCACGCACCGGAACCCGATCAAATAACTGCGATGGTCCGGCGCTCCGGCATTACGACCGGCCGAGCGCGCAACCTCAGGATCTTCATTCCACGATCCGCCGCGGAACACTTTGAATTCGCCGGCAATCGGTCCTGTCGGATTATCCGATAGTTTACGCTGGTAATACTCCGGGTCGAACCAGTCCGACACCCATTCACTCACATTCCCTGCCATTTGATAAACGCCATAGGGACTGACGCCCTTGTCGTACCGCATCACATCGGCCAGCGGCGGATACTTAAAACCCCGCTTCGACCCGGCATGCGCGATATTGCTTTTTATCCATCCGGCCGGTTCGTTACCCCAGGGAAAGATCCGCCCATCTTCCCCTCGCGCAGCTTTCTCCCACTCCGCTTCGGTCGGAAGACGTTTCCCGGCCCACCGGCAATAGGCATCGGCGTCGTTCCAGCTCACGTTGATCACCGGATGCAGCGCGGTCTTGTCCGGAAACGGACTCTCACGCCAGAACTTCGGCCAGTCCGCCCCGGTGGCGAGTACAAATCTCAGGTAATCCACGTTCGAGACTTCGTAGATGTCGATCTCGAAGGGGTTCAGATAGACACGATGCTGCGGAAATTCCTGCGGACCCGATGCCCGATCGAGTTGCGGATCGCTGCCCATGAGAAACCACCCGGCCGCCACCGGCGCCATGCCGGCAGGCGTGTCCATTGCCGCCAACCGCTCAGCTCCATCGAGCGGAGTCCACAGCGGTGGCTGCTTGGACGATTCGTGGTTGGCGGGGGCAAGGCCCCAGGCGAGGAAAGTCGAGGCCAGTGGCACGAGGCAATAGACAAGAACGGCGGGACTCCAGCGGCGCTTCATTGCACCCTTTTCATGGGCCTCTTGTCCATAACCCTTCGATCGTCCTGGCTCAGCGATCCTGCTTCTTGATCATCGGATCGATTTCTCTTAGCGTATCCTCGGGTATATTGTAGCGGGGCGACGTATGATCCAGCACTTCGTTGGCGTAGAGCCTCCCTGTCGGGGCTGGGACCACGATTGCGGCCTCCACCATCGCCTTCGAGCCGATGGTAACGGTTTGCTCGATCGTGCTCCGGACATAGGGATGCCAGACGACCAGCTTATAGGTGCCCGGCGGCACATCGGTCATGGTGAACCGGCCCTGCTCGTCCGTCTTGGCAAAGTACGGATTGATGACGGCCAGGCCCCAGCTCTCCATGTATGCATGAAAGCCGCATTGCATGACAAAGGTCCTCCGGTTTTTGCTCAGATTGACCAATTGCTTCATCGGCGCGCCGGCCATATGTTTGTGGTACATCCCGGCATCGCTGCGATCTTTCAAGTCGCGCGGGTGCGCCGGATTCATCGGTAGCGGCACGTTAAATAGCACGCGCGGCCCCAAATGCGAGGTTTCATAGGCCTGAATATCATGCATGACTGGATCCATGTTGATGACCGTCACCGATTGATTGTCCCGCACGATGGTCGTGAACGGGAGGAAAAGGCAGTCTTTCGCTTCGATTTGCGGCAGCCCCCCCTCGTCGAAGGGTTTTCCTTTGTCGATCCCCTCCAGATAGACCACCACGTCGCGAAACTCGCCCGCCGGCCCCACATGGAACGGTTGCAGGATGCGCCACCCCCGTCCGTCGGAGATACGCCCGCAATAGAACTGGTCCGGCAAGGTTGTGAGGTTGTACCCTTTCGGTTTCGGAACCTGCCCCTCCAGCTTCACGGTACCCGTGAGGGTTCCACCATCAGAAACTGTGATTCCTTCATACGCCCAGGCCAGAGCGTTTGCGAAGAAAAGCGGGAACAGGAGAAAGGCAACAAGCAGGACTCTGAATTTCGTTTGGAATTTCGATGTATCGGTGGTGATGATTGCTGTCACGTCCGGCCTCCTCTGTGATTGATTCGTTGTGCCATCGACATGTTGGATCAATGATACAAAAAATCAATCGCCAATTCCTATGGGTCCTAAAACACAGACGGGGGAGCTGCCTGTTTCAGGCAGCTCCCCCTCATGTATTATGCCGCGTCTGACGCGTTTACTTCATCGCCGTTGGAATAGCGTGAGGCTCGGACTGCATATCCGCATGCTTGGCGCCTATTCCTTGAGCCCC
>CAZVEZ010000315.1:0-3100 GCA_964626135.1 uncultured Nitrospira sp.
TCGGGGGGGCCGGCATGTCTTATCTGGAGCCCTCCGAAGGCGAGGAGATCTATAACGCCATTGCCGCAGAACATCGGGACGACATGCTCGGCAGCGAGGCGCTGTTCCATCTGGCTGAGCATTATGAACTGCAAGGAAACCCTTCACGGGCCATCCGGGTCTTTCAAGACGTCACGCGGCGGACCGGCGTTGTTCCGCATGATCCATGGCCGCAGGCTGCAGGACATCGTCTGACTGCTATCTTGAAGCCTCAATTGGAATCGGCGCTGAAAGGTAAGAAGGATCTCCAGGTCCTCACACTATTTCATAGCCATGGGCAGAATCCTGAACAGTACTATGCCGGCACAGGTCTTTTACTGGAGGTGGCCGACATACATCGCCGGCTGGGCTTCTCAAGCGAAGCGATCCATCTCTATCAAACGTTCGTGAGAAATCGGAAGGCGGCCTCTTTCCACGAAGCCGCGCTCATCGGGTTGGGCCAAAGTTACTTAGAACAGTCCGATCCTGCGGCTGCACGGAACGTGTTCGAGAGTTTCCGACTTCAGTATCCGCGGAGCGCGCGGACGAGCTACGTGTCGCAGCAATTGATCAGAGCCATGCTTGAGCAGGGAGACCGCCGGAGCGCCATCAGGGTGATGCGGCAGTGGGCGCGGTTGCACCCGCGTGATCCGGCGCGCAGTTGGATCTATGCGACGCTTGCGCAGACGCTGGCAGAAGACCGGAAGCGAGAGGAGGCCGCCGCGACGTTCGAGGGGGCATTGCGTATCAACGCGCTCCAAACACCACAAGACGTTCTGCGGTACGCCGATCTGCTCGTGACTATGAAGAAGCCGGATCGCGCCGCGGACCTCTACCGGCAGGTCCTGAAGGCCTGGCCTGCCTCCGCGGATGCGGAATGGGCTCGGGTGCAAATTGCGCTGAATCCTGAAGTCAAGCCTCATGACGAGGCCCGGTCGAAAGGCATGGCGCCGAGCGCAGACTTTGACGATCCGTTGTTCCGTCGCGCTGTGGGAGCGTTACAGATAGGCCGCCAAACGGCCCTGGTGAACGAAGGAGAATAATATGATGAACCTACACCCTGTTTCGGCGGCCACGGACAGCGATCTGTTGCAGGAAGCATTTCGAAGTTTCGACGACGCGGCGGCGACGTTGCAGCAATCCTATCAGACCTTGACGTCCCGGTTGGAGCAGCTTGACGTGGAACTTGCCGACCGTAATGAGGCGCTCGGCCGCAATCTGCGGGTCAATGAAGAATTACGGGAGCATTTGACCTCGATTGTGGAGTCGCTCTCGACGGGGCTGCTCGTCATGGATACGGACGGAACGATCACTCGTTGCAACCAGGCCGCCGAGCAACTGCTCGGGCTGACGCGCGATGAGATCATGGGCCGCTCCCTGGCCGGATGTCTCAAGGAGGCGCAATTGGACGGCGACGTCTATCCGTTGACGACGCGACATGGCGCAGCCGTCGCCATTTCCCAGCGCGCCTTGCAGACCGGCGAAGGGCGCCATGCGGGGAGCGTGATCTTGATCCAAGATGTCACGGCGGTGCGAGAACTGGAGGACCGGCTCCAACGCCGCAATCGGCTGGCGGCTATGGGTGAGATGGTGGGGCGGATTGCCCACGAAATCCGGAACCCGCTCGGCAGCATCGAACTGTTTGCGTCGATGCTGCGCCGCGATTTGCACGGTGTTCCGGCGCTGCAGGGATACGCCGAGCATATTTCATCGTCGGTCCATATGATGAATCGTCTCTTGACCAATCTTTTGCTCTACACCAAACCCGATTGCTCCCATGAGAAATGGCATGAGACGGAAGCCCTCATGCTCGATGCCCTGACCCTCGCCGCCCATGCCGTTGCGAATACGAGAATCGACATTCGCCTGGACGTCAGTCCCATTGCCGCGCGTATCTGGTGTGACGCGGGACAAATGAAACAGGTCCTCCTGAACCTGATTCTGAACAGTATCCACGCCATGCCCGGCAGTGGAACATTGACGCTGTCAGCGACTCTCACGGACGAACAGGTTTCCGGAAGGCCGGAGTTTCATCTTTCGATCTCGGATACCGGCAGCGGCATTCCTGCGGCGCAGCGCTCAAGGATATTCGACCCCTTCTTTACCACGAGGGACGAAGGGACCGGATTAGGATTGGCCATCGTCCATGCGATTATCGAAGCGCATCGAGGCCGGATCGACGTAGAGAGCACCGAAGGAAATGGGACGACATTTTCAATCACGCTTCCACATCAGAGGGAGGCGGATCGCGTCGAGACGCCGGAATGTCTCGCCGCTGATCGTGGAGACGGGATCGGCGCCTCTCCTCTGATTGGTGAACGCCGCTTTGTTGAAGAGGAGACCTCCGCATGAGCGAACACGACACTGCAGGTCTTGTCACGGATAGCTCTCCGCAAGCAGAGCGAATTTTGATCGTCGACGATGACCCCTCCATGCGGACCGCGTTGATGGAGTCGGTGCGCCGTCTCGGTTATGACGCGCAGGGCGCGATCGACGGCGCCGACGCCGTGGAACGGGTCGGCCGATCCAAACCCTGGCTGGTGGTGACCGATTTGAAAATGCCCCGTCTTGGCGGTCTCGATCTCATCAAGGAAATCAAGAATCGCTCACCACAAACATTAATGGTGCTGATGACGGCCTACGGGACGGTGGAGACCGCCGTGGAGGCGATGAAATACGGGGCGAGCGATTACATTCTCAAGCCGTTCTCCACCGATCTCCTCGAACGCGTCATCGCCAATCTCAAAGCTCGCGTCACGGACGCCTCGGCGCCATCGCCTGCGCCGATCGACCAGCGGTCCATCTTGACACAAGACCCTGGTATGGCCCGCCTGCTCAGCACCGTTGAAGGAGTGGCCGCGAGCCAAGCGACGATTCTCATCAATGGAGAAAGCGGTACAGGGAAGGAACTGCTGGCCCGGTTTATCCATAACAGAAGCCCCCGTGCGCACCGTCCGTTTATTGCCGTCAATTGCGCGGCTCTCCCGGACGGACTGTTGGAGAGCGAACTGTTCGGTCATGAGCGCGGCGCATTCACCGGCGCCATCATGAAGAAAATCGGCAAGTTTGAGATGGCGCATAC
>CAZVEZ010000316.1:0-3093 GCA_964626135.1 uncultured Nitrospira sp.
GTTGACCGCTACTCCGGCACGCTGCTTGTTTTTCCTGGCGCGCTCCGGCTTTTGTCTCGGTTGTTGCCGGACGAACTCCCGTTCCACTCGAACTGGAAGATGTCCGAATGTCATGTGATGTATTGGGAGCTCTTCCCAACTGTAGACCACGTTATTCCCGTCGCACGCGGCGGCACCGACTCCGAATCGAACTGGGTCACAACCTCGATGCTTCGAAACAGCGCCAAGTCGAACTGGCCGCTCTCCGAATTGGGTTGGGAGCTTGTTCCACCTGGTGACTTCGGCGAATGGGACGGTTTGTTCGGCTCGTTCGTGACCTACGTCCGGCAAGACACTACGGTGCTTTCCGATCCGTACATTCGACGCTGGTACAATGCGGCAGTCAAAACAATGGATCCCTGACTCGTGCGTGCGTCGGAGTTGCGGTCGATGAGGATTAGAATTTGGCGCATCGCCAGTGACATCGACGAGCGAATCGAGGCACGCCAAGCGCTACCCGAGTCTGCCAAGGAAGTGATGGAGCAACTTGACCAGAGTTCTATGTGCTCGACAAAGGGGGAGAGTTGACGCCTCGTTTACTATGTTACTGGCATGCCCATGCTGACTAACCATTCGCGGTGGCAAAACCGATCATCGCGTCGCGGTTGCAATCCGACCCCCTCGCGGGCCGCGTTGCTGAGCTATGGTCCTTCGACGGGCACTGAACCATCATGAGTGTTGCTTTCTTCGCCATTTTCCTTCTCGGGACACCCCTCCTGCTCACCCCTGCCGTGGGTCGAACCCTGGCGGCGTCCAGCGATTCTTCGGTGCGCGGGATCGCCCTTGGGTGCGGGCTCGCTGTTGGCACACTGGTCCTATTCAGTCTATGGCCCGGCCTCTTGACGCTCTTTGCCCTGGCGGCACTTCCTGGGCTTTTTCTTTCCATTGCGTGCGTGGCTTCACCTGGCCTTGTCCGTCGATCGAGCGGACTTCGTCACTATCTCGCGTGGTGCGGCCTGACGGGGATCATCGGTGTCGCTTCTCTATTCGTCTGGTCGTATTCAGAGGGGCACTTCCGGTAATCGTTTTGCCGTGGAGCAACACGATGTAACTGACGAGGGGCGACTGGGACAAACTAAGCCGTCACCAGGCGCGTCACCATATTGTGCCGCTCGCATCTGATGGCGAGTGTTAGCTGACAGCCGGGTAGTAGACATACATCAACAGCCCGGCGAAACCCAAATCGTCACTACATTTCTCTCGGACATCTCACCCTTCCCACAGCGGAAGCTCACTTGTTGGATCGTTCTGGATGCGTCTGTTGCGCTCCACGTGCAGCCAGGTGGCGCCGGCCTCCCTCTCGATGTACAAGGCCAGCAGAAGATTCACGGCGGCCTTGTAAGCCCTCAGTCAGAGGTGTAGCTCATCGCCCTCCCACATGAGGGCAAGCTTGTCCTCATTTATGACTACTTGTCGTCATAGTGGAAGCGACATTGAAGGATGATTATCGAATCATCTTCGTTGATGCGGTAAACCAATCGATCGCCCTTGGTCAACTCCCTTGACCACACCTCTCCCTCGTAATACCTAAGCCGTTCTGGCTTCCCACTGCCCTCCCTTGGAGTGCGCTGCGACTCTTGTATCAGCCGGAGTAGCTTCTTGAGAATTTTCTTATCGTCAAGCCAGGATTGAAAATCCTCCCACCCTTCCTTCTCGAAGCTCGTGTTCACTGCGCCTAAAGGTAAGATCAGAATGCCTTAGGATGACCTTGAGATGCCTAGTTGATCCAGTAGGGGCCCCAGATCGAACAACTCCCCTTTACTAAGGTGCGATCTTTTAGAAGCAGCTGCCAGTCTGGATGCATTCGTTCGTGAACTGAGCAGATATTGTTCAGTCGGGCTCAACTGGAATAAATAGGTCTCCGATTGAGTATCGGCTCGGTATGAAAAAAAGTCTTCTACAGCCACTACATATACATCCGAGGTCGGAACAGAGACAAATGCATCAACACTGAATGAAACAGAAGTGCCTATCATTTTGCTTACCTCGTTTTTTCTTCGACCGGTTCTGAATCATCGGTGTTATGGCCGACTTGCTCAACAAGCTCTTCGGCTTTTTCAGCCTGCATTAGGAGCCATTTGGCTATCTCGCGTGCAGTATGAGGTGAGAAAACCATTGTGGAGTGTATGGTCCGAACCAAATTTACGTCGGGCATGTCCTTGGTCTTCTGAAGATCAACTCGGCCTCCAGTACCGACATCATAACGCGTTAGTGCGGCCACGCCCGGTCTCTCGGAATACGGACGAAAAATGATAAGCCCGTCGAGCGTAGGCCCACCTAATGCCCCCCGTATAGGCAACGGATCACCATCGGACTCTACCACCCTGATCCGGAATTCCGCTTTTTTACCGACTGATGCCATGATAATGCTCTGTGCTTAGGTCAAGCTTTTCAACACCGTTAAATCTACAACAGTTATATCGTCCCAAGGTTACGATCATACAGTTTTTTTCTTTACTGAGTAGAGTTAGGCTACTTCTCCCTCCCCTTCCTCGGCCCGTACACCCTCTGCTTACATGCATCCGAGCGGTATATCCTCCCCTTCCCAACCGGCTCCGAACTGCCTGTCCCGGCGCAGGCGCGCGCGTTATGAGCGTCTCCATGCCCTTCTCGCGTCGTTCCGGATCGGCCTTCCGGCGCATTCCGGGTGATACCGTTTCTGCTGCCCGGTGAGCGGTCTCACGTCTGTTCGGTGCGCTCGACTGCTAATTGCGAATTCCTGTGTATGAAGTAAACCTCTTGTCCTCCCCCTAACAACAAGAAACGGCCGCCAGGATTGCCCCGGCGGCCGTTCGTCGTGTGAGTTGGCGCCCTACCGCTGCCGGCGGCGCTGTCGCTGCTCCTCCAGCGCCCGCCGGCCCTCATGCTCGCGTAATTCCTGCCGGATGCGCTTAACGCCCCGATCGGCGGACAGATAGCCCCAGAAGCACAGAAGGGCAATCAACAAGAACGGCCATCCTTCCGGCAGCCAGGGCACGTAGGCCCCGGTCATGATGTAGACGATCTCGGATTCAAATGGTGGGTGCGTATCATTTCCTCTTTTTGCGTGCCCGG
>CAZVEZ010000317.1:0-3080 GCA_964626135.1 uncultured Nitrospira sp.
ACGCCAGGCCTTCCGAATAGACTGACTGCTGCAGTACGGAGTACCTCATGACCGCACGACGACGGACCGTCAAACACGGGACGACCCACTCGCCGGTTCAGTCCCCCGGCCGTAGGCCGGCTCAGATGTCCCGTCTTGACAGGCTCTAGCCCGCATTATTCACGATGGCTTCTACGGCAGATATCTGTACTCTGTCAGGAATCTCAGCTGAGGAAACCTGAACGATCCATCGACATGCTTTGCCGGTTGAATGACTGCAGAAACCGGACAGGTCTGGCTCGGCCCATGACCGAAATCTCGCCGCATGCTGACATTCAAGACTCTCCGGAAAACCCTGCCTGAAGCCGCTCACGTGCCATTCCACCCAATGCTTGCCGCCTAGAAACACAGCGTGCTAGGATCTGGGTGAGTAAGCACTTACTTACCATGAAAAAACGGACCACACAGACTTCGCACGGACAACGCGTGTCAGCGCGCGATCGTCAGGCCGGCCTCATTGCAGCCGCCGCTTCGCTCTTCGCCGCAAAAGGATTCAACGGCACCACCACAAAAGAAATTGCCAAAGCGGCAGGCGTGAGCGAGGCCCTCGTCTTTAAGTACTTTCCGACGAAACGGACGCTCTACGGCGCAATCCTGGCGGAGAAGGTGGCCGTCAACGAATTGCTCGAAGCGGTGGAGACAGCGGCCCGCACACACGACGACCATCGCGTGTTCACGATGATTGCAAGCTACCGCATTCGACCTGACGTCGATTCGACGTTCTTACGTCTCCTCTTGTTCAGCGCGCTGGAAGGGCACGAACTGTCCGAAATGTTCTTCGGCAAGCACCACAAAGTGTTCTACGACCACCTCGCCGCGTACATTCGCACAAGAATTGAAGACGGTGCGTTTCGGGCTGTCGATCCCCTTCTGGCAGCCCGCGCGTTCATCGGCATGGTCGTCCATCACCGGCTCCTCCATGAAATATTCGGAGTCCCGATGCACCAATCCCATGAGAACACCGTGGCGACCTACGTCGATCTGTTCCTCACAGGACTGATCAAGACGCCGGGGAGGCGCGCGCGGTGAATCCGCTGAAACAACATCCGATTGTCACGCTCGGAGTTATTATTTTCTTTGCCGTCACAGCCCTTGTCGTGTTCCGCCTCAGCAACGGAGCCAAGAGCGATGTCCGCAAAGCCCGGGCCATCACCGTCGCCACCGTCGCGCCGCTGAAACAGGACCTGGACATCCGGCTCACCTATACCGCCGACATCAGCCCAAACCAAACGGTCAATCTGTTCTCACGGGTCGACGGTTACATCGCCAAGATCTACGTCGAGAAAGGCGATCTGGTCAAAGCCAATCAGCTGCTGATCGAGATCGATCATACGGATTATCAACATGCTGTCAACCAGGCCAAGGCAAACCTGGCTGCAGCCAGAGCGAGAGTCGTGCAGCAGGACGCAAGCGTTCGCAATGCCACCCTCACGCTCAATCGGATGCAGACGTTGATCAAAGACCAGTTTATTTCACAACAGGATTTGGATAACGCCCAGGTCTCCTACGACACGGCAGCGGCGGCGCTCGACTCGCTCCGCGCACAGGTCCAGCAAATGGAGGTCGCCCAGGCACAGGCCGAGACGAATCTGGCCTACTCGTATATCCGCGCACCGTTCGCGGGGTACGTGGCCGAGCGCAACCTCGATCTCGGCTCCTATGTCAGTGGAGCAACAGCCGGCACTTCCACGATGTCGCGCGGGATTCTCACCCTCCATGAGATCCAGACGGTCCGCATTCTCATTGAGGTCGTCGAGAAAGACGTCCCGCTCATCCAGGTGGGTCAAAAGGCAGACGTACGCGCCGAGGCCTATCCCGATCGTGCCTTCGAAGGCACGGTCACCCGTGTCGTCCAGGCGCTGAACCGGGCCACCCGCACGATGACGATCGAGGTGGATCTCCCGAACAAGGATCATGTGCTGAAAGGCGGCATGTTCGCCCGCGTCGAGATTCTGGTCGGCACGCACCGGAACACGATTCAGGTTCCCATCGACGCAGTGAGTCGATTGGAAGACGCCCAATTTGTCTACATTGTGCGCGAAGGAAAGGCCCAACGGGTGCCGGTGGAAATAGGGTTCCGCGATGAAAACCGGGTGGAGATTACCAAGGGGTTGGACGGGTCGGAGCAGGTGATCGTCTCAGGAAAAGATCTCGTGCGCGAAGGCACCCCCGTGCAGGCGCACCCTCTTGAACCCGTGAAACGTGAATCGTGAATCGTGAATGGTGAACGATGAAACGATCTCTCACTGTGTCGTCTGACTCCTTACGTTTCACGCCTCACGCCTTACGCCTCATACCTTATACCTCACCCCTCACCCCTGACCAACTATGTGGCTGACGCTCCTCGCGCTTCGCAATCGCATTGGCATTCTGATGCTGGCCCTGGCCATGGTGATCCTGGGCGGCACCTCGGTGCAACGGATACCGGTCGATCTCTTTCCGCAGATTCAAGTGCCCGTCGCGTTCGTCGGCGTCATCTATAAAGGGGCGCCACCGCTCGACATCGAACAGAGTGTCGTCTATCCCATCGAGAAAGCCGTCAGCTCCGCGTCGAATGTCGAGCATGTCGAGTCTTTCGCCAAGCAAGGCATCGGGGCGGTGCAGATCTGGTTCAACTGGGGCACGGACATTAATGCCGGCCAGATGGAGGTGATGCAACGCGTCACTCAAATTCTCAATAGCCTCCCTCCCGGCATTCTGCAACCCTTCATCGTCAAATTCGACGTTTCCAATATCCCTGTCTCTCTCGTGAGGGTCTCCAGCGACGACCTCGACGAACGGGCCCTCTACGATCTGGCCTCGAATACGATTGCGCCGCAGATCGAACAGATTGCCAACGTCGCTGCGGCTACCGTGGAAGGCGGAAAGATCCGGCAGATCAATATCAATCTCGACCCGGCACTGTTGAACGCCAGAAGCCTCTCGATTCTCGACGTCGTCAACTCCGTGAAAGCCGCCAATCTCATTCTCCCTTCGGGCAACATCAAAGCCGGCAATCTGGACTACAACGTCTTCACCAACAACCAGTTCCGCACGATCGA
>CAZVEZ010000318.1:0-3076 GCA_964626135.1 uncultured Nitrospira sp.
CGGTCACGTGGTTCGAGATCCCGGTCGCCGACCTGGCGCGAGCGACAGCGTTTTACTCCAAGGTCCTCGACATCGAGATGGCCGAAATCGATTTCGGCCCGAGCAAGATGTCGCTGTTTCCGGTCGCCGGCGAGCACGACTACGTCTTTCGTCCGGCCTGGGAAGCGGACGCTCAAGGCGCGCTTCAGACCGGAAGCAATGGCATTTTGATTACCGAAGAGGGAGTGAATGTTGTGCACGGCTACCATGGGGAACACGAGGCTGGTGCAGCCTGTGGAGCCGACCATGACAGTGTCTTCGGGGTTCGGCAATGAGGCCAGGATATATCGAAAGGCCATGGATTCAGGGCAGCCGGCGCAGAGGGAGTGCTGTTCGATCAGCTCTTTGCTGTTGCCGATATCCTTCCAGCCTCGATCTTCCTTGCCATAGGTCGCGCTCTTGACCAGGTCTTGATAGTCGGACGGCATGATGTCGTACAGGTCTTCAGAAATCTTGATACGTTCCTTACTCATGTAGGCCTCCTCAGTGGTGCATCGTATTCAGGTCGTTCATTCTTGCTGTGCTTGGTGCGATCAACTGCCGCGACCGGCCATCGACATGCTGCGCATGCCGAGCAGGGTCTTGATTTCGGAGACAATAATTTCCGGCGGCATCGTCATGCCTCCGCAAACACGCGGGCCGGCGTTCACACGCTCGCTGTTTGGAATGGAGGCTTTAATTTCTTTTGCCAACCACCCGGTCACGTTAAATTCCGGGACGACGATGTGCTTGGCGTTTTTTGTGGCTTCACGGATTTCCTCGCCAGGCCAAGGACGCAGAGCCTTGATCTTTACCAGACCGCAACGAATACCTTCGTCTTCGAGGAGCCTGATGGCCTCACGACCTTGTGACACCGCTGTACCAGAGGAGACAATGAGGACCTCGGCATCCGTATTTTCTGTCTCGATCAATCCGTTTATCCACTTGATCGTGTGTTTGCGGGACCGCTCCACTGCTGCCCAGACTTCTTGCTGCCAGGATGCGTGGGTGGCATAGCTGATGTAGTTGCTCTTCATGACAAACGGATCGCGCATCATCCGGACCGGCGGACATTCCATGTCCATGCAAGGCACGGGGGAGCGGTAGGGGTCATAGGGTGGAAGACACATATCGGCAGGGGTGAGATTCACGACGTCCTTGGTGTGCGTGACGAAGAATCCGTCGCAGCACAGCGCCAAGGGAAGATGCACATCAGGCTCTTCCGACACCATATAGCCTTTGAGGATCCAATCGAAGAAGTCTTGCGCAGTTTCTGCGTGCCAGACGAGCATGCCGGTATTCAGAAGATACGCAATCTCCAGCGTGTCAGGCTGGATCGACAGCGGCGAGTTGATGCCACGGCAGGTGACGATCATTTGAATCGGCAACCGTGCGCCGGACCACATCGGAAAATTCTCCATCGCGCGCATCGTGCCGGGCCCCGCAGTCGTCGTAAATACGCGAGCTCCGCCGAAAGCCGCTCCCGCGCATTGCGACATGACGGCGAATTCGCTTTCGCCGCGGAAGTAGTCGCCGATGTATCCCTCGGCAAAGAGTTCGCCGATCAACGCAGCCGCTTCGCTCTGCGGCGTAATCGGGTAGGCGATCATCACGTCACAACTGGCTCGCCGGAGCGCTTCCTTGATAACTTCGCTGCCCGTGAAGAACGACGGCGTGCGGGGCGCTTCATGCATCATTGTCCAGGTGTCGGTAAACGTCTGCCCTTTTTTATTTTTTGTGCCGATGACGGAGTGTGTGTCTGCCATGGGTTGGCTCCTTTCACTGTCTTCAGAACAACAAACAGCTTAGTTTGAAGCTCCGCTTTTGGCTGACGTCAGCCGTGGTTGGACTGTCCCTTTCAATTTCTTCACCCACTCTGCCAAGTGCATGATTTTTTCAACCGATGCGTCTCGGAACGACAGCATCGCATCTTCATGGCCGGCTTGGGCGCACATGGCAATCGTGTAGCAGGATGTGCCACCCCGAATGATTTTGAGCGACAAATTGGCTTGATGGCAGTGAACTCCGATGAACATGCAACAATCGATTTTGTTGTGCCAGATGGTCAGATTCGGATGGTTGGGATTGATCTCAACTTCAGGATTGATCTTCGGGTATTTGGGGCGGTAGTCCGGCATTGGGATCAGCATGGGCGTTTGCCCCGGTTGCACACATTCCTTGAGTGTGTTGTACAAGTGACGGATGGCTGTCGCTTTCTTGGCCGCCTTCTCATTCCAAGCCCACAGAACTAATGGGCCAGGGAAGAGGGTTGGCACCTTGGCCATGAGAAATTGCTTGGCTGCTTCTTCATAGGCCTTCTCTTCTGGGACAATGACACCGTTGATATGAGCCTCCCCAGGGTTCGGCAAATAAATTCCCATGCTGGCCGCTGATGGAGGAAGGAAATGTTCTGGACCTGGAAGAACACGATACTGGGTCATTACGGCTTATTCTCCGACAAGGGGTTAAAGAACGAGAAACATAAGTTTTCCAATAATCTCAGCCATCCTCACTCTATGCTTTTCCCCCGCCCCCTGCAACCTCACAGAAGGCCCACGTCTGAGAAATTTTGGGCCATCACACGAGGAAGACTTAGGCCCTTTGTCCTAATAAGATGAGGACTTCGCCAGAGGTAGTGACTAGCGCCCATCTCGCTCGTGTTTTAGGAGTTCGCATTATAGGGTCCGTCTGTCCAGTCTGTCAAACCAATCGGTAGGTCTCAGACTGGTCGATAGATAGGGTAGTTTGTGTTTGCGATGCTCAACATGAAATCGATAGATTGCACAGGGTTATGTGTAGTTATTCACAGGCTGGATTGGATCTGAGGGCGCAGGCTCCTCTAGGTCATCCTTGGCAAGCTTGCCCTGCAAACGCTCTCGATATAACGTTGCTCTGGTCAGTAAGGCTGCGGCATTAGCAGTCTGCTCAAAAACCCTCTTTGTATGAGGGAGTTTCCCTTTTTGGGATCGCCACGCATTGTTTAATGATTAAGCACACTCTTATTCAAAATAACTTTTGGATCTTGGACAGCAGTGGATTGGGTAACCCAATCCACTGC
>CAZVEZ010000319.1:0-3066 GCA_964626135.1 uncultured Nitrospira sp.
GTGCGCGTTCTGCGAGCAAGAAGGATGGTCTGGCTGTTCCCCATCCACCCGCGCATCCCCTCCGTCCCAATTTCAAGGGTAGCCTGGTCGATCCTCTATTGCGCGCGTCGAACGAGCACCTTCCGACATCTCCCTTCTCTCCTTAAGGGGAGCGGCCAGACTGTCCTTCACTGCGCGCATCGGACGAGTACCGTTTCATCGTGCGCGTCCTGCGAGCAAGAAGGATGGTCTGGCCGCTCCCCTCTTCCCTATTCGAACAACTTTTTAAACCCCGCCTTAATTTGATCCAGCCCCTGGCGCATGTCGGTCTCGAACACATCGGCCTTGGCCTGAACCGCCTCACGCTTGGCCTTGAGCCGGTCCTTGAACAACACCAGGTCGGTAAGCAGCTCTTGCTTCTTGGACTCCAGCACGACTTGCTGCTTGGCTTTCTCATGTTCAAACCGGCTCTTGAGCGCGTCAAACTCAGCGTCGAGACTGCTCGTTCGCCCCACGAGATCCTCCCACACCTTGCCCGATTCGAACGCGGCCCCTTTCAGTTTCTGGTCCGCAACGGATTCGAACTCGTTCAGGGCCTTGAGAATCTTCGACCTCTGCTCTTCGAATGTATCGCGGGCGTCCGCTTTGCCGAGAGCCAATTGCACTTGAAGGTGTTCGAGCCTGCCCTGCACCTCGATCTTCGCCTGTTCTGCCATCTCCTTTGACTTCTCCACGTCGGCCCGGACCTGTCCGAGCAATTCTTGGAGTTGCTGCTTGCGCTGTTCCAGCCGCTGCAGGGCCTGATCCTTCGTCTGGGTCAATTGCGCTTCCAGCGCCAAGGCCTGGTGCTCCAAGGCCTCCAGCTTCTTGTCGAACGATGCTCTGAGTTCTTTGATTCGTGACATCATCCCTCCTCCTGGAAATATGAACACACACCTGCTTTCTTCGTTTCGGCTCCCCTGCCGCCGGCAACACCTACCCCATGCCTTTACTCGACGAGGCTCCGAACATACGCCAGCACGTCTCTTTTCTCTTGCTCCGAGAGCCGGATCTTCCAGGGCGGCATGTTGGGTTTGCCGTCATGGATAGTCCGGAGCAGATCGGCATCGGGCTTGTTTTGGGTCGATGGTGAAGTGAGGTCAGCTGGATCCGGCCCACGAAGAAGCTTGTACCTGCCGCCCTCGCCATCTGAACCATGACATCCTGTGCAGTACTTGGTGAACAGAACCTTCCCTCTCGCCACATCGCCGCTCTGAGCGGTGAGTTCAGCTTGCCCTTGCGCCACAGTCCAGAATAGAAGCCCGCCCACAAATCCGGCCATCGATCCCACGATTATCCGGCTCCTCTTCATGTTTCCTCCTTCTCGGTATTGTCATGTCGAACCAAGCAAACGCAATCCGAGCTCGTTCCTGCACACTACCCCATCGAATGGCCAAGCTCAACTGCCGTGAAGCGGAGCCTTAATGCTTTCTATGGCCCTCCAAGCTTACTTGTTCTCTCCTTTTAGAGATGGGGAGCTGATTGATTTTCTATTGCGCGCGGCTTTCTCACCCGCCCACCCACTGGCACGCCGGGACGCGCCATTAGCCCGGGCGAGAGCCTTCCGATTCTCCCCACTTTGCTCTAAGGGGAACAGCCAGACTGTCCTTTACTGCGCGCATCGAACGAGCACCTTCTGAGCGTGCGCGTTCTGCGAGCAAAAAGGATGGTCTGGCTGTTCCCCATCCACCCTTCTGAGGCCGCGCGTTGCGCGAGCACAGAAGATCATCAGGCTCCATCCCCTCTCTCAGTCCGCACTCCGTCCCTTCATCGCGAACAGTCCGGACGGCCGCCACTGCAAGAACAAAATGACCAGCACGAGAATGAACACTTTTCCGTAGACGGCGCCGAAGCTCGGCTCAATCAGCTTGTTCAACCCGCCGATTCCCAGCGACGCCACGATCGTGCCGGCCAGTTTCCCGACCCCGCCGGTCACCACGACCATGAAGGCATCGACAATGTAGTTCTGGCCGAGACCCGGGTCCACATTGCCGACCAGCGTCAGGGCCCACCCGGCAACACCGGCGAGCCCGGACCCGAACGCAAAGGTATAGGCATCGACTTTTCGCGTCGGAATGCCCAAGCACGCGCTCATGTTACGGTTCTGCATCACGGCCCGGACACGCAGGCCTAAACTCGAACGAAACAGGGCGAAGTAGATACCGAGGACACAGACGATGGACAACCCGATAATAAAGATTCGATTGAATGGCAAATACACCCCGACTAAAACCTGCGCGCCGCCGCTCAGCCATGTCGGCGCAATCACAGCGGTCAAGTCGCCGAAGTAGACGCGCGCCGCCTGCATCAAGATCAAACTGACCCCCCAGGTCGCCAGCAGGGTCTCCAACGGACGTCCGTACAGAAACCGGATGACGGTCGCTTCCAGCGCCAGTCCGAAGACGGCGGCGCTCAGGAATGCCACGGGCATCGCGGTCAGAAAATACGATTCGAACATGGAGGCGGGCAGGTAGGCTTTGAAGATTTCCTGGGTCACGAATGTCGCATAGGCGCCGACCATCATCAGTTCGCCATGGGCCATATTGATGACGCCCATCAAACCGAAGACAATCGCCAATCCCAACGACATGATCAGCAGCACTGAACTCAGGCTCATAGCGCGAAAAAACGTTTCGATCGCGTTCGCCCAGGCGCCCCAGCTTTCAATGCGCTTGATTGCGGCGCCGGCGGCCTGCGCCACCGCTTTCTGCGATTCGGTCGCCTCGGCGCTCTCGCCGGCCGCGATCAGTTTCTTCATGGCCGGCACCCCGTTCTGACTGTAGAGTTCACCGAGTTTCTCTGCCGCAGTGGTTTTGATCAATGGATCGTCCGACGCAAGCTTGAGCAGCGCCGCAGACTCTTCCATCGTATAGCGCACCCATTTATTCGGCTCGTTCACTGCAGCGGCATCCAGCCACGGAATCGCCCAGGCCCTGCCGGCAGACCCAAGGTCGGTCGCCGCCGATCGACGCACGTCGGTACTGGGATTCTTCAGATTTGCCCGGTTTTTGAGCGCGTCCATGAGCGGCTTGATGGCCTGCCGGATAC
>CAZVEZ010000320.1:0-3063 GCA_964626135.1 uncultured Nitrospira sp.
ACGAGCTGCGGGGTCAGCGAAACGATTTGTGCGGGGGCAGGTCTGACTGTTCCTGATTGGATGCTGACATTGAACCACTCGGCTAGTGCATGGCTTCACTGCAGGGAAGTGCGAGGAGTAAAGGACGGCGATGGCTACCGTGTGTTGAAAGAGGATACCTTTGTCGGCTTGCTGCGAGTTTGACTATCTCGCGTGGCGATGTCCTGGCGATGCTTGGCGATCATGGCTTTTGCTTCAAGTGAGGAGGGTTGCCGCTTCAAGGTTTCCTCAAAATAGCCGATAGCCTCTTCGTACTGCCCCATGTCGCCATAGACATAACCGAGGTGGTAATAGGCCTCCCAATTATTCGGATCAAGAGGAATGGAAGCTTTAAACACTTCGGAGGCGCGGGGAGACTGGCCGGCCCAGTTAAGCGAGAGGCCATACCGCTGCATGTTTTCATACGTTGGACGCTGTTTCATCGCATGTTCAAGGAACGGAAGTGAATCGTGATAGCGAGCAGCTTGAAACAAAAGATCACCCGCTAAGATTGCGGTTTCCCAATCTTTCGGGTTTAGTTCAAGGTATCGTCTGGCAGCATCTATTCCTTCACCCCAACGGTCATGCGTTAGGTCAAAATCGATCGTTCGCTGCGCGATCATGGTGGCCGTGGGAGCCAGTTTGAGAATCTCGTTTCCGAACCAGCCCCAATCTTGTTCGATGGCCGTGATGGCCGGTATCCCCAACAGCCCGTTTTTGAGTGTAACGCTGACCGGCTGGGCACCCCACAGTGCTCTTCGCTCTTTCCACGTGATCAACACCATCGTCGTAGCTTCAGGGTTGTCCCGGTAGCGGAGTGTGACCCACGAATAGGGAGCCAGGCTGGCTGTGCTCTTCCAACCCTCGGAATCGATTTCTGCTGAACGGTACACCGGCGGTTTGTTATCGAGCATGCCGTTTGCGTACCAGAGGAGGCTTGAATATACAAAGAGCCTCACGAGAAGTCCTGCGGAGACTTCCATTCGTTTCAGCAGACACCGGACAGGATCCCATTGAGGAAGTGAACTGGCGAACTGGTTGACGATCATCAATACGTTCAGAACGAGCAGTACGATGCCGATCACAGGGAGTGCCAGAAAAATCCAAGACCCTTGAAGGCGATACTGGTACTGCATCCAGATCGCCCAGCTGCACGCCGCAGCTGCTATGCTGTATTGGAATGTGAGTTGCCCCCAGAAGCGATTCAGTTTCTGGCGAACCAAGGCTCTAGCGTTCATGTTCACCGTGATCGAGACTCTTCGTGACATAGGGATAGATCTTCAGGGCGCTTTTGTTGTACGGATCGAGGCGTAAAACGTGTTTCAGGCACGTGTCCGCATCTCGGTACCGATTGGTCGCCCAGTATTGGTTGCAGAGAAACGCCCTGATGTTGATATCGTCGCTTCCGATTTGGAGCGCAGTTTCGTATTCGCGGATGGAGTCTGTATAGCGCCGTTGCCGCGCATAAACCGCGCCCAATCCGCTGTGCGATTCAGGGCGATTGCCGTCAATGACAAGGGCATTCTGATAGGACGCCACGGCATCATCGTAGCGCTCAAGGTAGATGAGGCTATAGCCAATTGCGTCCAAGACGCCTGGGTTGCGCGGTTGGAGCGCCAGAATGTCTCGGTAAAGCCGAATGGCGTCCTCATGCTGCCCTAGGCGTTGATACAGATTCGCCACCTGTCCGAGCAGATCCATGTTCTGGGGTTCCGCGTTCAAAGCCTGGCGGGCGAGTTCAAGCGCTTGGGGGTAATCGCCGAATCGCTGGCGCAGAAAGGCCACGAAGCTGTCTCGATAAAGTCTATCCGAGGGCGAGACGGTGTAGGCCCCTTTCCACATCGTATATTCGTTGAGGAGATCGCTCCCTCGGTGACGGTAAATGTTTGCGGCTCTTCGATAGGCCTCCGGGTTGCGGGGATTGGCCTCCACAGCCTTGAGGAAGTAGGGGAGAGCGGCATCATAGTCGCCGGTTTTCTCCTCCAGAATTCCTAGGGTGACATAGGCATCGTCAATGCGACTGCCCGAGTCGATCGCACGTGTTGCCGCATCCCTAGCCCACGAGGCGTTGGAAGGATCGAAAATTCGAAGATAGCGATAATAGTGCGCCAGAAGGCACCAGCGCAGACCGTCCGGGAAATCCTGCCTAAGATCGCCTGCGATCTGGAGTCCCCAGAGGAAAGCCGTAATCCTGTGGCCGACATAGTCGTACCGCAAGGCCTGGCGTAAACGGTTGATGGCGTGGTCGATGCTGCCTGATCGGCTGTGAGCCACGGCACTGAGAAGGAGCGCGTCGAAGTGTCTGTCGTCGAAAGCCACTGCCTGCTCGAAAGCGCCGGAAGCACGACGGAGATCGCCTTCTTCGAGGGCCACTTCCCCCAGCGTCAGCCATGTCTCGATGTCGTCAGGTTGCTTGGTGAGTTGTTGGTCAGCCAGTTGTGTTGCCTCAGCGAGATTTCCTTGAAGGAGGGCGGTGTAGGCTTCATCTCCGTTGCGCCACTTCCTCCAACCCCCTCTTCTCAGATCAGATCGATAGGCTAGGGCTGCGTTGCTGTAATTCCCTCGCTCGTAATAAATCAACCCTCGGACACCGTCCGTCGAGGACTGAAAGAACCGCTGGTCCATCGTGCTGAGTCGCCCTTGAACGAATACGAACAAGAGTGCGACCAGCAGGCCGAAGAGAATCTTTCGATACTTGACGGCAATCATGCATATTCCCTCTCGACTCGGGAGTGTCCACCGGTGCTCAGTAGTCTGCGAGGGAGACGGTCGTCGAAGTGCGTCCATCAATGTGAAGTCCTATGGTGGCCTAAGGAAGTTCATTACAAGTGTAGCCGAGTATTCCAAATCTGTCGGGAAAGTGAGGGGCTGCAACTCAAGGCTGAAACGCTTGAGTTTTCTGATGCTTATGCCGAGAGGTTGGGGGGCAGTGGGCGGCGGAAGAGAGCGAGGCTATTGTACGGATTTTACTGTGCCTCACAAGGCAACCGGCTGGTTGTTCTGGTTTGTTTGGTTTATCTGGTTTGTCTGGTTTTTTGGTTGACG
>CAZVEZ010000321.1:0-3055 GCA_964626135.1 uncultured Nitrospira sp.
TGCCGTTGCAGATTCCGATCGGTTACAACGTCGGTCTGTTGATCCTCAGTGGGAAGGCATCTGTCGAGGGATCGCGCAGATTATCGGAAGCCGAACTGGCTGTCTTCGTCTCGACAGGAGAGCCGGTAAAGATCGTCGCAGAGGAGGCCGCCACGATTCTGGTGATGGCGGGCGAGGGGATCGATGAACCAGTGGCCCGCTATGGCCCCTTCGTGATGAATACAAAAGCAGAATTGGTCCAAGCTGTGAATGATTATCAAGCCGGCAAAATGGGTCATTTGGCAGGACGCTGAAAAAGGCCGCCAGCAGAGGAGGGGGATAGCCTGGTTGGTCCCCCGTGATCACGGAACCCTCACGACGATGGGTATGGAGGCTGATGATCTTCTGTGCTCGCTTAACGCGCGGCCTGAGAAGGAAAGGAAGGGAGCGGCCAGGTGCCCTTCGTGCTCGCAGAACGCGCACGGTGAAACGGTGCTCGTTCGATGCGCGCAGTGGAAGATCAATCAGCCCCCATCCCTGAAGAGAGAACGAGCGAGCTCGGAAGGATCAATTAGAAGGAATCTACGATGCGTATCGACATCTACTCCGATATCGTCTGTCCTTGGTGCTATGTGGGGAAACGGCGACTGGAACGGGCGTTGGGTGAATTGAAGGATGTGGTGAAGGCAGAAATCATGTGGCGTCCGTTCCAATTGAATCCGACAATGCCGCTTGAGGGAATGGATCGGACCACCTATTTGAAAGCCAAGTTTGGAAGCTTGGAGGCCTTTGGGAAGATGAAAGAACAACTCCTCATAGCCGGCACAGACGAACGGATTCCCTTTGCTTTCGAGAAGATTCAGCTGACGCCAAACACGTTTGCGGCTCATCGGCTGGTCTGGTATGCAGCACAGCAGGGAAAACAGGACGAAGTGGTGGAAACTCTCTTTCGCGCGTATTTTCTGAAAGGCAAGAACATCGGTGATCTGAAGACCCTTACGCACGTAGCTGGCGAAGCCGGACTGGATCAAACAGAGGCAGAAGCGTTTTTGGCGAGCGAGAAAGGCGTGGTTGAGGTCAAGGCTGAAGAAGCAATCGGACATCGGTTGGGCATTCGCGGGGTGCCCTATTTCGTCCTCAACGGCAGTCTTGCAATTTCTGGAGCTCAGCCTCCGGACATTTTTGTGTCCGAACTTCAACAGGCAGGGGAAGCAGTCGGGAAGCAAAATGGAGGAGCATGATGTCGGTCCAAGTCTACGGCTGTAACCACATCGTCATTGAAGTGACCGACGCCAGGAAAGCGGTCAAGTTCTACTCGGATGTCTTCGGCTTGAAGATGCTGCGCGGCGGTGAAGGCGCCGCCTGGTGTAAACTGGGCGAGCATCAATTTATGGCGATCTTCGAAGTGGACACGCTGCAACCGGATCGCACGAAACATTTCGGTCTCATGGTCCGCGACGAGAAGCAAATCAAAGAGGTGCGGAAGAAACTTATCAAGAAGTACAAGCTCAAATTGGCGCCAGGCTTCCGCTGCGATTTTCGCGACCCTTGGGGGAATCGCATTCAAGTCGGCGATCTGAGCGACGAATCTCTGGTATGGCTGCTGCCCTACCAGGAAGTGCAGAAGGCCGGGATTACCTTCACAAATAAGCCTCGGAAGGAGAAGAGTGTATGAGCGCCATCCATCTACAGCAGCGGCTGAACGATCTGTTCGACTACATTCGTCAGGGCAAGATCATCGAGGCGATCCAGGAGTTCTACGACAGAGATGCGGTGATGCAAGAGAATGCCAATCAGCCGACCGTCGGCCAAGCCGCCAATGTCGAGCGAGAAAAACAGTTCATGAGCGGCGTCAAAGAATGGAAAGGGTTCACCGTGACAGCCTGGGCGGTAGGCGACAACGTGACCTTTTATGAATGTGCGCTCGACTTCATTGCCACCAGCGGTCAGCCGGTCCATATGGAACAGATTTCTGTGGCCACGTGGAGAAACGGCAAGATCGTGCGCGAGCGGTTCTATTACGATACCGGAAAGCAGTAAGAGGTATGGCGTGAGACGATCGACGTAGAATCCTCTATCAAGGGCCTGAGGTATCCGGCCCGACAGACCCGGCCCGATGATGCAAGCACCGCAAGAGGAATCGTCTTTGCTGGGATAGCCACGATTTCTTATAAGGGAGGCAAATTGAATGAAAAGGAACAATCGAGGCTCTCACGATCGGCTCAAGGTGCTCGTGATCGACGTGGGCGGAACGAATGTGAAAGTGCTGGCGACCGGTCACGCGACACCTCGCAAGATTCCTTCCGGCTCGATCATGACGGCGCGCAGCATGGTCGATGCGGTGAAGCAGTCCACGGGTGACTGGGGCTTTGACGCGGTTTCCATCGGATATCCCGGACCGGTCCGCGACGGACATCCGGCCGCTGAGCCGAAGAACCTCGGCGGCGGCTGGATGAAGTGTGATTTTCGGCGGGCTTTCGGTGTTCCGGTCAAAGTGATCAATGACGCGGCGATGCAGGCCTTGGGGAGCTACGAGGGCGGACGCATGTTGTTCTTGGGGCTCGGCACAGGCTTCGGGTCCGCGCTGATTACCGACGGGGTGCTGGTGCCGATGGAACTTGCACATTTGCTGTATAGGAAAGGCCGCACCTATGAGGATCATGTGGGCTTGCGCGGCTTCAAGCGTTACGGCAAGCGTAAATGGCGCCGGCATGTCGCGGATGTGATGTCTGCATTACGGGAAGCGCTGCAAGCCGATTATGTCGTGCTCGGCGGCGGGAACGCGAAAAAGCTCGCGAAGTTGCCGGAATGGGTCCGGCTCGGAGACAACGACCATGCGTTCATCGGCGGTTTTCGCCTATGGGAATCGGCCTGGAAAGATGAACGGCCCTCCTGCGTCGTACAAACGAGTTCGCGCGACTGAGCGCGGTCGTGGCGCATAAACAAGGAGATTGTATGCCAACGCTTCTTATTGATCGTCATGATCGGTGTGTTCACGATCGTAGCTCCGGTCAAGGCGCAGGTTGGCGGCACGTTCTAGCAGGATGCTGAAAAAGTCCGCCAGCGGCGTTCTCGC
>CAZVEZ010000322.1:0-3046 GCA_964626135.1 uncultured Nitrospira sp.
ACATGTCGTACCCCCGGTCGCTACCTCCGAACGTTGTACTGGCCATGTTCCTACCTCCCTTTATAGATAAACATCCGAGAACCACCCCTGGTTCAGCACCTGAAAACTACCCCTCTTCAGTACCTCCAAACACCTGAGCCCCACCCCTTTGAGCTGGCAGTGAAGACCTGCTAACCCCCACTCATCAAATCACGGATGCACTGTGGGGACTCGCTCGAAAAGGCCTGCCATTTCCACGTCCTCTCCTTACTTAACTTAATTCAGTAGATCGTTAGATATGTGTTTACAAAATCCTAACTCTCCTCAACGCAGGTGTCAACCATCGCACCAAAGTTTTCACTATACGTATCGTCTACACACGTATGCATGCCCCATACCAGCCATTACGGTTTCGGGCACAGATTCAAGCTCGCCGCACTACCCACCCACCGCTCTAATGCGTATGTTTAGAGGTTGCTATCGATCATTTCGTCGATGATGGATGATTGATGAGAAAAATGGCAATGGATTGGATGTCTCAGGAAAGCGGCATGATGCGCCGAAGCTGCTTGGCGAAGCCATCGCGGGTTAAAGCTCTCTGCATTGAGATAGGCAGCCCTGCCTCCTGCAAGCCCCTCGCCGTATAGTGATGACAATGGTGAAACAGATGATACGACGACCGCGCGACGCAAAACCGACTGTTGCCGACAATGCCAACCGGCTCTTCCGATGCAATGGTCGCTCGAAGATAGGATCTCAAATTCAGATACCCCGCTTCGCTGATCTGAAACCTGAAGGCTTCAACCGGAGGCTTCTGTGTTCGCTCTGCCCAGATTGATCCATGTATTCCGACTTCCACAACGCCTTCAGTCGGCCATAAAAGCGCTCGAAGCACTCCCGTAAATCCTTGACGTTTCTCCAAATACCATGCGCGCTCGGCATAGCCCCATTCCTCATAAGTACGTGTCGCATCTGACGCACGATGCGTCCTCGTGTCGCAGTGGTCGCTGCCGATAGGAATTCTCTGTGATTCAACAGGCAATGCGATCATTGAATGCGCCGCATCAAGTGACACGACAATTGGAATAGAGCCACAAGTAAGACGTTCACGAGCAAGTCTCGAGATCATGCACAATGCCTACATATTATGATATGGGCCAGGATCGCCTGCCAGATAGTGGAAGATTAATGTGGGACGAGGCTACAGCGATGTCAAGAGAGAGTCAACCTTTAAACACGTGTTTTCTTTGAGTAACTTTCTTCTCCATCTACCACCCACTGATACACCGGGACAGGCTATGAGTCCGGGGGAAATACCATCTCAATCAAACTCTACGACCACCTAATAATTATGTGGTCACTGCTCGCATAGAGAAAGTACTTTCCGGTCGTGGACACACCCGACATAACAATGACCTTCCCAAGATCGCTCATTTCTCTCTTCGAAGGAGAGGTCTGGATCTATCCTCCAATTGCGCGCATTGACCGAGCATCCCCTCACGTCTCCATCATTTCCAATCGTGCATCGAATTCATGCCCGCAGGCCGTACAGCGGATGCAGTCCGATTCAACTGTAAATTCATCTGATCTGATTCCCATTCCACCGCAATCCAGGCAACGCGCGAGGTGAACCCTCTGATCGTTCACAGTTTCGTATTGCGTGCCACGAAGACAATAGACCGGCTTCCCATCAAGCAACCACATGTTTCCCGCATTGTCGCGCACCGGCAACGCCACATAGTGGTGGTTCACGTAGTCTTCAAGTTCTTGACGGCTGGCGAACCCGTCCTTAATCAGTTTCCCCCCCAGCACCTCATAGAGCTTGTTCTCTTTCACAATCGCTTTGGTTGGACCCATCATGCACCTCCCGCCTACCGAATAAGAGCGTATGATTGACGGCCCAGGATGCAAACAAGAAGTATCTCCAGTGAAACATCGCTCGGATCTTGCCGAAACATCGCCCGCCACATTTTGCGAGGGATATATCGTTAGACAACCCCGGAATAGTATCGGAGAACGTTGCTCACGGAAATCATTCCTATGATGGACCCATCTTGCGTCACGGCCAGATGCCGGGTAGCCTGCTCCTTCATCATGCGCACAGCGTCGATAATCGGCCGACCACCTTCGATTGACGTCAATGGCGTCCGCATGGAGGTTTTGACAAGGGTCGTATTGGGATCCAGTCCCTTTGCCACCACATCGCGGGTCAAGGCCGAATCGGTGATGACCCCGACGTATGATTGATTATTTGTGACAAGAAGAGATCCTACCTTCCATTGCTGCATCAGTTGTCCGGCCTTTCGCAGGCTGGTGTCCTCCGGCACACTCCGGACCTCGGCGGACATGTGCTCGGCGATTTGCGGGCCGGTGAGCGTGGACCTGACCCTGGCATTCTTCGGTTCGACAGACCGGCGCGCTTCTAATTCTGCCACACAACTCTCCAACACGCGGCCGCGTTGCAACAGGCTTTGCCGCTGACTATCGATACCGGTGTCTTCCGGCGCCTCTTCCGTCATATTGACCAACCCTGCCGCCTCGCCTACCTCAGCATATTCGTATGCGTGCAACAAGTCAGACGCCTGCCCGAGCAGGTCTTCGATCAACCGTTCGGTCTCCATGTCGAATTCATCCAGGCTGCGTGTCGGTCTGCCCCTCCCAAGAAACGGAGCGAATTCGGTGAGCTGTTTCCGCATCCGTTCGATGCTTCGGTCAAGAGAGGCTCGTGGCTTTGGAGAAGAAGTGGGGCGTGTTGTCATAGCGCCTCCTATCAGTGTAGGTGAGCGTGGACGAACGATCTTACTCCTGCTGGATCAATGAGGGCAAGTGGCCGGCAGGATGAACTGTGTTTCTGACAGGTGCAAAACCTATCGTGGCATACCGGACTTTTACGGAAAGCATCCTCACGTTCGGAACGTCGGAGCGCCTCGATCCGCCTCAATATTTTATGGAGCCGACGTTGGTTGCATAACCGCGCTGTAGGTTTCTTAGAGCCGCTGGACGCTCTCTCCTACGTTCTCTTTTACATACAGCCCTCTATCAGGAGCAGCCTTCACAGGACTCTTCT
>CAZVEZ010000323.1:0-3042 GCA_964626135.1 uncultured Nitrospira sp.
CACTGCGGCCTTGCTGGACGGCCATTTTGAGCATCCTGATCTATTGAGGTCTTCGGCTCCGTCTGTCGTGCCTCAACGGTGTTGTATGGGGAAATTGAGTTTTTCCGCAGCCTGCTAGAGGGGACAGCCACACGGTCATTCACTGCGCGCATTGAGCGGCCACTGCGTTATCGTGGGAGCTCTGCGAGCAACAATAACGATCTGGTTGCTCACGTCTCCCTGCTTTACGTATAAAAAAACCGCGTGCTATAGTCCTGAGCCCATTACGCGGTATTGACTGTGTGGGAGCATATTTCATCTTTGAATCTTAGGTGTCACGAGGTCGATAATGCCTGAAGTTCCAGTTAAGATGTATATAGATAAGTTGCTGAAAGAATGTAGAAGATCAACGCATCATATTGCCATGCTGTCTGGTCCGATCAAGGAGAAAGTTTTGCGCGCGATGGCGGATCGATTGGCGGCTGATGCAGAAAAGATTTTGGCGGCAAATGAGAAGGATGTGGATGCAGTCGGGAAGTCCTTCGAAGCCGATGTCATGAAAGACCGGATGAAAGCTGCTGTGGCCCGTTTGCGCATGACAGAGGACGATATCAAGGACATGGTCGATCGTCTTCGCTTGATCGCAGATCTGCCGGATCCGGTCGGCGCAGTGACCGCACGATGGGAACGGCCTGACGGATTGCAAGTCAGCCGTGTCCGTGTCCCAATCGGAGTGATCGGCGTCGTATCGGAACTGAGTCCGCTCATTACAGTGGAATCGATCGCGCTCTGTTTCAAGTCGGGTAACCTCTGTGTCTTTCGCGGCGCACCGGAGTGGGGCCTCACGCAGCAGGCTATCGTGACCGGATTGCGCGAAGCTGCGGAGCAGAATGGGATGCCGACCGGCGCATGGGTCATCATCGAACGCCCGGAAAAGGAAGTGGCAGTCGAGCTGATTCGGTCCGGAAAAAATCTCGATGCGATTATTCCGCGTGGTGGGGCCGGTCTCCGTAAAGCCGTCATTGAGCAGGCGAAGATGCCTGTGCTGTGCTACGACGGAGGGCTCACGCATATGTATGTCGATGCCGACACCGACATGCCGATGGCTCAAAACGTCGCGATCAATTCCAAGGTGCAGAACGCCATGGCCGCGAACTCGCTCGACACCTTGCTTGTGCAGCAGGTGATCGGGCGACAGTTTTTACCTCCGCTGATTAACCGCATGCTTGCAGAGTTTAAAATCGAGGTGCGGGCCTGTCCCAAGACCATGGCTCTCATGGGGCAAATGGCGATGACCGGACATTCCTCAATCCTTCCGGCGAAGGAGGAGGATTGGCACACGCAATTTCAAGCGCCCGTGCTGGCCGTCAAAATGGTCACAAATCTGGATGAAGCCTTGTCGCACATTGCGGACCATGGTCCCAGTCTTACCGCTATCATTGCAAGCACGAGTTATGAGTCGGCCATGCGGTTTACTCGTGAGGTGGATGCCGGCGCGGTGTTTGTGAATGCGTCATCCCGTCTCAACGCCGGTGATAGCTTCGGTATGGGAGCGGATATCGGGATCAGTGGTTCCCGGCTTCATGCCAAAGGTCCGATCGGTCTTGAGCAATTGACTTGCGAGAAGTATGTCGCATTTGGGTCGGGCCAACTTCGCAAGCCGCATCCGGTGCCGGAGACGTACTTCGATGCAATCATGCTCAAGAGACCCTAGCAGATTGCGGAAAACGCCAATTTCCCCATACAACACCGTTAGAAACATGACAGACGGAGCGAAGACCTCAATAGTCATTTGCTGAACCGGCTCTCCGGCGTCATGCTCCGTCGCTCGAACCATTCAACGTATTCTTCCCATGTACGCCTCGTGGTTCGAACTCCGTGCAGCGTGGCTGGAACGTATAGTGAGCAGGTGTGTCAAGGTGGGATCAATGATCGACGCCACGCTGCTACAGTCGCTCCATTCGCATCTTGCCGGATGGGGTCTCCGACGATTCATATCGGATGAAGCCTATTTCCAGTGGCAGCGGGAAACTCTCTCATCAGCCGAAATAACAGCATTGCATCAGCAGGTGGAGCAGAAACGCAGCGGATCATCCGCCGACGAGATCTTGTTCTATAATACCACGGCGCATCCCGACATTCTGCCGGTCCTCTATAGCCAGCGGTATGACTATTATCTGGCCGTCGGCCCGCGCGCGACAGATGGACTTGGAGATGCCCGGTTTATACTGGATGTTTGTTGCGGAGTCGGCATTCTGACGACGTTCTATGCAAGGCAGTATCCCGACAAAACTTTCCTCGGGATCGATCGCTCGCCGGTTTCAATCGCGCAGGCGCAAGAATATGCAAAGGTGCGTGGTATAGCAAACGTGCAGTTCGAATGTCTCGATCTGGATCATTTAGCTTCCAATCGCGTCTTTGATGCGATCATTGCCACGCATGCTCTTGTGCAAGCTGAACAGGATCCTGGCATTCCCAGTTGCAGTTGGCGGACCTTCGAACGCGCCGGCGAGGCTCAGCCGCAGGCAGATTTTGAACGGCGAACGGGGGTCGGCGCCAGGCTTGATCGCCTGCGCGCACTGCTTTCTCCTCAGGGGCGCATGATTTTGTGCGAGAAAACCCGCCAACTGGCGAGAAGAGTTCCGTTTCAGCGGGCCTTGGCTGCGCGCGGTCTTGGCCTGATCGAGCAGCCGGAATTGATTCGATATCGGCTCGTCGAAGACGTGAGCGACGACGGACCGTTCTATCTATTGGGGCTTGGAGCGGCGCGTCAGTTTCTCTGGGATGAATTACCGGAGCCGGATGAAGGCAGTCTGTTCGATCGCGCGAAGTTGAAGACCGGATCGACAGATCCTGACGTACCGCTGTATGAAAATCATTGGCCTTCTGCGCAGCAAGTGTGGGAGCGGTTGCGCGATAGGCGTCTTATTAAAGAGATCACTTGCCAGGAGCCGGATGGCCGCCAGCTACATGTCGAATTGGGGCAGGCCGAGGAGGGGATCTATATGTATTGCGCCAACACCTTCGATCAACGTCAGTTGGTGCTTGTCGAACCAGCCCGCA
>CAZVEZ010000324.1:0-3040 GCA_964626135.1 uncultured Nitrospira sp.
ACCATCTCGCAGCGGGTAATTGGGAAGAGGCCAGTCTCGCGTATAAGCAAGCGCTGAAAGAGGATCCATTCAACCCCACGTTACTCAGCAAATACACCATGGCTCGAGAACGAGCTGCGGCCTCGTATGAGGAGCGGGGGCGGGCCTATCTCAAAGAACATCAGCCTGAGCTTGCGATGGAACAGTTTAAGCGCGCGCTGACCATCGAACCGTCCAATTCCGAGCATCAATCGGGGTTGCTTGAAGCGCTTCGCTTGAAAGATGCGCGCGAGCAGAATCGTGAGGCAGATCGCCTCGCCCAGCTCGGTCGGACGGACGAGGCCATGGAGGCCTACGCGAGAGCGGCTGAATTGGATCCGTCTTTTAAGGAACCGCTCGAGAACATTTCCAGGCTTACTGAAGAACAGCAGGCGCTGAACCGTGACGATCAGAGGAAACAGCCGGTGACGCTTCGGTTTCGCAATGCCGGACTGAAAGAAGTCTTGGAAGGGATTGGAAAGGCCGGAGGGATCAACCTTATTTTCGACAAGGACGTCAGGAATGATCCTGTGACCATCAGCATTCAGGATACTCCGTTCGAAGAGGCGTTCAATCTTATCCTCAACAGCAATAGCCTGTTCGCCCAAAACGTGTCTCAGGGTGTCATGATTGTCAGTCCCAATACCAAACAGAAACAGGAACAATATCAAGATTTGATGATTCGGACGTTCTACCTGTCTAACGCCAAAGCCAAAGATATGCTGGTGTTGTTAAAGAGCATGCTGGACTCCAAGCGGATGCATGCCAATGAGCAATTGAACACGATTGTTATCCGGGACCAACCGGATAAGCTGGAAATGGTTGAAAAGATCATCTTGGCCAATGATCGACTGGAGTCCGAAGTCCTGTTCGATGTCGAGGTTCTGGAAGTCGATCGCTCCGTGGACCAGACCTATGGCCTGACCTATCCCAAGCAAATCGCAGCCGCTATGGTGCCTCCGGGAACTACTGGACTTATCGCTGGAACTCTCCCACAGCAATTCACGCTTCGTCAGCTTACCAGCCTTGGTCAGGACAGTTATCTCTTCAAACTTCCGACAAACATCCAGTTGGATTTCTTTAAACAGATCACTGATGCCAAGACCCTTGCCGCTCCAAAAGTTCGCGTGGTCAACAATAAGAAGGCGGAGATTAACATCGGAGACAAGCAGCCGATCCTGCTTTCCACGACGAACGTCTTGCCGGGGCAAGCGGCAACAGGAGCAGTTCCGACGACATCGACGGTGACGTCGATCGAATTCCGCGACACCGGAGTCAAGTTAACCGTTGAGCCTTCCATCCATCTGGGGAATGAGCTTTCTCTCAAGATGAAGATTGAAGTCATTCGTCTTGGCGAGGAAGTGACGCTTCAGGCCAGTCCCCCTATTACTCAGTTTAAGTTCGGGAATCGGTCGGCGGAAACCATGCTCAATATCAGAGATGGCGAAACCATTGTGTTGGGCGGGCTGCTTCAAGAAGAGGATCGCAAGACTCGCATTGCCATCCCATGGATCGGCGATCTTCCTTTCATCGGCGATCTCCTGAGTTCTTTTAGGACCCAACGAGTCACCACCGAAGTGATTTTGACGATCACCCCGCACATCATTCAGGGGGTCGCTCCTCCCGCGCTCAATACGCAGGTATTCTGGTCCGGGACAGATTCGACTTATGCCACGCGTCCACTGTTTTCCCCGAAGGGAAAGAAGATTTCCATGATGGGAAGCGGGATGTCCGGCGCAGGGCTTTCTTCGTCTGGAGGTTCCTCAAAAGGAGGAACGGCGGGAAAGGCCGCTGCGGCATCGCTTACCTCAAAGGCTTCGGTGGGGGCGGTCGCCTCGATCAATCCAGGCGAGTCGGTGATCCAAATGGGAAAAGAGTTTAGACTTGCCATCGTCGACGAACGTCTTCGACCAACCGCAGACGGCGTATTTGAGCTTCAGTACGATCCACAGGTGCTGGAATTCAGGTCGCTCCTGAATGGTGAGGTCATGCGGTCAGTCGATACGGGGGAGGAGACGTCCGGCAGCCCAGAGGCGCTGGTTGGAACGGTTGCCTTCACAGTCTCGCCTGCAGCGAGGCTGGCAGGGGGACGGACCGTGACGGTCATTTTTTACGCCAAAACACCTGGTGTGTCGCCTGTGCGCGTGGCGTTGGTGGATTCCACCCCCGGATCATCCGCTGCATCATCTCAAGAAGGAAAAGGTATTGTGAGGGTGCGGTGAAAGAGTCAGGCGTGACCCTCTTGGAGCTTATGATCACGCTGACCATTGTCATGGTGCTTGCCTCTATCGCCATGCCGCTCAGCCGCGTATCGGCGAAACGAACTCATGAAATAGAACTGCGTCAGCATTTGAGGCTCATGCGGGCTGCGATTGATACCTTTAGGCTGGAGTGGAATCGGGATGGCGACGTCCTATTGGGGCCGGCCTGCATGAAGAACAAGCTCACGTGCAAAGATGTGACGAGTGTGTACGGCTATCCAAAGTCGCTGGATAAATTATTGGGGGTGAAGCTCACCGGTGAAGAGGCGACGGTCAAAGGTACGACGACACGCCGTTACCTGAGAAATCTTCCCATCGACCCTCTGACCGGCAAGGCTGATTGGATCTTTCGATGCTATAGGGATGCGCCGAACACAGCGAGTTGGTGTGGGGACGACGTCTATGACGTGATGACTAAGAGTCAGGACCTGGCATTAGATGGAACGAAGTATCGGGATTGGTAAGCGTGGAGCAGGGGATACAGATGGTTTCACCCTGCTCGAGCTCATGATCGTCGTCTCGATCATCGGCATTCTCGCTACGTTAGCGGTGCCCTCGTACCAATCGTCGGTTGTGAAGGCCAAAGAAGCTGCGTTACGCCAGGATCTTTCGACGCTCCGTGATGTGCTGGATCAGCACAAAGCGGATCAGGGAAAGTATCCTCCGTCTCTATCGGCGTTGATGAGCGCGGGATATCTGCGGGGGATACCAACGGATCCCTTCACCGGTGCGTCGACCACGTGGCAAGAGATTTCTGATCC
>CAZVEZ010000325.1:0-3039 GCA_964626135.1 uncultured Nitrospira sp.
TTGTCTCATACGCTGTGTAGGGGGCTCAGGTTCTTGAAGAAGGAAGAGACATGGCGTCTGAAGATCTGATCCGAGTAGGCGCATATCTGTCCATACTGGGTGTGATGGCAGCGTGGGAACTGCTGGCGCCACGCCGGAAACTGACGGTCTCGAAGCTCTACCGGTGGGGAGGCAATCTCACGATTGTGATCTTGAATACGGTCATTGTCCGTTTATTTTTTATGGGCGGGGTGGTTGCGGTGGCGGCGATGGCTCAGGATCGTGGCTGGGGACTGTTGAACTGGATAGACGGGCCGGTGTGGCTCGAACTCGGACTGGCTGTCGTGGCGCTGGATTGTATTATTTACTGGCAGCATCAGGTGTTCCATTTTGTCCCAATCCTCTGGCGGTTTCATATGATGCACCACTCCGACCTGGATCTGGATGTGTCCAGCGGGGTGCGGTTTCATCCAGTGGAGATTGTCATCTCGACGGTGGTGAAGGGCGTCGCGGTGATCGCGTTGGGAGTGTCGCCGCTGGCGGTCGTTGTCTTCGAGATTGTGCTGAACGGCACATCCCTCTTCAACCACAGCAATGTAAAAATTCCTTTGAGCATCGAACCGGCACTCAGGTGGTTCATCGTAACTCCTGACATGCATCGCATCCATCACTCAGTAGATCCCCGCGAGACCAACAGCAACTATGGGTTCAATGTGCCCTGGTGGGACCGGCTGTTCGGGACCTATTGCGCAGAACCGGCGTTAGGGCAGTTGGGAATGAAGATCGGACTGGAACATCTCGGTTCTCCGGTGTGTTTGAATCTCTTCATGATGCTCCGGTTACCGTTCGTGGCACCACTCGGGCGCTATGCCGGTCGTACCCAACCATGATTCCCGTCGAGAAGGATGTTCTTTTAAATGGTCCATTCCGCTGCTCCCGCCAATCTTCTAGCCGAGCTTCTGCAGGTTTTCTTCAGTCTTGACAGTGATCCCATTGACAGCCAGCCTCTTGTTGAATATTTCAACAAGGGGAGCTTCATGCGGTTGTTCAACCTCCGTACTGGTTCGCTGAAGCAGTGGCGGTCATTGTGCGCTTGGATTCACTGAGGGCGCTCGGCGATCAGTATTATCGAAAGGCCCGCAAGGCCGGTCGGATTGTGCGTCTGAGGGAGTTCAACTTGACTCATCCATGAGAGGGGCAGTGAGCTGGCATGGACGGTGTTCACGCTTCACACGATACATGCGTGTTTCGCGCTGGACCGATTCTCTGCGCGGAAAGATTATGAGCTGACAGCGCTCAATGTCGATGTCGCGTGATCGGGGAGGGCGTATCTTTCCGTCGTGGGCATGGTCTCGACAAGGTCCGTGACTCGTTCACGGGTTCCCTGACTGTATCGAAGAAACTCGACTCCGACGTGACCGTCTTTGCACCAGCGGACGACCGACACTTCTACCGCCAGGGGCATCGGCTCCTGCGCCACGGCGATTTGCAGCGCGAGGTAGGCTCCTGCATTCAGCGCGATGTCGCTTCGCATCCTGCAGCCTGTCGGCGAAAGATCGAGCAAGACCCCTTCTCCTGCGCCGGTATCGCTTTGGATGCTGGCAGGGTAGCCCACTGGTACTCGAAGACCACAACGTGGTTGCATCGCTAGTATCTCCGCAATGAGTATCACAAAATATATCGGAAGAGGCGAGAAAAACTTGAGTTGTTGACGATGGATGCGCGGCAGGACTCAGATGAGACAGGAGATGGTGAAAAGGTCAGGCGGCGATGTTGGCAAGAAGTCTTTTGACTTCGACGTGAGCGAAGATGACGTCGGGCTCGCGCTGAAGGGCTTCGTAGTAACTCCGTTCGAACCCGTCTCCTTCTTCCGATGGACGGATGAGGCTTCGGGCTTCGATCAGAAAATGCTCCACCTCAACAGGCAATAACTCGGACTCGTCATCCAAGAGTTCATCGATGCGAATCACCAGTTGCGACAAGGGATGAAGCCAGGTAAACCACGGATCGCTCAACACCAATTGCAGTAATTGACTGGTTGACGCCACTCGGCCATTGATGCGCTCATACGTCACTTGCTCCGCCAGGATGAGGGCCTTGTGAAGACCCAAGAGGCTGCCCCGCATGTCCAGGAGCCTTTTGCGGAGCGGACAGGATTGCCTGGCGGATGTTTTCCGGGATGTCGTGGCCATGAAATAATTTTAGCAGGTTATGAAAAAAATGGTGGTTCCGGTGATCGAGCGGATGTTGATTTCGGACATCATGTCAATATCGGCATATTGATTTGTGCACTGTAGCAGGCTGGATGCTCTTGTGTGTGGAGTATCTGGTTGCGTTGGTCTGTCTGGTCTATCTCGTGTATTTGCTTGAACCAGAGTAACCGAATAGACGAGATAGACCGGATAGACCTCCTATTGGTCTTCTGATTCTGGCGCAGGATGGAGTTACGCAGCTTCTGCCAGTAGGGTGCGTGTGACATGGAAGTGAGCGAGCAACACGTCAGGGGCTCGATGGAGGGCCTCGTAGTAGGCGCGCTCAAATCCGTCGCCTTCAATCGACGGGCGGGTCAAGGCGCGCGCCTCGGCTACCAGGTGTTCGACGTTCTCATGGGTAATGTCGAATGCGTCGTCGTTGAGCAGTTGATCGATCCGGAGCAGGAGATCCAACAGGGGGCAGAGCCATGTGAACCAGGGATCGCTGAGCAACAGCTGGATGAGTTCGTCCGTCGAGCCGACTCGGCCGTGGATACGTTCGTACGTATGTTGCTCCGCCACAATCAACGCGCTATAGAGAGAGAAGAGGCGCTCGTGTATGTCCAGCATGGTGCGGCGCAGGGGATCGGCATGAGTAATCGGATTGGATGGTGAGTGCGAAGGCATAGGGTAAGTGTAGCAGGACCATAGGCCCGGTCTGTCCGGTTCATTTGGTTGATCTGGTTTGTGTGGTTGAACGAAATAACCAAATCAACGAGATAAACCAAACTAACCGAATAACAGTCTTTTTCGGCTAGTTTCCCACACGAGTGGCGAACTGCGCAAAGAGCTGTCCCGTCAGGTAGCG
>CAZVEZ010000326.1:0-3033 GCA_964626135.1 uncultured Nitrospira sp.
GCCTACCACCCCCATCGACCCGATGCGCATCGCGATCCCTACGAAAGGGGTCTATGCCGAAGCCGTGATGGGGGCATGCAACTCCTGCGAGGTCAAGGAGGAAGAACGGTTCTGGCGCTGGGAGGAGTCGCCGATCCCAGACTCGCCCACCCCGATCCAGCCGGTAAACACCGACACGCGTCGGGCAGACCCTCCGGATTTGACAGCCAAAGATTTCCCAGCCTCACTCATCAATCTGCAAAACGCACCGGCGGCGCCCGATCCGACCGGGCTCGCATCTGCCATGCAGCTTTTGGGTGCACAGGGCCTGTTTAAAGATATTACGGGGCTCGAAGGAACGCAGCGAAACGCGGCACAGGCGCTGGACAGTGCCTTTAGCGCGGCGCAATTTTTTGGCGGCAAAGCAGCCGATCTGGCGCTGCAGGGTAAGATGAGTAAAGATGTTGATAAGGCGATCCGCACCATTCAAAAGGCCCGCGAGAGCGGCCTGATCGATGAGAAAACAGCGTCCTCGCTCACGAGTAATGCGATCCGCGGCCTGATCGGTGCCGGGGCCGAGGAGAAAGCGGAGGCCATGACGACGGAAAGTGTCAAGTCGATCACGGAAACCGCCGGCAAAAACAGCGCGGCCGTAAGTCTCAGTCGGCCGGGTGGAGAACGTGTCGAAGTGGATGCGCGCCCCCAGCAAGACGCTGCGGCTCCTTCGCCGGCCATTGTACTGTCTGGCGATACCGGGAACGCCGAGACACGGGCCTTCAGGCCTTCGTCCGCTGACAAATCGGGCCTCATCACGGTCGAAGCACGGTTTAACAACGCTCCCCCCGGCGCCTCGCTCCGATGGTCTTCTCCGGATGGAGCGGCACTGGCGATTGACAGCCCTACTTCGGGCATCACGCGTGTTAAAGGCCTCAAACCCGGCCGGCGTGAACTCGACGTGGAACTGAAGGACGCGGGTGGCAACACGATTGCCAATACCAGGCTTCAGCTGTCTGTCCCGCAATATGTCAGCGTAGGTGAAGAGGCGGCTGCATTTGACCAGGCGCTAACCGACATGCAGCTGGCGGACCAGAAGGCGGCTGTGGTTTCTCACGCGAAAGAGGTGGTTGACCACCTCCTTGGGAAAGCCAACGTCCGCACCTACTGGAACGTCGGCAGCTTTTCCGAAGCGTTACCCGCACATGTGCCGGCCACAAACGTGGTCGTCGTGACCATTCGGAATTCCGAACGAAGTGGTCTCTTTGGGCGGGCAAACGGACCTGGGGGCCCTGAGATCTTCAACGAAACCATCGATATCTTCCCCGGGGCCTACAGCGACGCGGGTAGCATCGATATCGACACCGAAACCCAGGCGCTCGCCCTGCAGCTCGTCGCTGATCTCGGGGGAAATCCTGCGCTGAAAGACGTGGCCGCCAAAGTTTTTGGCCGCCTCATCGGCGAGACCATGGCCCACGAGATCGTCCACGGTGTATTGTGGGCGCTCATCCCCGGTGGCCATAATCACCCCGAGATTCCCAATGACTTGATGAATGAAGGAAGTAAACGGTACTTCCGCCAACGCACGGGGATGGAAAACACGGTACAGGAAAGTCCGGTCCAACCGGACCACTATATCGACCATGGGGTGGCCGCGATCGGTGGGTTGCAGATCGTTAACCAGGCCCTGATCGATCAGTACTTCCCGGTGCCGCCTGCGATCTAAAAATCACACACTCCCCGTAGGGAGCGCATCGCGCCAACGCCGGCCACCGTCGCAAGGTACGTCCACTTGCCCGGTGGACCGGCGCGGGCTCGAGGAATACAACCACACCAGGAGGAATGGATATGAACTGGACACTCGTCGTAGAAGCGGCAAAATCGCTGGCATGGCCTCTCGTAACACTCGTCGCTTTATACACGCTTCGACGCCCCTTGATCGAACTGATCGGGCAGGTGGCGAGGCGTGCTCGAAAAGTATCTGTGTTTGATGTTTCGATCGAGCTGGCCAAACTTCCTGAATTGACGCCCACCTGGTCTGTGGGAAACGAAGATCCGCGCCGCCTATCGTCGTCTCAGTTGTTCGATAGTGCCTCACATACCCTCTTTCAGGAATTGGCAGCGCCGGCGTATACGGACTATGCGATCGTAGATCTGAGAGCGGGGCAGTCGTGGCTTACTTCACGGTTGTTCATTTTCTCACTCATCCTGGGGGAAGTGACCGGAATTCGTGCGTTTGTCTTCCTGGAGAGTACTAACACGCGGCGCAAATTTGTAGGTGTTGCGTCTCCGGCAAAAGTTCGGCGCGCCCTGGGGAGGCGGTATCCCTGGCTCGAAGAGGCGTTTGCTTACGCCCTTGCAAGCGCATATACCGGTGTATCAGTGCCTGAATTTGCGGGAGTGTCCACGTTTTCGAATCTGACGTCTCCACTGCTGCCCGCGCAGTCTACCAGGACCTCCGATCTTGTCAGGAATTTTATCGAGAAACTGCAGCGACATACCGTTCCACCCGACAACGAACGCAATACCTATCTGGAAATGGGTACCTCTCCCGAAATATGGGAGCGGTGTCGGTGGATTGATGGGGAGGTGTTGGAGCGCGATCTATCGGGCGTCCTGGAATACGATTGGGTCGAGGATTCACCCGATATCGCGAGAAGTCGACTCTCGGAATCCATTCTCAGACGAAAGGGTGAATTTGTTGCCCTGGTGGAAAGTGATCGGCGCTTCGTGGGGTTGATCGATCGTTATGCATTGCTTGAACAGGTAGCTGCGTCGCGATCCAGCGAACGTGGTGACGACCAGGTTGGTTTGTGACCCTCGGCGGTCTGTGGTAGATCGGTTCAGTAGTCTTGCTGAAATGACTTCTGGGTCCTCGGAAACGGCCCCGACTTCTTACGAGAAGGGGGCGGTGAGGCCGGTCTCCCTGCAACGGGCTTCGTTTTGACCCGCCCTGGGCAAGGGGCACCTGCGGGCAAGGTGGATAAAACGGACATCCAGGTGGATGATTCGGACAATCACGCAAACGCGTGAGGCGCGGAATAAGGATTTGCTTAACTT
>CAZVEZ010000327.1:0-3019 GCA_964626135.1 uncultured Nitrospira sp.
CGGTACAGTCTGGCATTCCATTTTCGAAGCATGCGTTTCCCATGCCCTTGCTTGATCCGTCATTGCTGGTTCGTCTTCAGGAAGAGTTTCGTCTGTCGATGAAGCGACTCCTGAGTGACCTCTGCCTGGATTTAGAAAGCCAATATGCGGATGTCGCGAAATCGTTGGCGTTGCCTGTAGCCTACATCAGATTCCTGGGGCAAGCACTCGAACGAGAAGCGTATGCTCACTGGAAAGTCGTCGGCTGGATCGAAGCGCTGAACGACCTGGTGTACTTCATCGATCTGCTGCAGCAGATTCGGGAGGATCCGAATCGTCGTGAGTTCGCGGCGCAGCTGTTTGTCGAGTGCGAAGAGAAGTTCTTCGAGAATAGTTATCTAGACGATCTGTTCCCTCGCGGAGTTTCTCAGGCATCGGGCCTCGATAGGCGGCTCAATGAACTCTGTGCCCGCCTCACGCAGGAGCTGACACAGGAATCACTCTGTCTTGTGCCGGGACTTCCGATGCTGTGGTGCGCTTCTCGCAAAATTCCATCCTGGACCATAGAGGTACATCTCGGCCACAACGTCGAACGGGCAGAAATATTCGGAGCGATGGCAATGGGGATGGAGGGCGATAGTTACGAAGCTCCTCCCCCGCTGAAGAGAACCCTCAAACAATCGTCCGGCCGGGCAGCCATTCTAGTTCGACAACATGACCTGTCCCTGAAGATCGGCCGAACCGTGACGCCTCTGTGCATGAGGAGGGGTAATCTGTTGGAATGGAACTGGATGCGTCGGCCGCCGGTCGTGGCAATGGAGCCGCGGCCTAGGGCTATTACAGTCGGGCCGACACTCGTCTATGGGAAGGATCGCCAACCTCGGACTGTGGCCTCCACCTCAGCCGATCAAGTGAAACGAATCAAACAGGCATGGACAACCGTACAAGAGGCCTGGCCGGAAGGACAGGAGGTGCTCGTGCTCTTGACCACCCGGATCATCCCGCTCAAGGCGAAAGGCGTCGTCAGCTTCAGTTATCGCCATCGACCGGGGCTATCCTTTATCAATTGCTTCGACCGGGACAATCTCGATCTGATCGACGATCTGATCCACGAGAACAGCCATCACCATCTCAATCTCTTGTTACGCAAACACGTCATGTATCATGGAGACCGCAACCAGCAGATCTTTTACTCTCCCTGGCGTCGCAGCCTGCGTCCGCTCCGAGGCATTCTGCATGCGGCTTTTACATTCACGATGGGAGCGATGCTCTTCGAGCGGCTCTCGACGTGGGCATCCGGGCGGGGTGGGACGGCTCAATGGAAAAGAGCAGGGCTGACCTCGCGCGATCTGCAGCGAGCCAGGTTTCGCTGTCTTGAGGAAGTAGAATCCGTCCGGTACTCGATCCAGGATTTGGAGTACGCCGGACGGCATCTCAAGTGGCTCACCGGCTCAGGCCAGCGGTTGGTCATGCAGTTGGCGGAATCGATCGAGCAGGTCGAGCGCAACATCGCGCCCCACAGACAAGCCGTCCTCGCCTCCACCTTTGGCCCAGCCCTCCGCCGCCATATCAAGGAACTCCAACAAGCCCGCCAGACTTATGGGCCGGTGAGGTTGAGCAAAGCGTGACTTTGTAATGGGAGAGACTCACGAGAGGCGGCGATAGAGAGTGACATTCTCTTCCATCACCCGCCTAGCAGCGGCACGGAAAGTGTCGTTGGGCTGGCCGATAAAATCACAGACGCTAAGCCGCACCATCTGTTCGACGGTCAAGCCCTCGCGCTTCCCCAGCGATTCCAGTCGCCGCATTTCTTCATCTGAAAGGGAGAAAGGGAGATCGTGAGCGTTGCCATGATCAGCTCCTTCGGGTAATTGTGCTGCGCCTTGTAATGGAATCAGTATAGGGGAAAGTTCTCGGAGGGCAAACCCTTGAAACCAACTCGCCACCGTGCTGCCGAACGCTGCCACACTTGCATGACCTACGGAGGCCGCCTGATTGGGCGTCAAAATCATGTATGCCTCCATTTCTCCTGACCAAACGCTCGGGAGTCTTTTCTTACTGTGAAGCTCAGCAGGTAGGAGCTTGCAGTTTGGCTGAGGATAGCAAAAAGATTCCCGACCCCTTCTTTTTCTTATCGGGGTAAGGAGTCCGATCGACGACCTGAACGCGGCATTGCGTAGCACATGCCCTGCTCCAACGGATTAGGACGGGCAATCGGTGCGTACCTACAGATTTAGGCAGAATGTGGACAAACTGCCCAAGCGGATATACAGTCTGTCCAACCATTGTGAGAAGCACGCGGGTGTCTTGTCGAACTTCTCGAGGTTAAGGCTCATGGCTTGGTGGTTGCTGGTTCTAGTTGTGCTTCTATCGTCGCCGTTTCAGTCGGACGCGTCCGCAGCTACTGGTCAGTCGGCTGCTACGAGGGAGATTGAGCATCTGTTTGAATACTTGGAGCGTTCTGGATGCGAGTTCTTCCGCAACGGCGACTGGTACGGCGCCGAGAAGGCTGCGGACCACCTGCGCAGAAAGTACGAGTACTATCTAAATTATGCTGTTAGTCCTTCTGCCGATGAGTTCATTGCCGAGGCGGCATCGAAGAGTAGCATGTCCGGTCAGTCCTATCAGGTTCGGTGCCCGGGCCAGGGGGAGCAGGCTAGTGGCAATTGGTTTTCCGCAGAGCTTGAGCGGTATCGCTTGAGAGCCGAATAGTGGTGGCCCGGCGGCGCGTACATCTCACTATGCGTTCAAGCGGACCGCTGGGAGAGGCGTCCGTGTGTACTGACAGTTTGTCTGCCAGTGGCCGCGTAACGCGGTGTTCGGTTTCATAAAATTCATCGAGAGGATTCTTCGCGCCATGCGAGCAAGAAGGGCATCTGCCGCTCCCTTTCATTCTTCTGAGGCGGCGAGTTGCGCAAGTGCCCAGTTGCTCCTGCACCTTACGGCTCTACGCGTATGTCCACGAATGCCGGCACACTATCCGCTCCTTTCTTATCTGTCACGCGCAACTTGAACCGGTAGAGCCGCGGCTCGGAGACGT
>CAZVEZ010000328.1:0-2984 GCA_964626135.1 uncultured Nitrospira sp.
GTTCCATGAGAAAAATTGAGCCGCGCCGCGTCCATGCCGCTCTCAATTAATTGATCCAGCAAGGCAGGGGAATCGCTGGCGGGGCCAATGGTGCACACGATTTTTGCTTTACGCATAGACAGTACTGTCACTGGTCAATCGGGATGCGCGCCGCACGAGAGTAGTCGGGGCGAGCGAGGGTACGAAGTTTTCGAAACGTCGAACCCCGAACTTCGGATCGCGCCTTTCAGGCACGTGCCGCTTTTCACGCTCTTCTCGCAATGAGGTCCAGGAATGCCATTCTAGCAAACGACCACCACGCCCACAACGCAACCGCCGTTTCAGACGCAGGCCGCCTGAAATGGCTGAGAACGCGTTCCTCGTGAAGCGTATCTCGTATCTCGCATGCGTCAACACGAACACGGACTCACTCATTCCGTCCCGCGCTTCACGAATGACGAGCGACGAAGAATGCAGCAGCGGATCGGCGATTGCAGCAGACGTGTTCATGAATGACGCGGGCTAGGGAAGTTCGCTTCCGTGCATTCGGGCGAAGATCTCCCAGTCGAACTGCTTCGGCGCCACAGCGTGGAGTGGGATCGCCTCAATGGCGCCTGGCCCGCGATAGGCCAACATACACCCGACCACCCGCTCCGGCTCCTTGACGAGACGGCGAATCGCTTCATAGGCCAGATCTTGTCCGATGGTCTTGTCCTCGGGGGTCGGGGGCGCCCCCCGTAATGTGTGTCCGAGGATTGTGGCTTTGGTTGCAGGGGCAAGGCGAAATTCATCGGGGCGCGCCTGAAACTGAGGCCATGTGCTCAGTGTGCCGGCGACATATTCGACAAGACCTCGCACGCCGCCATCCGGGTGATGGCGATGAGGCGTCTGTTCCGCCACCACAAACAGATGGCTCTTGTTCGGGACACCTAGGGTGCGGTTGAGCGTGCCCAGGATCACGCCGTCGATATACGCGTCGGGATCGGGATGTTCGTTGACCAAGAGGCCTTCAGCTCTGGCCTGATACGCACAGGCGAGGGCAAGATGGCCGGACCCCGCCCCCATAATCTCGACGAAAAAGACACTGCCCATGGCGGAACTTGTGGCTTTCAGCGACTCGATGGATTGATTCGCCAGTGACACGGCCGAATGAAAACCCAGGGAGGTCGTCCCCGCGAGATTATTGTCGATCGTGCCAGGAATCCCTACTGCCTGGACCCCAAATCCTTCGTACAGCGCGCGCGCGCCTCGAAGACTCCCCTCCCCGCCAATGACCACCAAGGCGCCGTCTTCCATGTATGGCTTGAGATGCCGCATGGTGACCTGCTGCACCTGCTCGTTTTTGAAATCTTCGAAGCGGCTGCTCCCGATCGGACTGCTCGCATGGCTGCCCATGCCGCGGGTATCGTCCTCTCTCACCATTTCGATCCAGTTGTTGGCTAGACCCAAGTACCCGTGACGAACGAAGTGGACGTCCAGACCAAACCGGTGTCCTGTCACCCGCAATTCTTTCAACGCGGCGCCGGCGCCGGCGAAGTCGCCACCCGAGACCAATGCCACGATCCGTTTGATCTGTCGAGGCTTGAGCGTGATCCGGTCTCTGCGTTCGCGCTCGATCTTGACCCAGGTCTCCCGCGCCACCCGTTCCCGCGCCGACAAACCCACAGCAGTGGAGTAGCCGGATAAGAGTCCCTGTTCGTAGGTCAGCAGGACGACGTTATCCTGTCCCTCCTTATATTCGCCAAACTCGGTGAAGGCTTCGCGAAAGGGACGAGGGTCAAGATAAATCATGAGCGCCCGCAGCGTGGAACTGTGACTGTACAGACACACGGCCTTCCCCTGATGGGCGTGACCCAACCGGCGGAAGCCATCGACGATATCTACATAGACATCGAAGAAGGAATGTCCGCCCGGGTAGCTATAGAGGGGATGCTTGATCAGACGCTTGGCCGTCTGCACGTCCACGCCGAATGCCTTTGCGGCTTCTTCAGCTTCCACCTTCTTCTCCAAACCCGTAACCCATCCAAAATCCTGAGAGTCCAACGCAGAATCGTAGGTGGGTGGAAGCGCCTCAGCATCGTGCGCGTGCCCCTGCATGAGCGCGGTGACCACACGCTCATACAGTTGCCGCGTATTGGGACTCTGGCTCACCAGCTGAACGAAGGTGCGCGGATCGAGGTAGTTGTGAATGTGTAAGAAGTCCAATTGTTGACCGACCACGCCCAGCATCCTGGCCAGGGCAGTACCGACTGCGTCGGCCTTGGGGACGCCTCGCTCAGGGTCAAGCACGTTCGCGAGGCGGCGCCCGACTCGATAGGTACCGCTTTCCACGCGTGAGACACCATGACGCATCGTGAACAGGAGCGTGCGACCGGTTAAATCTCGCGGCAAGAGCCAGAACCGATCCTCGCCCAAATCCAGCACGATACGATCCTCGACTAACTGCGGCGTCAGTTGCGCGCGAGGCACAATTGCCACCGGCCGGCGATGCGTCGGCTTCTGCACCGACTCGATCGGCACACGGAAGAGCGGGGCCAATTCGCCTGTGGCAAGGAGCGCATTCCAGGCGGCGAAGAACACCAGTTCATCGCCCCCGCACCCCTGTTCGATTACCGCGCGACGGGTAGCCCGATACTCCTCTGCCACGGGAAATCCTTCTTGCGCACGCTGCACAAACGCCCTGATCTTCTCCATGGCGTCACGGGTTCGCTGTAGTCGATCGACTGAAGAAGGCGGGATGGGAGGGAACACAATCCCCTCACCGGCAATGCGAGACGCCAGCAGCTCCCCGTAGGCCAGGAGTCCTTCAACTGTCACAAACTCAAGCCGGTCCACTGCGGATTCCAATCTCTACCTCGTTGACTCACCTTCGCCTAACAGGATGCTGAAAAACTCAATTTCCCGATACAACACCGTTGGAACATGACAGACAGAGCGAAGACCTCAATAGATCAGGATGCTCAAAATGGCCGTCCAGCAAGGCCGCAGTGAGCGAAGAGGCGAGG
>CAZVEZ010000329.1:0-2960 GCA_964626135.1 uncultured Nitrospira sp.
GAACTTACGCTATCACATTGATTTTCAAGGAGTCAAACCGATCAGAAGGTGGGGGGGGGCGAGATTCCTCTCACGGGTGGATGACTTTCAAACCGAGCACATCTTCAAATGAATCATAGTCGCGATCAGAGAATCGATCGTCTTGCGCACAGCTCGCCCGGCAGTTCTCAGGCGCCGATAGTTCAGGGTGGCTTCAACCGCGATGCCAACCGTCCCCGTCTCAAAAACCGCAAACCTCAACAGCGCCGCTTGAACCGCCTCAAATTGTGAATCGGCGGCAATCACCTGCAACACTTCACAGAGAATCAAATCGGTGAGACCCAGACGTTCTCTCGGTAACTGAGCTTCAAGCCAGTCGGTGGGGGGAGTACGTGTTCCCTGGAGGCAATAGACCCATACCGTCGTTCGACAAAAATCATGAAGCCGCCTTGACAGGACCTTCCCGCATCGCGCCGAGATTTTCCTCCCACTCAATCTTGCCACGCAAACGGCGAATGCCTTCTTGTCCTTTCACCTTGATCAGCAATCGAAGGCCCTCTTCCACCACCGCTTTCTTGGTCGACAACCCGGTGGCCTTCATGGCTCGCTGCATCAAGATATTGTCGATCACGATGTTGGTACGCATAGCTCCTCCGGCATGGAATGTGTAAACCTTCATAAGTGATACACACGTCAGGGACGCAAGCGAAGAGAACGTCGGTCTTGGTCGTGCAGGAAACGCAAGGCGGTCAAATCAGTCCTGCCAGCAGAGTAGACTCATCCTGATTAATCAGGCCAATGAATTACCAGGCCAGAAAAGACTCCTGGTACATTTTCCTCTCCCCCAGAACTCGCGGTCGAATGATCATGCCCTTGAGCGCATCCACCTAACGATCTGCCCATCAGCGGTTCGGGTGCAGGCGGAACGGTGGACCGGAGACGAAGCATAGACCCGACGAGCGACGAGTCGGTCAATCGAGCCAGTGCATCCGGGTCTGCTGCATGGCGGGTTAGGTGCCACCGCTCACTCTTGCCTCGGTGGCGTGCCACAGGCTGAGGAGCCACTCGCGGGTGCCCGCTAGGCGCTCTCTGAGAACCTCGGGTGTCGTGTCGACGTGGCGAAACAGTGGTGTGCCAATCGGCGTCGCTTCGGGGAGGTTGCGGCCGCCGCGATGCTTTAGGGCATTAGCCTCCCCTCGAAGGCAATTGACCTGGTTCCATCCAGGAAGATCCTTGACGCGGACGTCATAGTGGCCCTCTATCGCGAAGATTAGCTTGCCACGCGGCCGAGACTGCGACTCAGCAGTGAGGCCCCATTCGTGTGGGAGTATGCGAGTTGCGAGCGCGAGGAGAAACCAATCAACTACGGCGTTCAAGTGATAGATGATAGCTTCGCGGGTCAGAGAAGCGGCCGCGAGTAACGTTTCCTCTTCGCTCATTCTACCGTCGGGCAAAAAGCCAGATCGTCCAGCGACGCGGGCTCCTTCGGCTCGAGCGGCGAGAAAATCCTGAACCTCGTCCAACAGTCGTTGGATCGCGGCTATTTCCCATTCGACCATGAGATCCACACGGGTCATGGACTGTGTCGCCTAACGGCCCCGCGGCTCACCGGCAGACGCGGAGCAACCGGAGGTTGTGCAGCGACTGTCCGGTGCAGCCGCTGGTTCGGGACGCACGTTGCGTCTCGAACCACGCGCGCCAGCCGCGATGTTAGGCGTCACCAGGTACTCGCGTCTGCATAGGTGCCTTCCGCATCGAGTCCAAAGACTGCTGTATCGAGTGACTCAGCAAGATCGTCCAGCACGCCAAGGATCGTCCCCTGGCCGATCATATAGCCTGAGGGAATAGCGCGTTCACCTCGGAGATTTGTTGGATAACGGAAGCTGAACGACGCCGGGTCCAATGCATCAATTTCTTCGATAACTCTTCGCGCGTTGTCGAAGGACACGATGTCTGATTTCGGCCAATGCCACCGCCAGCCCACGTACTGGAAGACCTCTTCGATGGAATCGAGCAAAGGGAGTAGACGGTGCTGTGAGCGACGGAATGTGGCAAGAATGTCCTCCTCGTTCTGGCCAGAACCGCGATCCTGCATGAGTTGATTGCCAGAGAGGATGACGGCCTTGGCGAGCAACTCGATACTGTGGCGATAGAGGAAGAGCACCGGAACGATATCGATCTGCCTCCTTGCACGGCGCTTGGCAAATGACCGTGCAAGGGTCCTGGCCGCTTCGAGGAACCTGCTGCCGTAGTAGCCGAACTCACCAGTAGGGTTGTTGCTGAAATGAAAGCTCCAGCCCCGCTCGGACTCATGGGGGCCAAGGGCCAGCAAGGGTGTCGCTCTCTGTGGCCGCGCGCGCCGAATTCGATACGGTGGAGTCTGCACCTGGGTCTCCTCCTGTACACCTAACAACCACGCGCGCCAGCCGCGGGGCCGTTTGGGGAACGCGCAGCGTCGCCCGAACTATGTTTAGGCCGATCCGCAGAAGAACTGGATCTGTTAATTTCTATCCGCGTAACACGCCATCAATGGTCGTGAACAATACGCTACAATCAACGCTCGTTCAATGACTTACGCCCTAGCGACTATTTATCGTGGGTTCTTATGCGGATCGGCATAACACCCTTTCCCGAATGGACTTATATCCTGTCGAACGGACTGCGGATACCGGCCGGCCCTCGATGAAGAACATGGGAGTAAATCATCGTCGTACTCATAAGGGGTGGGTGGGCGAGGGCCTTTCTGATTTCTCAACTTCCCCAGAGGGAGCAGGCAGATTGTTCTTTACTGCGCGCATCGAACGAGCACATTCCTATCGTGCGCGTTCTGCGAGCAAGAAGGGCACCTGGCCGCTCCCTTGCATCCTTCCGCGCGCGCGTTGCACGGGGGCAAGAGACCATCTAGCCTGCCCTCTATGAGGCCTTGGCGGTCTTGAGCTGCAGCTCCGCCTGCACTCGCTCAAGTAAGAAGAGTTTCAGGA
>CAZVEZ010000330.1:0-2925 GCA_964626135.1 uncultured Nitrospira sp.
TGCGGCTCCAACAACTTCTCCCCCTTCTTGAACACGGCGAAAATCGCCTGCGAGGGACAGGCATCCAGGCAGAGGCGGCAGCTTTCCAGACAGCGGGACGGGTCGAATTTGTAGGGTGGAGTGGAAAGCCAGGCGCCAGTCGGGCAGATCGGGACGCAGATCGCTTGATGGGTGCAGCGGTCGGGATGGCGAACGAGGTGATCGCGAATGACCATCATGGGTTTGACTCCTTCAAAGAGACCCTGGGAAAAGATGTCGAACATATTTCTATCCGGGAGGCTGTCACTCACTTCCACTCCTTCACAAGTTCTTTCAACCGATCTTTTAATTCCGGCATCTGCTCCAGATTGTTGTGAATCGCCCCGAGAATCTTTTCAACCCTGGCTGACCTCAGGGCATCTCTGTCTTTTTTAACCAGTCGATCATACTCCACATAGGCCGCCTGATGCTCAGGCTCGAGAATCGTCCGTGCCGCCGCCAATGCTTCGCCTAATTCATAGGGCTCCGGCGCCATCGGGGGCATGATCGTAAAGGTGCCATCGGTGCACACCAGCACGGCAGTACCCTGTTTCCCCTTGAGGGGAATGACGGCTTTGACGGTTTTTCCCGCCAAGGTCTCCCAGTTCCCGAGCAGCCCAGGAAACTGCTTCATGAAGGCCACCTTATCCAGGTTGGCTTTCCACTTATCTTCAACGGCCATATCGATCCTTGTTGATCAACACTACGGTTTGAGCGGAGGAAGCACTGCAGGAGCTGGATGATCGGGCATGATAAGGCGGGTCACCACCTCGCCTTTGATGATATGACGCTCCATGATTTCCGTCACGTCGGCGTCGGATTTGACTTGATACCATACCCCTTCGGGATAAATCACGACGCTCGGTCCTTGAGCACAATGATCGAGGCACCCGGCTTTATTGGCCCGAACGACATCCTTCAAATCCAGCCGTTTTGCTTCTTGTTTAAAGCGCGCATGGAGCGCTTCAGACCCAAGCTTGGAGCAGCTCCCACGGGGATCATCGGGGCTCCGCTGGTTTGTGCAGACGAAAATATGTCGGGTGAAGAATGTCGACACGAATGGTTCCTGCTAGGCCTGCATCGTCGTGCTGTGCATACGACCGATCAATTGTGAGACGTCGGATGCGTTCAAGAATGAAGAGTGGCCGGCCACCCCGGCCAGAATCGTCGTAATCTCCCGCAACCGTAACGAGGCCCGTTGAAATTCTTCCTGGGCAGACAGGATCGAGATTTGACCGGCCGTAAGCTTGTCGAATTCCCCCAGGATATCCCGAAAGTCTCGCTGAAGATTTTTTTGCATCGAACAGCCTTCGCAATACCATTGGGGGCGTTGATCGGTCGAGGGGGACAGCCGGTCGTAGGTCCGGCCGAAAAAATCCTTCCCGAGCGATACCTTCATGAGCGCGGTGCCGGTAGCGCCGCAGGCATTGCAGGCCCCAGATGCTGAATCCATAGAGCCTCCCTCCGTCAATCGTAAGCCAAAAGCGGGCAAATCTTACACCAGGCTCGCGCGTACTGTCCACCTGACTGCGGGACAGGCGAGACAGACCGATCTGGCTCATTTGGTCTATTCGATCTGTCCGGTCTATCTGGTTTAACCAAACAAACGAGACAAACCAAATAACGGTCTTCTGCTGCTGGCGGATTTTTTCGGCATCCTGCTATAGTAATGAGCGAAGAATTACCGGATGAATCGCTCAGGAAGGGAGCAGCCATGGTCATCGGGGTCCCCAAAGAGATCAAAGATCATGAGTATCGTGTCAGTGTCACCCCCGATGGAGTGCGCGCTTTGCGTCAGGCCGGCCACGATGTCTGGGTTGAACCATCGGCTGGAATCGGCAGCGGATATTCGGATGAAGAATACCGGAATGCGGGCGCCGCGTTAGCAGAATCAAAAGAGCAGCTATTTCAGCGGGCGACGCTCATCGTGAAGGTCAAGGAGCCGCTGCTTTCCGAGTGCCGCTTCTTCCGCCCAGGCCAGACGTTATTTACCTACCTGCATTTGGCCTCCTTGCCGGAACTCACGAAAGCCCTGTTGGAAACCTCGATCACGGCAATTGCCTACGAAACGATCGAAGCAAGAGACGGCACGTTACCGATGCTCAAGCCGATGAGCGAAATCGCAGGACGGATGTCGGTGCAGATCGGCGCGCGCTACCTGGAAAAGACACAAGGAGGACGCGGACTTCTCTTGGCCGGTGTTCCTGGTGTCGAGCCGGGAAAAGTTGTGGTGCTTGGGGCCGGAGTGGTGGGTAGTTCGGCGATCCGGATTGCCGTCGGAATGGGAGCACAGGTCACGGCGATCAATCTCGACCTCGAACGGCTCCGGGAGCTCGACGACTTGTATCGTGGCCGAATTGTGACGCGTGTCTCCACGCAAGCTGCGATTGACGAATCAGTGATGGCCGCAGATCTCGTGATCGGAGCGGTTCTCATTCCCGGGGCGCTTGCGCCCAAGTTAGTTTCGCGTGAACTGGTGGCGCGCATGAAGCCGGGAGCCGTGGTCGTGGACGTCGCGGTCGATCAGGGCGGCTGCTTCGAGACCACGAAACTCACAACCCATTCAGACCCGGTCTATGTGGTAGACGGGGTGCTCCATTATTGTGTGGCCAATATGCCGGGAATCGTTCCACACACGTCGACGATCGCGTTGACAAATGCCACGCTTCCGTATCTTCTGCGTCTAGCGACTGCGGGGGTGGAGGATGCCGTGCGGACAGACGCCGGGCTGGCAAAAGGAGTGAACATCTCCAATGGCAAGATTACCTGTCGAGGAGTGGCCGATGCCCACGGCTTGCGTTTCAACCCCCTGATGTAAGACAATCCCACCTCGATTCGCGGCTCTATTGATTTTGTCGGGGCGTAGCGCAGCCCGGTAGCGCACTGCGTTCGGGACGCAGGGGTCGG
>CAZVEZ010000331.1:0-2924 GCA_964626135.1 uncultured Nitrospira sp.
TTCATGATCCATCTCCAATCTGGCGGTACCGCTTTCGCGCCAACTCAATATCTTCTCTTCTGGTCTTCCGCGTCTTCTTCTGGAACGCATGCAGCACATATACAGCCTTGGCGAATTGGGCCACTTAGAACACGCGCCACTCTCCCAAGACATGGATACGAATCTCCCGCACACCGGTACCCACCTCGCTCATGGGCCTCCAGTCCGAATGGTCCAGCCCTCGCTGGATAAAACTCAACTCGAAGCCAGCCGCCCGCCGGGCTTCCGCAGGAAAACCCCTAAGATCATCACGACTCGACCCAACGAACTCCAGAGATTTCATCGAACGCATTATATAAGTTTATTGATAACAGGAGCAACAGATATGAATGGTCGCATCCTGGCTTGTCCAGACTCCTCGACTTCAACAGACTGTTAGTCAAAAGCACGGCGGCGCGCCGAAAGCCCAGTTCACGGAGCAAAAAGGCTATCGGTGGTATTCACAGGAGTGAAAGGATGAGTGTAGCCTGGATGGTTCCCTGTGCTCGCCGACCGCGCACACTAGAATCGTCAAATTCTGATATCGGTGAGTCCTCGGTGCTGCTCAATGGTGCGGACCTGTTGCTCCAACCGCTCAACTCGTTCTTAAATCTGGCCGTAGGGGAGCTGGATGAGCGCGCGGGTTTCTCCGAATCGATCTTCAAAATAGGCTCTATTGTCGGCATAACGCCGGCCGAGATGCAGTTGGAATCCTTCGGCGACAAACTGGAGGTCATGACAGAGTCTCTCGGTCAAAACGTTAATGTGACGCCTGGCACCGACTATTTCGATCCCAAGGGTTTGGATAGCAGCATTCACGACAAGTTGAGTGTGAGCCAGCGAAGTCTAGGACGCGAAAGCCAGGGAATCAATGAGCGGGCCGATGAGATAACGTGGCCGAACCCTCCCACTTCGGTCTCATCAGCTCAAATATCGATCAGGGAGCAGAATTCCTTAACTGAGTAGAACCGTTCGGCAACTCTTTCTACTTTCTCCAAAATACATGTGCCGCTTTCCGTCAGAATCTTGAGGCCCTGCTTCGACCTCCTCAAATTTAGCGTCAGACACCCAATAGCCCTTCCAAGCTTCGCTCGTCGAACTACCAAGCATAAACACGATCCCCCATGAAAGTTCCCCACTTCCAGCCTCTGCCTCTTCAATAAAGTTCTGTGATACCGCCCACCATCCCTTGCCTTCAGTTGCTAATGTTTGCGGGGTATATTCATGAGCGGACAGCAGTATTTCCTTCTCTTCTTTTCTTAGAGAAAAAGTATTTCCTTTTCGAGGAAGAATTTCAATGCCGTTCTCATTCAATTGTGATTTAAAATTTCCTACCAACCCTTCTTCTTCCCAACGCTCGCGCCGCAAACCATCTAATATCTCTCCTAAGTTACTCATGGCTTCTCCTTTACGCGAAACGAAGAAATGATGATGTATGCATCGCCCTCCCCTCGGATACAAATCTAGCAAGTCCCCGGAAGGGCTTCACTGATTCGTAATCCTGGCCGCCAGATCGATCAACACTCCTTCGCGCAAGCCGAGGTCGCTGACAAGAACGCTGGTCATCCCCAGCGTCTCCATGATCGTCCGGATGATGATCGCGCCGGCGGCGATGACTTCTTCTCGGCCTTTTTCTAAGCCCGGCAGACCGGCTCGGTCGGATTTTTTGCGACTCAGTAGCGTGTGTTCAAGTTCTTGAATCGTAGCGAGCTGCAACTGATAGTTATGGATTCTGGCCGGTTCGTAGGTGGAAAGTTTCTGGGCCATGGCGGCTAGGCTGGTGACGGTTCCGGCAGTGCCGACGAATGTCGCAGTCTCATAGTGATCCATGCCGGCCACGACTGCTTTGGTTTCTCGCGCAACCCAGTCGCGCGCCCGGCGCACCTCGTCATCAGTCGGAGGGTCGTGGCACAGAATCCGTTCGCAGAGGCGCACGACTCCGATGTCGATGGATTGGGCGATGAGCGCTTGTCCCGGTCGATCCAGCATGAATTCGGTGCTGCCGCCGCCGATGTCGAGAGCCAGCAGTTTTGTCACGCCGTGGGGCAAGCCGGAGCGGATGCCCAACAGTGTCCGCCGGGCCTCTTCTTCCCCGGAGATCAGTTCGACCTCGAAGCCCGTTTCGCGCTTTACACGATCGAGAAATTCATCACGGTTCACAGCATCACGCACGGCGCTGGTCGCAACGGCAACCGCCGCATCGACAGAAGAGACATCGATCAACTCCCGCCACTCTTTGAGACACTGCAGCACCCGATCCATCGCCGCGCCGCTCAAATACTTTGTCTGATCGACGCCCTCGCCCAGCCGGAGGATTCGTCGATCAGATCGGATTTCTCTCAGCCCTCCGCCAGACGGTAAATCGGCTATCAGCAACCGGCAGGTGAGGGTCCCGATATCCACGCCGGCGAGACGTATCACGCGTAATGAGTCGCTCATATGTCGCTCCGGATCTCCGTCACCTCCGATTCAAATTTCTCACGCGCGGCTTTGAGTTCGTGGATCTCTTTGACGAGTCGACTGACTTCAGGGTCGTACAGCACCCGCTCAACCGATTGGCCTCCCTCGCCCAGGATGACCGCTCGCTCCCCGACATCCCGATAAAGCTCATCCAATTGCTGGTCGAGCTTGCGGATTTCAAGACGAATCCGCAGCAGTTCCGTTTCTTCCAATGCGCGGACCGCCGCCTGCGCCGTGCCATGGCGCAACGTCGCAAACCCCGCCTTCAAGTCATGCGTGAGTCGCTGAAGTAACCCCACTCTAACTACCTCCCGACTGATATCCAGGCTTTCATCTGTCAGCGTGTCAACGTACTGCAGAGAGTACGCTTCGCCTCGTTGCTTGCTGCGGTCTTGCTGGACGGCCTTTCTGAACAGCCTGCGATGGCTTCTGAAGGGGTCTGTGAG
>CAZVEZ010000332.1:0-2918 GCA_964626135.1 uncultured Nitrospira sp.
TCCGGCAGGCCGTAAAGACCGGCGAGTTTCGCGAAGATCTCTATTTCCGTCTCAACGTCATCAGCCTCACCCTGCCCCCGCTCCGCGAACGGCCCGATGACCTCCCTGCCCTGGCCAAGTTTTTCTTGAACCGGCATTCCAGAGAAACGAAGCGCCCCGGCATAATGTTCAGCCCGGCTGCCATGGAGGCCATGAGTCGATACCGCTGGCCGGGAAACATTCGTGAATTGGACAATGTCATTGCGCGGGCCGTCGTGTTGAGCCAGTCGGACACCATCGAGCCGGACATGCTGTCGTTAGATGCCATGGGCCACACATCGCCGGACGAACGCCTCTACTATCTTTCGTTTCCGTACCATGAGTCGATGGAAGAACATAGCCGCTATATCATCGAGCGAGCCATCGAAGAAGCGGATGGCAATCAGACAAAAGCCGCAGACCGCCTCAAACTGCAACGCACGTATCTTGCCCGCTTGATCAAGCAACAAAAAATCAAAGAAGCATCGGGGGAGCTGTAGCAGGCAGGGCAGAGAAACCAAACAAACCAACGAACAGTTTTGTCACACCGGCTGATTTTTTCAGGTTCGTTGTCTTGCCGCCAAGTTAATACGGCCGGCTGAGACATCCTGCTCGGCTTGCGCATAGCGCTCAGGCGTCCCGATATCAGACCAGTATCCTTCCCAGTCATATCCGAACACCCGCTCTCCCCGCTGAATCGCCGCCACATAGTGATCGATAATGGATGAGGCCACGCCTTTCGGCACATCCCGCAGGAGCCGTGGACGAAGCACATGAATCCCGGCAAACATGCGAGGCAGAGCCGATACCTGATCCGTGAGTCCACGCCCGGTAATCCGCACGATGCGATTGTCGGAATCCGTTTCAACGAGACCCCACCGCTCCGCATCGGGATCTTTGCGCAGGACCAACGTCGCCATGGCATCGCGCTGCCGGTGAGACTCATACAATGCGCCGAGGTCAAGCTCTACAAGGGTATCGCCGTTCAACACCAACACCGACTCACCGGAAAAATACAGCTCTGCCTGCTTGAGACCTCCCCCAGTGCCTAAGAGCGACGGTTCGCGAGAATAGATGATCCGCAATCCGTACCGCGAGCCGTTGCCGACCGCCTGCTCGATCATCGGTCCGAGATGATGCAGGTTGATCACGACATCGTGGAACCCATACCGCTTCAAGAGCAGGAGATTCCACACGATCAGCGGTGTGCCCGCAATGGGGAGAAGCGGCTTCGGAATCGTGTTCGTGAGCGGTCTCAAGCGAGTGCCCAAGCCCGCGGCCAGGATCATGGCTTTCATACGAATCGGTGAGGGGTGAGGAGTAAAGGGTAAGGAGAAGGAATGATCAGCGTCATCCTCATCTTTCCCGCCCCTAACCCCTGACCCCTAACCCCTAACCGTTTCATTGCAATTCCGGCACATAGGGAGTGAGATGTTTCCCGAGCCTGTCCAATTCTGGATACTTCTGGAGATTGCGTTTGACATAGTTCAAGACACGCGGAATGTCGGCGAGGAACTTGGGATTGCCTTTGACGCGATCGATGTAGACGAAGCGCCCTGCCGCCTTGAGGTTACGCTGGATGCTCGTGAGATCGAACAGGCGGCGGAAGGTCTCTCGATCGGTCCGGACTTCTCGATGTGCCGCAGACCGATCGAGATACCGGTCAATCAAGCGGTCGATCAGCGCTTCGTCGAGTTCGATATAGGCGTCGCGAAGCAGCGAGGCAAGATCGTATGTCGCCGGGCCCATCAAGGCGTCTTGAAAGTCGATAACCCCCAGCCGTTCGCCATCGACCATTAAGTTGCGCGAGTGATAGTCCCGATGGACGAAGACGCGCGGTTGGCCGGCGAGCAACTCGGCGATCGTTTCGAATGCGTCCCGGATGGGCAGATGATCGTCGGCGCACATGGGTTTTCCCCGCCGCGCCACAATTCCGTACTCCAGAAAATGATCGAACTCCCACATGAGCAGCGGCACTTCGAAGCTACGGTGGAACGCGAGACAGTTCAGATCGGCCGGTGAACCGGCCCTCGATTGCATATCCACGAGAGCATCGACAGCCTGGCTATAGCGCGTCTCCATGTCAACCACGCTTGCCTCGCGACAGGCTTCCGCCAGAGTCAGGTCTCCAAAATCCTCGAGATAGAGCAACCCCGCCGACTGATCGTAGTGATAGAGGCGCGGAACGGAGACCCCGGCTTTGGATAAATGGGAAAGGATGTTCAGAAACGGTAATTCAGTGACCTGATGAGCTTCCCCGCTGACGGCTTCTTCCGATTGTTTGAAGGCCTCCGGCTCGGCCAACTGCATGAGAATGACCGAGCGGGCAGCGCCTCCCGTCAACTCGATGCGAAAATACCGGCGGTTGGACGCATCGCCAGCTAATGGCGCCAGCGTCTTGAATCGGGCTTGAAAGGGAAGCCGAGCTTCAACTGTGGCAGCCACGAGGGTACGATCAGGCAATGTCAGTGGTTGTTTCGGTGCGGCAGGATCAACTGTGGCCATAGGCTGCGCATTATACTGATGCGGGGAAACCTTGTCACGGACAGGAAAGAGGGGCAGCCTGGTCGTCCCTGCTCGCGAAACGCGCACGATAGGAATGTGCTCGTTCGACGGTAGCAGGGGGACCAACAGGAGGTGCCGTTTCTTACGATTGCAACTCAGGGATGGTCGTCACGTAGAGATCGAAAAAACCCTCGTCTTTCACGGGACGCTCCTCGCATTTGGAGACGAACTCGATGGGAATTTCGAACAGAGACGGCGCCTTTTCCGATGCGTGTGGGAACGTGGGTATATGAAAGTTTTTTTGACGGGTCAGATATTTTTCTATGTCCTTGTCGGTGGCATACCCGACATAGTACACGATCCCATCATGATGCTTATGGATCTCCAGCGAGAAT
>CAZVEZ010000333.1:0-2914 GCA_964626135.1 uncultured Nitrospira sp.
TCCGGCCCAAGCTCCAGCCCTCTGACTCGTTCATTGAGCGCCGCAAACAACCCTCCGACGATATGATCGACCTGTGCCTCAGGAAACACGCCCACACAAGCCTGCATCAGGAGATATTTGTGGAACAGAAAAACTTCGGCGCCGATGCGAGAATCGTCTGCGGAAGGATCATAGGCTCGGGCTAGTTCGCGAAGCGCCTCGGCCGAGGGCCCAGCCAATGCGGTGCCAAGTAAGGGCACGATGCGGCGGCCGAGATCGAGGTATTCGGCATTTGTGAGGAGTGCCATGCAAATCGGTTATTCCAACACCACTGCCGTTCCGTTCGCACTGACCATGAGCATGCTGCTGTTGGCGCCGATCGTTTCATAATCGATATCGATACCGACGATCGCATTGGCACCCAGATTCTTGGCCTGCTCTCGCATCTCTCCGAGCGCGATATCCTTGGCCTTGCGGAGCTCCTTTTCATACCCTGCCGATCGTCCGCCGACGATGTCCCTGACCGACGCGAAGAAATCCCGAAAGATATTCGCGCCCAGAATCGCATCGCCGGAGACCAATCCAAGATACTTCGTGACTTTCTTACCTTCAATACTGTTGGTCGTTGACAGAATCATGTGTCCTCCTGATTCAGTGCCCACATCCTCTCATTCACTATGAACAATCACCAAATCTTTTACTGAATATCTCGCTTTAGGAAACGGACACGTCCGATGGCCGGGCAGCGCTCGGGGCCGTCGGCGTGGCCAACGAGCCCCGATTCGCCTCACCCCAGGCCCACTATTCGGCGTTCCCGCAAACGAGCACACGGTTGATAGCAGGCCACATCGTCATAGTAAAGACAATCCATTCAAGCCGAAAGGCCACGAGAACCCGTTAGAAAGGAAGCACACCATGAAGAAGAAAACCGCGCTCGATAAAGACGAAGAAAAGCTGATCGCTGATTACGAACGCGGCGCCTTCAGGCCGGTGAAGAATCAGGTCCTGGCCAGAAAAGACGCCATGAACGCCGCCCGACGCTACACGCGCAAGGACGCTCGAATCAATATCCGCTTATCAACCGCCGACCTTGAGCTGCTCAAGCAGCGCGCCGCCGAGGAAGGCTTGCCTTATCAAAACCTGATTGCCAGCATTCTTTATAAATACGTCAGCCGCTTCACAGCACGGACGAATTAATCAGGCCGCTTTGGTGGCAGTTAGATCGAGAATCAAATCTGCCTGTGCAGTGTACAATACAAGATCAGACGCTACTAACTGCTCACCATCACCTACTGTAGTCTGAACACACTGTTGGAGTCGCTATCGGGAAAATCCTCGTTTCTCCCAGAGTGAGCATGCGGAGCCATCACAGGCATCACTCACCGCTTGAAGACTTCACTCGCTCGGTGGAACCAGGCGCAATGAGTAAGGAGTTAGGGCTCAATGTCCTGGGCAAGACGGAACCCAACGTCGTTATTTCGGAAGCTGGTCTCAACCCCGATTCGTACGGACGTCATTATATTTACTGAGATACCGTTCCAAGATCCCCCACGGGCCGTGCGGTGGCCGCAGCCTACAGGACCGGGCAATGCAGACCCATCCTGAGGAGCATGATCATATGTTGTATGCCAACAATCCTCGACCCATTCCCAAACATTACCACTAAGATCGTGTATTCCAAACGCATTGGCTTGCTTTGAGCCAACTTCTAATGGGCCACTAGCCGATCTGTTAGCGAACACGGCATACGTATCTAACTCTGATTCTTTGGAAGTTCCCGCCCAGACCTCATGTTTGGATCCACTGCGCGCCGCATATTCCCATTCCGATTCGGTAGGCAGACGATAACGTGTGCCGGTTAGCTTTGCCAGCCATTCGACGTATGCCCTGGCATCTGACCACAATACATTGATTACCGGACGGCGACCACGCCCCCAACCTTCGTCGTGGGGCATCTCTCGTCCTGTGGCAATCGCAAATCGGTCGTATTCATCAAACGTCACCTCATACTTCCCGAGCTTGAAAGGTCTGACCGAAACTTGATGAACTGGATTTCGCCATGGTTCTCCAAACCTTTCCAGATCGCCCATGTGAAAGGTTCCAGCTCGTACGGACACCATCTCTGGCTTTACGTGGATACTCACAAAGATGGATTTCGCCTTGAGCATGGCCTGTTCAAAGTCATACCTTGTTTCCCAGAACCACATTGTTGCTCCTAGCAACAGAACTATGGTGCAGACGGCGATAGCAACGGCTATGCGCTCTCTACGTTTCCGATGTTGACTTGCCAGCACGAATTGACGCTCATCGGGGGAGAACAGTTTGGGCTTCCTATTTAACCACTCCGACGCTTCTGTGAGAGGAAACCTGCGGTACAAGAAGTCATGCGCTCTATTATGCTGTTCATACTGCTCAACGGCCCCTCTCAACCGCTGTTGCCAAACAAGAAATGCTCTATTATCTTTCAACCAATTCCCTAAACGTGGCCAGGCGCGGAACAATGCTTCATGCGCGACTTCAAGCATGCGTCCCTTCCCATCTCCATAAGAGATCAGTAGGCGTGCTGAGATGAAATGTTCTAGCACTTCGTGGGTGGACCCAGGCAAGTCACTCCACCGAGCTGGTTGCTTCGTATACTGATCGTTGTCATTTATTCGAACCATGGCCAGGAACGCAGTGCTCAGTTCCGATAGGCTCTCCTCTGACACCGAGTCAGCCCTCAGGACTGCTTCCGCTGCTCGCCCGATGCACCCGTCGAGTTTTCCAAGTTTGTCTCGGTATGCCTCAAGCGTCAAAAGCTTGTCCTGACCATAACCCTCATACAGTTCGCGCAGAGTAAACGCCAGCAGGGGTAAGGCATCCGATGTTCTGGTATCGTTGACCAGAGCCGGGACCAGGCCTGTACTCAGCTCAAGCCCGACGAGCTTTGCTGGAC
>CAZVEZ010000334.1:0-2897 GCA_964626135.1 uncultured Nitrospira sp.
GAGAGAGATGTTGGTTCCTCGGCATTGTTTCGATAGACTGGGCGCATGACTCATCCGCTTCCTCCTACCTGTGAACGGGCGATCCTGGAACAATTTCTCAAAGCGGAGGCGATGGCCTTATGGGCAGTACGTTCGGCGCAAGCTCAAGACGTTCCGTCCGGTGTGTTGCAGTTCTTGCGTCGTCATGAAGAAGAGGAAGCGCAGCATCTCAAGCAGTTCGAGTTGCTGCTGGGAACGAGTTCGCATGCCAAGACGGCGCTCCCGCGTATGCCCAGTCAATGGAGGGTTCTCGCAGTGCACCTCTACGGATATGAACTGTTGGGATTGGAGTTTGCCAGGCTGTTAGTCGACTTGCGGCCCGATCTGGCTTCGATATTGGAAGATGAAGAGGTGCACGTGGGATTTTTCGAGCAGGAAGTTCGCACGATTCTTATTCACGGTGGATCTGCCGCGGTGGGAGCGCGACAGGCGGCCCATTCCTGGAGACGCCGCTTGCCTCGCACGGTCGATCGTTATCTCCACGATGAGAGTCTTGCGCCCTTTTGTGATGAGCTGCGGGGGCATATTCTCGGCATAATCGATGCCCGTTTTCTTGCCGTTGGATTGTTGACAGGTGAAGCAGTCTGAAGGCGTGTCGCGCTCGTCTTGCGAGTCCCGCCTGTCCCGCGGTGATCATGCGGCGATCGAAGCCAGACGTTTTTGACGTTGGCCTACGATATCGAGGGCGGCAACGCGATAGGTTTCAGCCAGCGTGGGGAAGTTGAAGATGTTCTCAACAAATGAATCAACCGTGGCCGCATGCTGAAGCGCCATCTGGCCTACATGAATCAGTTCCGTTGCGCCTTCCCCGACGATCTGGACGCCAAGGAGGTATTCGCCTGTCGGATCAGCCACCATCTTCAGTAAGCCATTCTGAATGTTTGAAATTTGACCGCGAGCGATTTCGTTGAACCGTGCCCGGCCGATCATGACATCCCGATATCGTTTTCGACCCGCAAGTTCGTCCATCCCGATACTGGACATCTCGGGGATGGTGTAAATCCCGACCGGAATGGTATCGGCTGAACGTCCCTCTGGGAGACCCAGCGCATGGCATACGGCGCGCCGGCCCTGTTCCATGGCAGAGGAGGCCAGACCAGGGTGGCCGATGAGATCGCCGACGCCATAAATGTGCGGGATAGCGGTCTGACAATGTTCGTTGACGGCGAGCGTTCCCTTTTCGGTGACGGTCAAGCCGGTTGCGCCGAGGTTGAGGTCCTCCAGATTCGCCTGTCGCCCCAAAGCCACGAGCATCTTATCGCTTGTGATTCTCTGCCCATCCTGAAGCGTCGTGACCACCTGAGAAATTCCATCCCACCGGACGTCTCGTATCGTCTGGGCCCCGCAATAGCGACCGCCTTCCAGTTCAAAGCTTTGCACAAATGCGCGAATGAGTTCCGCATCGAAAAACTGCAGGGGACGATCGGCTCGATCGATGATCGTGACCTGCACGCCAAGCGCGGAAAAGATCGATGCATATTCCGATGCAATGATGCCCCCGCCCAATACGGTAAGGGAGCGTGGCAGGTAGATCATGGAGAGAATGGAGTCGCTGTCGAGAATATGTTCATGGTCGATCGGAATGTCGACTGGAGCGCGGGGCCTGGATCCTGTGGCGATGACGATCGTCTCGGCGGTGAGCGTTTGTGTCATGCCGTCGACGGTCAGCATCTCGATCAGGCTGTCGGAGCGAAAGTGGGCTCGGCCGTGAAATAAGGTGACGCCGTTGCGCGTCAGCTGGTTCATCATGTAGTCGCCATGCGATGTGACGACTTCGTCCAAGCGTCGCATCAATGTGGAGACCATCACATTCGAAGGGGTCTGGGTGTCCCTCGTCGTCGAAGACCGTTTCATCCGGTCTATGCGCAGCGCGCTCTCACGGAGCGTTTTGCTTGGAATCGTTCCCCTGTATACACAGGTGCCTCCGACGCCTGGCTCGCGTTCGATCATTGCCACGTGCTTGCCGGCTTTGGCGCCCTGGATTGCGGCCTTCTGACCGGCTGGACCGCTTCCGATCACCACAATGTCATAGTGAATCGCAGTACTCATTGCGCCATGGTATCCACGAGATTGAGAACCTGTGCCTTGAGGCTGAGCAATGCATCAATGTCGTTGGGATAAAAATTAAGATCGGCAAAGACTCCATGTTCACGAAGTGTGTTGTCATCGAAGGAATCGGGCTCGAGGATATAGGTCGCCAATCGGTCTGCCAGACACGTCATCATGGCTTCCTGTCGATGCGCCGGCGCCTGCTCATAGATCCCATAGTAGGTGATAGCCGTCGCGACTTGCGGGGGTAATGCCCACTCATGCGCAATCAAACTGCCGACGCGAGAATGATAACCGTCGAGGAGGGAGACGATCGCGGTGGACTCGAGTGAGAGATGCATTTCCGAGGCGATGGCCGTGACAGTCTTGAGCACGACCGGCTTCCCGACGGTATGCAGAAGACCGCATAGGTAGGCGCTTTCCACATTATATCGGCGCATGCGCGCGATTTCTTTGGCATAGGCTCCGCTGGCCAGCGCGTGGCGCCAGAGCTGCCGTACCTCCGCTTCATGCCCCGGAATATTGACGGCCCCGCTCTTGAGGGAAATCGTGACGGCGATTTCCGACAGTTGATTCACGCCGAGCATAGCAACGGCATGTTGGAGTGAGGCGATCGGAGTTCGAGGCATATAGGCGGGTGAGTTGGCAATTCTCAGCACGTGTGCAGCCAATGCCTGGTCTTGGTGAATAAGAGCAGACAGACGGGCTGCATCTGCCGATGGATCGTTTGCCAGGGCCATGACTTTACCGGCAACTTGCGGAAGTACGGGGAGATCGATCCGGTCCTTGTCGATCCGTTCGATCAAGGC
>CAZVEZ010000335.1:0-2885 GCA_964626135.1 uncultured Nitrospira sp.
CCCCGTCGGTGACGGGGGCGATCTCGAACATGGCCCAACAACTGAAGCAAATCGAGCAATACCGGCTGCAGCTGCAGCAATATGTGAACATGCTGCAAAACACGATGAACCCCGGCTTGTTTATCTGGGACAACGCGCAGGACACGATGAACGATCTGCGCTACATGATCGATACCGTCTCGTTCTACAGACAGCTATACGGGACAGTGGCCGGCTTTACCGGCAACTTCCACGACATGGCGTGGTATCGCAATGCGCAGTGCTTTAAAGAGCCGGGCTGTTCCCCGAGTCAGTGGGGCCTCATTTTGGAGAACGAAGTCATCGGGGCCCAATCGCAGAAGCGATCGATCGAAGCCCTGTTCCGGGGATTGGAACGGCAGTACGAGACGTTGAACGGCGATGCGCGACGGTTGAAGCGGCTTCAACTGGCGGCGCAAACGTCCAATGGCCAACTGGAAGGGATTCAGCACGCCAATATGCTGGCAAGTGCGGAAGCGAATCAACTCTTGCAGATCCGGGCTGCCCTCCTGGCGCAACAGAATATGGACGCGACTCGTCACCAAGCGCAGGCGGATCGGGAGGCAATGGAAATGGCAGCGGACCGGAATGCGCGTCTAGGCACGTTTCAACCAAGTCCCCGGCGTGCATGGTGACTCCGAACGGCAGCGTCGTGCACGGGTGATGGGTTATCAGATTATTCAGATAGGAGAGGCCTGCATGATGGTACGCACGTGGTTCCAACAACCAGCGGCGATCGGCTGGGAGTGTCGTCCTCTCGTCTTCGGCCTGGTCTTGAGTGGCGTGCTCGGGATAGGTGGGTGCACGCAAGAAGCCCTCGATCCCGTACACACGGTCGCGTGGTACAAGGCGCATGAAGCGGAACGAATCGCGATGGCGACCAAGTGCCACAACAATCCTGGTCAATTGGACAAGACACCGAATTGCATCAATGCGCAACAAGCGGTCGATGACATAGCTATGGGACGATGAAGACCTTCCACGCATCCACGAGAGACGCCCCTCGGCAGGCACCTGAGTGGGACCGGTGGTCGTGCGTAACCCAACAGACGATGATGGGTCTGTTGCTCGTCCTGTGGTGGTGGCCGGGTGAGGCCCAGGCCGCCATCAACTCCGCAGGTCTTCTCGATACCGCCCTCCAAAATTTTCAGACGAGTGCGGCAGGCTGGGCGACCTACATTACTGCGCGAGCCTCTTGGCTCTTTTGGACGCTCGCCACGATCTCCTTAGTGTGGACGATGGGGCAGTTGGCGCTGCGCCGTGCGGAGCTTGGGGAGTTTTTCGGGGAGTTCCTGTCCTTCACGCTGATGACGGGGTTCTTTTGGTGGCTGCTGACGAATGGGCCGACCTTCGCGATGCAGATCATCAATTCGATGCGTCAACTCGCGGGGAGTGCCAGCGGGTTGGGACCGAGTGTCTATCCGTCGACACTGATGGACATTGGATTCCAATTGCTGGATCGGGTCGTGACTCAATCATCGGTCTGGTCGCCGGTGGTGAGTGCCTTTAATCTATTGCTCTGCGTCATCATCCTCATTGTGGTGGCCCTCATCGCCATCAACATGTTGGTGCTGTTGGTGAGTGGGTGGATCTTGGCCTTCGCCGGAATCTTCTTCCTGGGATTCGGCGGGTCCCGATGGACCTCCGATATGGCGATTAACTACTACCGAACGGTCTTATCGCTCGGTGCACAACTGGCAGGGATGATCTTGGTGGTGGGCATTGGCTTTTCGTTCATCAATCTGTATTACGTGAACATGAGCAGCCAAGTGAGTATGAAAGAAATGGCGGTGTTGATGGTAGCGGCGATTGTGCTGCTCGGGCTCGTGAATAAGATCCCTCCCTTACTGGGTGGTCTGGCGATGGGTGGTGGGGTCGGGGCACTGGGCAGTGGCGTCAGTGTCGGTTCCATGGTTGCGACAGCGGCGACCATGGCAGCGGGAATTGGACTCGCGGCAAACATGGCGCGAGCAGGAATGGCGGCGACTGGCTCTCACGCGCTGATGCAAGCTGTGTCGAACGGAAGTGGGAGTGCGCCTCCCCCAACACATATGATCACCGGCCCGAGTGGTGGACCAAGTGGCAGTGGGCCGAGTGGGAGCCCAACAAGCACTCCTCCAAAAGGAAGTCCAAGCGGGGGCATGCCTTTAGCGGCGGCCATGGATGGCGTGAGCCCAGGCCCACAATTCACCGGTCGATCCTATCCCAGTGTCACCAAAAGCCATCCGGACACGTCCGAGCCGTCACCGGAACCCACATTCGGCGGGGAGAGCTTGTCGAAGGGCAAGACCGACGACACCACATTCAATCCGAAGGAAGAAATCGCGGCGTTTCGTGATCGGAAAGAGCCGTCCACTGGGGTGAAAGGAGGAAACGCATGACACGACACTCGGTCATCTTCTCGGCTGTTGTTCTCGCACTCCTCTGTCTTGGAACGAGGTCGGCAGAAGCGGAGAGATCAGGTGTGCAGCCACCGGTCTCGACTATGTCGAGCATACCAGCGACACCAGGAGCCACACCGTTGCCTCCTGGGATGAGCCCGAACAATGGAGCGTTATCGCTCCTCACAGGGACGGCGCGTGACGCCTGCGAAGCCCTGCTTTGTCTATCCGCGATCGGATCGGCTCCCGCCGAGTGTGCCGCGTCGCTCGCCAAATACCACGCGGCGCAGATGTTTGGCGGAGGCCCCGCCTTTCTCGCGGCCTGTCCGCTGGTGCATTGAGGCTGGTCATAATGATTGCGGATTTGCCACCTCAGGACCAGGAACGGGTCGTCTGCTCGATCATGGCGGCGGTGAAGTACGAAGTCCCGGCCAATATCGTGCTGGCAGTGGCGGAGAAGGAAGGGGGCAAGCCGGGGCAATGGGT
>CAZVEZ010000336.1:0-2869 GCA_964626135.1 uncultured Nitrospira sp.
TCGGCGCTATGGGGCGGGAGGCTTTTCGCTCAACGTACTATCGAGTTGGAACTTACAAAAGCGAGTCTTCAACATCAAGTCGAACAACGCAGTCAGGCAGAACAGGCCTTGCGCACCATAAATGAAAAACTGGAATCCCGCGTCGCACAACGTACTGCGCAACTCCAGATCGCGCTCGATCGCTGGGACCTCGTAACGCAAGCGACACACGAGGGTGTGTACGACTGGGATTTGTCGACGCATCTGATCCTGTGTTCGCCTCAGTGGAAAACGATGCATGGATTTTCCTTGCAGGCTGAAGAGGAATCGCGTGAGCAGTGGTGGGAACGGATCCACCGGGACGACCGCAACCGTGTCCTTGGCCATCTTGATGAGTATCTGGCCAGGAGACGACGGGAGTATCGGGAAGAATATCGAATCCGGCGATGTGACGGGAGCTGGATGTGGGTCTTAGACCGTGGTATCGCGCTCTGGAACGAAGTAGGCCAAGCTGTCCGCTTGGTCGGATCGGAAAAGGACATCACCGAACGAAAACGCGTGGAGTCCCAGCTGCGCCACCATGAAGCCCAACTTGAGGAGTTGACCGCCAAGCTGCTGACGGCTCAAGAGCGCGAACGAAAGCGGCTTGCGCGCGAGTTGCACGATGATTTTACGCAACGGCTCGCCGTCCTGGCCGTCGATATCGGCTCCCTCGAACGATCCTTTCCCTCCGACCGATCGCTGCGAGATCACCTTCAACGTCTTCGACAGGCCGCCGGGCAACTTGCTCATGACATCCACAACTTTGCTTACCAGCTGCACCCCTCGCTTCTTGAGCATCTTGGCTTGGAGGCGGCCATTCGAGACCATGTTGACGAATTCAGACGGCGCACGGGATTATCTGTTCAGTACGTGCGACGAGACATTCCTAAGTCCCTTCCGATCGACACTGCCACCTGTTTGTACCGTGTGACACAGGAATGCCTCCAGAACATCCACAAACATGCCGAGGCGTCGGAGGTGCTGGTCCGACTCCTGAGTACGCCCAGGGGCGTGGGTGTATGCATTCGGGACAACGGAATGGGATTTTCTTTGGATCCGGACGGAGTTTCCTCTCCCGGGCTTGGACTCATCAGCATGGAAGAACGGGTTCATCTCATGAAAGGCATCTTCCGCATCCGTACGAGTATTGGCAATGGGACGGAAGTGCATGCTTGGATACCGCTAGCTGACTCGGTTCAAGAGGCAGTCTCATGATGAGATAGCCGCGACGACTGAGCGAGCCACGCTGGCCTCGCCCTGATCGGTGAGGCGATGGGAGGGATGATCAGGTGAACAGGCCACGAGTCCTTTTGGCCGATGACCACAAGATGATGCTGGCCGGATTGCACAAGCTGCTCGAAGACACTTGCGAGATTGTCGGAACAGCCCTAGACGGTCGCGCGCTCGTCGAGGCTGCTCAGCGGCTTGAACCCGACCTGATCATCTTGGACATCGCCATGCCGTTGCTGAACGGGATTGATGCTGCGCGTCAGATTACAACGCTTTGTCCTGACGCGAAACTCATCTTTCTCACCATGCAGACCAGTCCGACATACGCGACCGAAGCATTTAAGGCCGGCGCAAGCGGGTATTTACTCAAACACTCAGCTCCTGTGGAGCTGCCGCTGGCGATTGAGGCCGTTCTGCAAGGGCACCACTATCTCACCTCCTCCATCGCCAAGCCAGTGCTGGAGAACAAGTTAAATCCAGAGCGTGTTCCATTCATCAAACGTTCCGTCTCCGAATTAACTCCCCGCCGACGCGAAGTCCTGCAATTGATCGGCGAGGGGAGGGGGACCAAAGAGATCGCTACAATACTCAACATATCTGTGAAGACCGTTGAGTTCCACAAGACCCGCCTCATGGCGGAGCTGGATATCCACACCACGGCGGAGTTGATGCGCTTCGCGATTGTGCAGGGTCTGGCCATCGACCAACCGTAACGTTTCTGCTCACATAGTTCGACTAGAACCTATCTCAAAATTGCTTAAGCTGCACAGAGTCAGAGATGACTGAGTTACTTATCGGGCGAAACCTCCGGTGGATGGAGCGAAGCACAGAGGTTGTTCCTTGACCTTGCCATGCCCCGCTCGTTTTGCCTGCCACGAGTTGCTGCCTCAGATATGGCAACCATCGAAGTTCTCCTCTGCTTGAATGGGTTTCCCACAGCCTGCTAACGCTTCTCCACTGTGGCATCTTGCGACAGTTAGCAGATTCTTTACGGGGTCTTTCTCTCCACTTGCAGCGATCAGTTTCTGCCGCCTCCAGCCTCTTCCTCTAACACATTGTTTATGCAGAGGTTTAGTTGCGCACATTTCCATCGCTGTCTGGCATCTCGCTCGCAGAGAGTTCAGACGGATTGGAATAAAAGGTGGGGGGCGCGATACGGTAATCCGAAGGCTGAAGGGAGGGCAGGCTGTTTCACCAGTCGCGCCCGTCTTGCTTGAGACATGCGAGCTATGGAGGCCACGCGATGAAAGTTGTACTTATCGGGGTCGCTGTACTGGCGTTTGCCGGGGTTACGCCAAACGGGTATGCCGGGGGGCCGGGCCTAAAAGAATTGAATGTGTCTCAGCCGGAGCGTGATGTGCTGAGCGGCAGAGTCATCTATTCAACGATCTGCATCCGTTGTCATGGGGTCGATGGGAAGGGAGATGGACAGATGAAGTTTACTCCTCCGGTCGCCGACCTCACGTCTCCGGCGGTTCAAGGGAAGCTGGATGCAAGATTGTTTAAGACGGTGCATGACGGCAAGCCGAATACCGCGATGGGAGCCTGGAGGGAAGCACTCACAGACGACGAAATTTGGGATGTGCTCGCCTATGTGCGAACGCTGGCTCCAGAAAAA
>CAZVEZ010000337.1:0-2861 GCA_964626135.1 uncultured Nitrospira sp.
CTCCACCGGAGCAAATTCCCGGATGTCCGGTGGACATCCGGCGGGGTCAACGGCCCTATCTCTGGATCGATGCCACCTACATCAAAAGCCGGCAGGGTGGACGGATCGTCTCGACGGCTGCGATAGTGGCTGTCGGGGCCAATGCCGAAGGCAAGCGCGAAGTCCTCGGGCTTGCCAAAGGCGAATCCGAAGCAGAGCCCTTCTGGAAGGACTGCCTGCGGTCCCTGACAATGCGCGGTCTGCGGGGCGTGAAGCGTAAGCGGTGCGAGCGCCCCACCGATATGACGGGTTTCCCAACGGCGTTGTTTCGGTGAGCTTTGCGTTTTGGTGTGGAGCAAAGCTTGGGAACAAATGGTGCAACATTTGTTGGCTTCGGTTGGGAGCCACATCAGCCGACTTGAGGTCCTGGAAGGTCCGACGGGTCGGCGCAACTGGCCGGATGAGGTCAAGGCGCAGATTGTTGCAGAAAGCTTCGAGCCGGGCGTGAAGGCGAGCGCGGTCGCCCGTCGTCATGGCTTGATGCCGCAGCACCTGACAGCATGGCGGCGTCTCGCGCGCGACGGGCGATTGGTGTTGCCTTCGGCTAGCGAAGAGAGCTTTGCAAAAACTGGTCGTGGGCGATCCCCGCACGGCCGAATATGATGATCAATGCGGGTGCGGGGCGATCAGCATTGAGACGGGCGGGATCGTCGTTCGTGTGCCGACGGATATCAGCACCGCCCGTCTTGGCGAGATCGTGCGCGTCCTGCGCGTCACATGATCCTGACCGGACAGGGCCTGAGGGTGATCCTGCCGGACGCAGCACCCGGACGGTCCGAGCCGACTGGCCCAAAGGTGGATCAGATTGTTCGCTTCGGAGCAGGAAAAGCAGCGCAGCTTGCCCTGCCTGGTCGATCCGGTCCCATCCGCCGACTTTGCATCACAGTTTCGTGCGCTCACGCAGCTGTGTGCCTCTTCCGGGGCCAGGTATATTGAACCCGGCCGTCGGTGGCCTATAACCCGTCATTCGGCCATCAGCAGCCGATGACCGTGCACTGGCGATCACGCCGCACAGCCCGAATTGGATTGAATGTCAGTATTTGAGCACGCAGGCCGTTCGTTAGGCCAGCAGCAGGGTGTCTCGCCCCAATTTCTTGAGTCGCTTTGCAGCGTCTTTGTCGAAGGTGGCAAACATCGCGCCGCCGAGGCTGGCTCCTTCAAAAGCGATGATTCCATCGGCGAAATCACCGCCTTCGTCCAATAGCACAAGCCCTGCCTCGACAGCCGGACGATTCACTTCGACATTGGCGCTGCCAATCAAGCCTCTGATTGCTGCCGCTATATCTGCAGTCGGGATCCCGTATCCACGGGAGAGGACCCAGACAAACTCGCACAAAGTCGTCGGTCCGATTGCAATGAGATCCGCCCTCGCAAGAGCTGATTGAGCGAGGCGTGCCTGCTTTGGCTCATCGGCCACAATTGCGCGGACGAGCACATTTGTGTCGGCGGTGATCCTCATCTGGTCTCATCGACTTTGCCGGACCACCCTTGTTTCGTGATTTCATTCATTTCGTCGATGGACAGCGGCGACCGGCCCTTCTTTTTGAGCATTCCGAACAAAGATGAAATCTCACCTGTCGACGCCGCCCGAACCTCAATCCTTCCATCCGGAAGCTTTGTGACGTCAATTTGCTCGCCGGGACCGACGCCGAGGTGCTCCAGGACGTCCCGCCGAAGCGTGACTTGTCCCTTCGAGGTGACAGTAAGTGTGATCATCGACAGAGGGTAAGGCAAAATCGCCTTACTGTCAACACCAGGTCATTCGCAGACGCGACAGAAGGGTCTGCGGAGAGAGTGTTATGGCCTCAGCCTATGTCCGACTCCGATCTCCGGCCTGGTACTGGTGATGTCACTGAATGACTGGATCGAAGCGACCCTGCCGGTCATCGGAGATGACGATCGGTGCCAACCTGGCGCGGAGTTGCCGGACGTGACCTCGGACTGAATGGCGTCTTTCGGTCTGCTTCGGGTCAGGAACGGATAAAATGCCGACTCTGTCTATTCGTCTTCCCATCTGAAAACGTCATTCAATGTGACTCCAAACACATCCGCAATGCGGAACGCACCCTCCAGGCTTGGCGAGTACTTTCCCTGTTCGATTGCGGCGACCGTCTGTCGGGTGACCCCGATCCGATCTCCAAGTTCGCTTTGGGTCATCTCGTTTGCATTGAAGCGGAGAGCCCGGATTGAGTTTTTGAGACGTTTAGCCATTCCATCCACGACGGTAGCTCATCAAAGTGAAGCCGTATCGAAGAGCGTCCGCTAAAACCAGAAACGCCAGAGCGACGTTTATGGTTTTGAATGAAGGCTCACTGAACGGCATCACCACGCCCACAAAAATCAAACCGATCAGTAGCGCGTAGTAACCGACAGCGTCACTGCGCAGCGATATCGCGCGATCGCGTTCATCGGCTGGGCGTTTCGCATCACGCGGCGATGTCATTGCGATGGCGACGCTGCCTCCGATCGTGATCAGGGCGTGGGCAACCGCCACGGGACCAAAGCTCCAAATGACATCGACCAAGTTGTTTTTACCAAATGCCACGTTCGGTCCAAGAATCGCGAAGTATACACCATATGCACTCAGCAATGCGGAAAGCCTCAGCCACGCAATTTTTTCTCGAAACGCCATTTTCGATTCCTTTCGAAGTCACCTGAGATGTAAAATCTAGATAACAAAATGTCAATATTATATAACATCAGATGTGTCGGCTTTGGCGTCGAAGGCGGACATGACGGTCCGGAGCCGGAGGGACTCACATCGGCGAAAGACTTGCAATAAATCAGCCTTTTGCGATGCGTCTGGTCATGAGCCGGATGTT
>CAZVEZ010000338.1:0-2822 GCA_964626135.1 uncultured Nitrospira sp.
TTGAACGAATGGAACCTGACCATCGACGGATGTGTAACCACCCCCGTCACATGGACATGGGAGCAGTTTTTGGCGCAACCCCAGTTCAAGGACGTCTCAGATTTCCACTGTGTGACAAGCTGGAGCCGATTCGACAACGAGTGGGAAGGGGTGAGTTTCAAACATATTTTGTCCGTGGTGAAGCCGCTGTCCTCGGCAAAGTTTGTCCTCTTCAAATCGTTTGACGACTACACCACGAATGTGCCGCTTGAAGCCTGCGACGATCAGGACGTGCTCCTGACGTATAAATGGAACGGCAAGCCCCTCACAAAGGAGCACGGAGGCCCGGTTCGAGTGATTATCCCTAAACGCTATGCCTGGAAAGGCGCCAAATGGGTGAAGGAAATCACCTTTTCAGATAAGGATGTAAAGGGATTCTGGGAAGTGCGGGGTTACTCGAACAGCGCGTTCCCCTGGGAGAATGATCGATACGGGTGAGGCCGTTTGATCTCGTTTGATCTATTGTCTGGTTCAATCAAGTCACGCAAATAGGCCCACCCCAAGACACAACATGTCTGGTGCCATACGCTCAGTAGAGTTCTGGCCGGTGGATGTGCCCATCACCGATCCTTTTGTCGTGGCTACCGGCACACGAACGACGGCGGAGAACGTCTTTCTCCGTGTCACCTTGGCGAACGGGGCACAAGGATATGGCGAAGCGGCGCCGTTTCCAGAGGTCGGAGGAGAAACTCGCGAAAGCTGCCTTCTCGCGCTTCACCGGTTGGGACAAGCCATTCTTGGTCGCTCAGCCGCAGACTACCGACAGATCGGCTTTTGGTTCTCCGAACAGGCCCCCAATCATCCCGCTGCGCGTTGCGGACTTGAAACCGCCGTCATCGACGCCCACTGCCGCACATCGAATATCCCGATGTGGCGACTATGGGGAGGCTCCGATGTGCGTGTGCGTGAAACCGATATCACCATTCCCATTGCCGACCTCGACAAGACCGTCGCGTTGGCGCGCGGATGGTATGCGAAAGGATTTCGCCTCTTCAAAATGAAGGTGGGGAAAGATGTCGAGAGCGACATCCGACGTCTGGAAGCCGTGCATCTCGCACTCCCGGAGATTTCGTTCATCGGCGACGGGAACCAGGGCTTCTCTCGCCGAGACTGCCTGACGTTTGCGCAGGGAGTGAAGGCATGCGGCGGGACGATGGTGCTGCTTGAACAGCCGGTCATGCGGGAGGATCTCGACAGTATGGCGGCGATCCGTCGAGAAACCGGCATCCCCGTTGCGGCAGATGAATCGGTCCGCTCGCTTGCGGATGCGCAACAGGTCGTTGCCCGAAAAGCCGCTGATTACATCAACATCAAGATTATGAAGACCGGTGTCGCCGAAGCCGTGGAGATTGCCTCCTTCGCCAAAGCGTCAGGCCTCAAGCTGATGATCGGCGGGATGGTCGAAACGCGCATCGCGATGGGCTGTTCTTTTGGTCTCGTGCTGGGCCTCGGCGGCTTCGAGATACTCGACCTCGACACCCCGCTCCTGCTGGCCGATGATCCCGTCACAGGTGGCTACCGCTACGATGGCCCACGCCTGCAACCCTGGTCGGAGCCCGGCCTCGACATGAACGCAACACTTCCCCCGAACGCCACCATCATCAAATAGCCTGCGCTGTCGCTTCGTCACATTTCTTACAATTCAACGTCTCTCCGAGATGCGATTTCCGGCCTTCCTCTGTGAGGACCCAGGGCCGATTCGTCATCGGCGGCTGATGACGCACATGCTGACCATGGCCGCATTGGAGATCGGCCACCCAATCGCCATACTCGTCAAGATGGTATCCGACAATGGGTTGATGCATGCACGAACCTCCCCGACATCCTCTTCATCGATTCTTCAAGGATATGCTAGACTCGCGCCCATGCTAGCACGAACGGAGGAGCAAACGTGATGCGGCAATCTGATCTGAAGATCGGCTTCGTGGGGGTCGGACGGATGGGGGCCAACATGGCTCTGCGATTGAGAGATCAACAGGAAACGGTCGCCGCCGTCTACGATCGGAATCACACCGCGGCTGCCGGCCTTGCGACCGAGCTAGGCTGTGAAGCGGCTCAGAACCCCGCTCGAGTTGCGGAAGTCGCGAGCATGATCTTCACGGTCGTGTCCGATGACGCGGCGATGCATCACATATTTTCCGCGACCGGCTCGGACAGTCTGCTCCGCCACGCCAAGGACCGGCTCTTCATCAACTGCGCGACGCTCTCGCCGGCTGTGCACGCCGAGGTTGAAACTCTGGTGATGCAACGTGGCGGCCGGAGTCTCGAAGCCTGCATGGCCAGCAGCATCACGCAGGCGCGGCAAGGCACGTTGTACCTCATGTGCGGCGGGCGTCAGGATGTGTTCGAATCAGCGAAGCCGCTTTTGGAAAAATTGAGCGCGCACGTGCGTTATATCGGATCGGCAGGAGAAGCCGCGAAGGTCAAAGCCCTCGTCAACATGGTGATGAACTGCAATACGGCAGCATTGGCAGAGGGGCTTGGACTTGGAGCAGCACTCGGCCTCGATCTGACGATGTTGCGAGACATCTTTGCCCAAACGGGAGCCGCGTCGCGCGTGCTGGAGACGGACGGCGAGGATATGCAGAACCGAACACATGACTGCTTCTTTTCGGCTGCCCATGCAGCCAAAGACTCGGGCATCGCCCTCGCGTTAGCGAGGACCGCCGAGATTGATGTCCCATTAGCTCAAGCGACTTACGATCAATACCTGCGACTGGTCGCGCTCGGCAAAGGCGAGTTGGACAAGTCCGCGGTCTCTGAACTCACCTTCAAAGACCGAA
>CAZVEZ010000339.1:0-2787 GCA_964626135.1 uncultured Nitrospira sp.
TCCAAGACAATGAACTCGTCGCTGGCGCTCGGTCGCCGCGCGCGTGAACGTCCGTAACGGTCAGGCTTGCACTTCACGACGCACCGATCCTCCCCCGCCCATTCGTAGTCGGTCTCACAGCCGATGCCGGCCGACACGGAGCGGTCAGATGTGCTTTGTCGGCAGTCCGCGCGACAGTTTTACGGTCTCCATCGAGATGTAAGCCGACATGTCGTAAAGCTCCATCCGCTTGAGGAGTTGTTTATAGACGGTGTCGTAGTACTCCACGTTCGGCAGCGCCAGTTTGAGGATATAGTCGAAGTTTCCCGTGAGTCGATGAACCTCGACGATTTCCGGAATGGTGCCGACGGCGGAATGAAATTGTTCGAGCCAGTCGTTTGAGTGCCGTCCAGTTCGCACGAGCAGGAATACCGTGGTCGGAAGACTGATCTTTTGCCTGTCGAGAAGGGCTATGGTGCCCGTGATGTACTTCTCCATTCTGAGACGGGCGATCCTGCGCGAACAGGCCGATGGCGACAAAGACAGCTGCTCAGCTATCTCGGAGAGGTGCGTTTCAGCATTCTCCTGAAGCAATGCGAGAATTTGACGGTCACGATCATCCAGCATTCTACGGTCTCCAAAAGCACTCCAAAGTCTGCAACTCTTGTGCGTCAAAAGTCTATATCATGCAAAAGACGAGCGTATAATAACTCGGCGCAGGCACAAAAGGCGCGCCATTGGCGCATGTTGTGCGCTAGAAGTGCGCTCGTAGTTAACCAGTGCCGAGGTGAGTGCGTGAAAACGATTGGCTTGATTGGCGGCATGAGCTGGGAGTCAACGGTCACTTATTACCGCTACATCAATGAAGCGGTGCGCGACCAGCTTGGGGGCCTGGCTTCAGCAGATCTGATCCTGAATTCTCTGGATTTTTCCCAGGTTGTGGCGCTTCAGAAGGCAGATCGTTGGGAAGAAGCTGGAATACTGCTTGGCTCGGCAGGCGCCGGACTGGCGAGAGCCGGAGCTGATTGTGTTTTGATCTGCACGAACACGATGCATCTCGTCGCCGAGAAGGTCGCCCGCATGTCTGGTGTCCCGCTCATCGACATTATTGACGAAACGGCGGCTGTGCTAATGGCTGACAACCGAAAACGACCTCTCCTTCTGGCGACGCGCTACACGATGGAACATGGTTTCTACCATGACCGGATGAGCTCCCTGGGAATTAGCGTCTTTGCGCCGGATTCGGGCGACCGCCTCGCGGTCCACGAGATCATCTTCAATGAGCTCTGCCAGGGCGTGATCCGCGAGGACTCTCGATCGCACTTGCACCAGATCATCGCAAAGGCCGCGGCGAACGGCGCAGATTGCGTGATTCTCGGCTGCACTGAGATCCAGTTGCTTATTGATTCAAACGAGCTTCTGCTACCAGGTTACGATTCAACGGCAATCCACGCCGATGCGGCGGTGCGGTTTGCCCTTTTCGAAGGTAAGGACCGGACGATCGGCAATCCTATCGTGAGGGCCAGTCCGAGTTAATCGTTGGGCAACGCCGCCTGCGCGCATCGTAGGTGAGGACAGGACAGCCGTGAGTCTGCGCGATGATGAACTGACGCCGCGTGCGCTTTTGCCTTTCGTAACCATCACTTCTTTTAAACAGGCAAAGCTGACGGGCGAAAGCCAGCGTCCGCTTCTCGCGGATGCGTTGAAAAACCCTCTCTCAAATCGCTCGAATTCTGATTCGTTCTTCGTCGATGGCACGGATGAGGACCTCGCGATGATGGGACGGCAGGATGCGCCGCAGGGCGCGCTGTTTTTTGATTTCTCGCTTGAGCGGGTTGTGCCAGAGGGGCACCTGCTTCGCCGGATTGATGCGGTTCTTGATCTGTCAGGCATCCGGGAAGAGCTTCAGCCTTTCTATTCGGCGGATGGGCGTCCCTCGATCGATCCGGACCTGATGATCCGGATGCTGCTTGTCGGATATTGCTACGGCATCCGGTGGGAACCGCGCCTGTGCGAAGAACGGCGAATGCGGCGGTCTATTCCGGCTATGGCCTTGCACGGATCTACAGTTTCCTGGTCGATGGAATGCCCGGCAGCACACTGGTCTGGGTAGCGGCCCTTGAACTGGTTCTAGGGGCAGCTTGTTTCGCCACGTCCATTCGCCGTTCCCGGAATGTGTGATGGGCCTGCTCGGGATCAACGCAGCCGTCCGGTCTCTATTGCAATGGGCCATGCTTTTTCAAGATTGGGCGCTCAGTGTTGTGTAGGGAACCTTAGCAATTTGTCGAAGCTGAGCGTCAGGTTTGGGCCAGGTGGGCTCCCACCGTCAGAATCCTATACCGGCAGGGTCACCTCAGTCCTGTCATTCGGTCGCCCTGCGGAAACCAGGCCGAAGATCGCCGCAAGCAGACAGCGCTTACCGCGACATTTGTAGCGACAACCGTTTTAGCCTTTGCTCACGCCGCTTCTCGTACATTGACACAAATATCGGGAACATCAGCCACGAGAAGATGCCTGCATCCAAGTCGAGATAATCAGTGTAGCGCGCTTCATTCTCGCTTAGTGGTTAGACCTCCAGGCGGTGCCGATAGCTTCGAACCAGGTTTCCATACTCGTGGCTTTCAAGGATGCGGCGTTCGTCGTCGCGCCGTACGACATTCATTGTCCAACGACCCATCGGGAACCATCCCCAGCGCTTTATCGAAACGACAATGCGTTGACCCTCAAAAAAGCAGGTTCCGTGGGAAGGCCCGAGTAGGTGAGCGAGCCCTTCATCGAAGCGGCAAGAGCACTGGGGTCGATAATATC
>CAZVEZ010000340.1:0-2745 GCA_964626135.1 uncultured Nitrospira sp.
AAACGTGTCCCTCGCGAGAGATCCAGCGGTAGATCGAAAGACCTCCGCGACCCGGCCAAATAGTCGGTCAGTTGCGTCTGGGCCTTTTGTAATTGTGAAGACGTCCGACCTTTCAACCATTCACCGGAAGACAATCGCAATTCTGACAATACGGCCTGACGCGACGCCTTCGGCAATACCACAGCGTCGATCCCTTTCGGCGTTTCTGAAATACCCATCCAACCCCAGCGAGACTTGAAGACGATCACCTGTCTCATTCGTAACCTCATCGGCCAATGACTCGGCCTAGTTTTTTCTGCACCATTCCCCATACTAAATGGAGTTCTTCTGACCGCAGGAGCGCGTGGACACCGAGATACCCGCCCACGCTCGCTCCAATCGCCAAACCCAGCATGCTCGACTTCTCGATCCATTCACCGGAATGTGTCCACACCTGTGCCGCTGCCACCCAGGCGCAAACCGCAACCAACGGTATAGAAGCGATGAGCGCACGGAACAACGACCGTCCCACAGAGCTCCATGCCATACTTCCCAATCGACGGTGCAGCACGGCGACCAAGATGCCTCCATTCACCATCGCCGCAAGAGCCGTGGCCAATGCGAGTCCGGCTGCGCCAAGCGACGACATCAAGAGAAGCGAGAGGACAAGGTTGGCCGCAACAGCGATGGCCGCGGAGATGGCGGGCGTGCGCGTGTCTTGCAGCGAATAGAAGGCGGCGACGATGATGCGGACGCCTCCGAAGGCCCAGAGACCGACCGAATAACAGAGCACCGCGGCGGCGGTTTCTGCCGTATCGTGCGCGGTAAACGTTCCGTGCTCAAAAAAGAGATGGACGATCGGCTGACGCAAGAGAATCAACCCTAGCATTGCCGGCAAGATGATAAAGAGGATCATGCGGAGGCCAAATCCCAATGTCGTCCGCAGTTCATCCAGCGCTCCGCGCGCGGCTTGAGCCGAGAGCGTCGGCAAAATGGCCGTGGCCAATGCGACTCCGAAAATCCCCAAGGGAAACTGAATCAGTCGCATGCCATAGAACAAGTAGGTGGGGCCTCCGGCAAAGAACGATCCCAGAATCGTGCTCACCGTAATATTGATCTGTGTCACGGAGAGACCAAGGAGCGACGGTATCATCAATGCGCCAATCCTCCGTACACCGGGATGGCCCGGCTCGAACCGGAGCCGGAACAACATACCCCGCCGGCTCAAGCCGGGTAACTGCATGGCGAACTGCGCTGCGCCCCCCGCCACAACCCCGATGGCCACGCCGAGGATCGGCTCCGGCATCGTCGGCGACAAAAAGAGCGCGCAGCCGATGATGAAGATATTGAAGAATACCGGCGAGAATGCCGGCGCCGCAAAGGCGCGCATCGAATTCAGGATGCCCATCGCCAGCGCGGCCAGACTGATAAAGATCAGATACGGGAACATGATCCGGGTCAGCAACGTCGTCATGCCCGACTTCACCGGATCATCGTGAAACCCCGGGGCTAGGAGCCAGACGATTCCTGACGCGGCGAGAGTACCCACTATTGCGATACCTGTCACGATTGTCAGCAGCGTGGTGAAGACGGCGCTTGCCAGTTCCCAGGCATCTTGTTTCGACTTGAGCGTCTGATATTCCGTAAAAACCGGAATGAAGGCGGAGGACATCGACCCTTCCGCGAATAACTCACGAAGCAAGTTGGGGATGCGGTAAGCCACAAAGAAGGCATCGGCTGCAGGCGTTGCGCCGAACAGCCCCGCCAATACCATATCGCGGATGAACCCGAGGATGCGGCTGGAGAAGGTGGCGACGCCGATCACCCCTGCCGCTTTGACCACCGAGCGAGTCTCATCCTGCACATTCGCTGGAGTTGGGGACACCACCGTAGGATCGGACATGTATCGGGATTCTATCGGAACAACACCGGGCAGTCTATCACGAGGACGGTTGCGGCTCCTGAATCAGTTCATTTAGCTATTCGTTCGGAGTCGTTGCCGCCGGCAAGGCTGATCTGCGCGAGGAGGCGCAGGACTTCGGAATCGTGTCGGGTATGGCATAGGCCGATTCTCCGGCGTGGACGACGTCGAGGATATCGATGACGAGATCGACCACGTGCCGGACTGCATGTAATCGCTGATCTCCTTTTCTGACGATACCCACCCCTGCGGTCTCTAGCTGCAGGGTTGTCGTCATGCTATCATGAGGTCAACCATTCTGAGCATGAAGGTACGGGCAGCTCATGTCGCTTGAACCCTCTTCACATTTGCCAGGCGGTTTTCAGGTCAGACACCGCACCCTCGGCATCTATCAGGGGAGTGCCATTGAGTTGGCCTTTTGGCACCCCTCATCCGGGATGCCGGAATATGGACTGTGCCGGTTTGCCACGAAAGAAAAGGCTGAATCGTATCGCGCCTATCTCTGTTCTCCAGCCTCCCCTGAGCCGCTCCATGAACACGACCTCACCGTTGAACCCTATGATCTTGCCGCACATGAGGAACTAATCAACAACTACCCGCTTCACTCTGCCTGGGAAACTCCAACCTAGCCCGCATTATTCACGAAGGTTTCTACTACAACCGCCGATACGCTGTTCCGACGGGCGTGCTCGCCACTCAGTCGGTCAACATACTGTTCAAGTATGCTTCCCTCCTTCCCGGCTGCGCTTGCCCGTCTCATGACGCGTCTCAGCGGTTTCGTCACGAATCCTCGGTAGAGTCGAACATGGGCGCTGACCTGGAGCCGCTCTCGATGGTTTCGATGC
>CAZVEZ010000341.1:0-2741 GCA_964626135.1 uncultured Nitrospira sp.
TCGATAAGAGAAGCCATCCGTGTCTGCACCAGTCTTCAAAAATATCAATGACGTGCGTTGAAAAGAGGCCGGCACCATCGACTTGGATTGGATCAATCAAACGGCAGGTGACCTGCCTGATCGAGAGCCACACAAGGGAATAGATACTAGCAGGCTGTTGACGAAGTCCGCCAGCGGCGTTCTCGCTGCGCTCAGAGGCTCAACGTACCGCAAGGGTACGCCTCGGGGTCTCGCTCGCTGCGGCCTTGCAGGACGGCCTGCGATGGCTGCTGAAGGGGTCTGTGAGTATCCAGACCTTGCGTGCCTGTTCTGCTCCAGCCGTTTACACCCTGCTAGGCAAAGCCGCTGATGCAGCCATCATGCTTTTAGAATTGTGCCACGATCTTGAGATTGATTATGGGTACACAGTATGGGCCGTTCAAGACCCATGGCTATGTTGCCGAGGAGTAGACTCTACGTGCATGCCGCTGCGTCTTCAGCGCAGAACTCTCTTCTCGATCTGGTAAGGAAACACGCCAGGAATATTACGCATATCATTGATTATTAAAGACATATCATTTCTGCAATCATAGGATGGTTCATGCTATGATTTGTGGGCTGCTTTCTTCTGGCTAGGACGACTTCCCTGGCGCAGAGGAAGTCGGGGAGGTGATGTGGCCATCACCTCCCCATTTTTTTGCTCTGCCGCTCATTGTGGTGTTCTCATCTACTGACAGTCTCTCGTCATTGATTGACTCTTCATCTGAACAATAGGCTCCGAATATTTTTCTGAACGCAGAATCAGTTTCGCCGTCCCAGTAAGTTCTCGGCATCTGGACCTCCTCCCTTCCTGGCAATCAGCGCGATAGTATATGCTTCTGAAAGAAATTCCACTGTCTTGTTCGCTTGTGGGATGCGGTTCGAGCCTGAGGGAGATTGAGACGGGGGGAAGGTGAGGAGGCGACGTGACCGTCGCCTCCTCATGAAGCGCCTACTTCTTTTTCTTGGCCGGCTTCTTTGCTGCTGCTTTCTTCGTTGCCATGAACACTCCACCTCCCTTCGACATCAGAATGTGATTGTTACAGTTGGTATAGCAGAGTTTATGGATTGTGGGAAGTGGTCTATCTTGCTCATATGGTTTTCAACCTATCCGGTTTATCTCATCTGCACACGAAATATACCAGACGAACCGGCGCGCATAACAGGACGGCTGGCACTTCGGGCACAAGATCTATATCATGCCGGCCTGGGCGCAAAGTCAGTCGTGGTCTAAATCGGCTGATAGGATAACTAGAGAAAGGGATGGCGGGAATGCTCACAGAATTTCTTGTCCAAGACCACAGGCGGCTTGATGGACTACTACAGACGGCGATGGCGCACCCCGGTACAGTCGATGATCGCGCCTACACCCAATTCCGCGCAGGGCTCCTTCGGCATATCGGTATGGAGGAGAAGATTCTTCTGCCTGCCGTCCAGCGCAGGCGAGGTGGAGAGCCGCTTCCTATTGCCGCCAAACTCAGGCTTGATCATGGGGCCCTGGCTTCGCTACTCATGCCGACACCGTCGACGGCGATTCTGGCCACGATCCAGGGCATTCTGATGGATCACAATGTGCTGGAGGAAGGAGCGGGAGGTTTGTATGAAACCTGTGACGCCTTGGCAGGCTCGGAAGGAGAGACGCTCCTCGCTGCTCTTCGTGCTGCGCCAGAAGTCGGGGTCATGCGGTATAACGACAGCCCCGCCGTCATGAACGCCGTGCAGCGGGCATTGGAGCGAGCGGGGTATCAGCTCCACGACCAGCCGTCGTAGCTACCGTATTCCTTTGTGTGGTGCCATGCGCGCAACTGAGCGTGTCGGCAAACAGCTCCAGCGACTCCGAACCGGCCGTGACTTGACGCATGAGCAGCTTACCGTGAATGTGGGCCTATCACGCATCTTCATCGTGCGGCTGGAATTGGGACAGCAGATCCGACATGTGCACCTTGGTGAGATTGGCAAAGACACTGAGGGTCTGGAACGTTTCACTAACGTCTTTGACCTCTCTGGCTCGCATTATTCACGAAGGTTTCTACGACAACCCCTATACGCTGTTCCGACGGGCGTGCTCGCCACTCAGTCGGTCAACATACGGTTCAAGTATGCGTCCCTCCTTCCCGGCTGCGCGTGACCGTCTCATGACGCGTCTCAGCAGTTTCGTCACGAATCCTCGTGAATAATGCGGGCTAGCAACATGTTTCCCGTAAAGAATGCACTCGCAGGCTTGAGGGCCTTCCTCACAACGGTATAGATGAAACCAATGCCGGCATGCAGGCCTCATGCTGTCCTTGACGCCCGCTCACCCAAGGACTAGGCTAAAGATCTAACCGGGAGGTGCCTCATGCCATTCATTATTCTCTTACTCCTGATGATGGCCAATGTACCATCCTGCAACCCTGCGCCAACACCGGGACCCGCAACACGAACTTCTGCGGCTTCAATACCGCAATCCAACAGAACCAATCCATCGGAAAAGCCGATTCCTATTATGTCTGTGACGGATCGTGTACGGCACACCAGAGCGTGGAGGACACTAGCTTGTCTTCCGTCTCCACACCCAATCTGAGCAGATCGGCCGATCGGTCCGCCCGCTCGATGTTTAGCAACCAGCAATTTGAGATCGAACTGGTCGAGATCTCGGAACTGATGCAGACCCGTCGGAACCTTTCCTCTCAAACTATCCCGCCTGAATGCGATGAAGATTTTAAATCGTGAGAGTGTCCTGC
>CAZVEZ010000342.1:0-2734 GCA_964626135.1 uncultured Nitrospira sp.
TCGCGTTGGACTTTGTCCTGTTCTATATCTTCTGGGAAGCCATGCTGATTCCGATGTACCTCCTCATCGGTGTCTGGGGAGGAGCCAACCGACTGTATGCATCCATTAAGTTCTTTCTGTATACCCTCGTAGGGAGTCTGCTCCTGCTCGTCGCCATCTTTGTCCTATACTATTATGGAGGGCACACGTTCGATATCCTCGCTCTCAGCCAGGGCACCTACCCTGCGTCGCTACAGATGTGGCTCTTCCTGGCGTTCTTCGCCGCCTTCGCGGTGAAGGTCCCCATGTTTCCATTTCACACATGGCTCCCGGATGCCCACGTCGAGGCCCCAACCGCGGGCAGCGTCATCCTTGCCAGCATCCTCTTGAAAATGGGCACCTATGGATTTCTGCGATTCAGTTTACCGATGCTGCCGGATGCCAGTCAGACGTTCACGCCTATCATGGTCGTCCTCTCCATCATCGCGATCATCTATGGCGCCTATATGGCGTTGGCCCAGGTCGATCTGAAAAAACTGATCGCCTATTCAAGCGTGAGCCACATGGGGTTCGTCACCCTTGGCCTGTTTGTGTTGAACCAACAGGGCATTGAAGGCGCCGTTCTCCAAATGGTCAACCATGGGATTACGACCGGCGCGTTGTTCCTCTGCGTCGGCATCATCTATGAGCGCACCCACAGCCGGTTGATTGCCGACAATGTCGGATTGGCCAAGCCGATGCCGATCTATGCAACCCTGTTGGTGATTTTCGGATTGTCCTCGCTCGGCCTTCCCGGCACCAATAGTTTTGTCGGAGAATTTCTCGTGCTCGTCGGTTCGTTCTATTGGAGCAAGATCGCAACCGCCTTTGCGTCAGTGGGCATTATTCTCGCCGCGACGTATCTTCTCTGGATGCTCCAGCGTGTGGTGTTCGGGGTCCCGGACCCGCGCCACCTTCCGAAGCTCAGAGACCTCAATCAACGGGAATTTGCCACTCTGGCGCCGTTGGTCCTGTTGATATTTTGGATCGGGCTCTATCCGAATCCACTCGTGAGTCGGATGCACCAGAGTGTGACCAACACCATTGCCTCCATGTCCCGCGCGAAGGTCGCGCCGACTGCTCATCCCTCTGCCGGCACGACAGCGCCGCTACTGGTAGAGAGCGGAGAGCAGCCGGGAATCCAGGGTGCATTGCCATGAGTCCATACGGCGCGGACCTTTTGGCTCTGCTTCCAGACCTGGTTGTGGTCGTCACCGCCTGTCTCGTCATCTTGTTGGACCCCATTACTCCGGCTTCGCGACGAGATCTCCTGGCCTGGCTAAGCGTGGGCGCTCTTGCCCTCTGTCTTGGACTGACCGGCTGGCAGATCAGCATGGAGAATGTCCGGGTGTCTACATTTAGCGATCTGGTCGTCGTCGATGCCTATGCCAGGTTTTGGAAAATTCTTCTCTACGGTGTGACCGGTGTGACGGTCTTCTTGTCGTTGCCCTATCTGAAGGCGGATGGCATACACCTCGGCGAATATTATGGGTTCCTCCTGCTCGCTCTCTCCGGCATGATGGTCATGGTCTCCGGTGTCGACCTCCTCACGATTTACCTCGGCACCGAGCTTATGTCCATCTCGCTGTATATCTTGACCGGCTTTAACCGGTCTAAGCCTCGTTCGGTGGAGGCCGCGGCCAAATACTTCGTCCTGGGGGCTTTCTCTTCGGGAATTCTGTTGTACGGCATTTCGTTGCTCTACGGACTGTCCGGCAGCACCAAGCTGGTCACGATCGCCGACGCCATTGGAAATCGCGGGGCCGATGATCCTCTCGTGCTGTTCGGCACGATTCTAATTGCCGTCGGTTTTGGATTTAAGCTCGCCGCAGTGCCGTTCCATATGTGGACGCCCGACGTCTATCATGGCGCGCCAACCTCGGTCACAGCCTTCATGGCAGTGGCGGCAAAAGCTGCCAGCTTTGCCGCATTCATCCGTGTCTTTGTCGAAGGGCTCGGCGGGCTCAAGGCTGATTGGTCGGTTCTGTTCCTGCTGATCTCCATTATCACCCTGGTGTTGGGCAATGTCGTCGCCATCGTGCAGACCAACATTAAACGGATGCTGGCTTACTCCAGCATCGTGCATGCGGGTTACGCCTTGATCGGTTTTGTGGCGGCAGGCCGTGGGGTCGGCGCATCCGGAGGCACACCCGGCCTCGCGAGCGTCATGATCTATCTCGCCATCTATGCATTCATGACGCTCGGCGCATTCGCTGTCATCGGCATGCTCAGAAAAGACGGGGTCGAGGGAGAGGAAATCGAGGATTTCACGGGGCTCGCAAAACGCCAACCGCTTGCAGCTTTTTTCATGCTGGTCTTCATGGTCTCACTCGCCGGCATTCCGCCGACCGCCGGCTTCATCGGCAAATTGTATGTGTTCATGGCGGCAGTGGAAGCAGGAATGGCTTGGCTCGCCGCCATTGCGCTGGTCTTTGCCGCCGTATCGGCCTTCTACTATATGCGGGTGGTGATGGTCATGTACATGCGCGATCCGGACCCCTCTTCTGTTCCGCCGTCACGCCTCGTGCACTCACCGGCCTTATCTTTCGTATTGGCCTGTGCGGTCGCCGGCGTGATTCTGTTCGGCATCTTTCCCAACCCTCTTGTCAGCTTTGCGCTCCAATCCGTCCTGACGCTCAAATAGTCTTTGTACGGGTAAGGTGTTGAACAGGTGCACGAGAAGGCCACTCGTGCTACGGTGGTGACGAGCCCTTCA
>CAZVEZ010000343.1:0-2721 GCA_964626135.1 uncultured Nitrospira sp.
CCTGCGATGGCTTCTGAAGGGGTCTGTGAGTATCCAAACCTTGCGTGCCTGTTCTGCTCCAGTAGTTTGTCAACACCCTGTTAGTTTCGTTCAACCGATGACACGAGATAGACAGAACAGATCGAATAGACCAGACAGACCATTTTTCAGTTTCCTGCTGAACCGCACTGCACCACCCAGTCCACCCCTTTCGCAGCCACCGCGGCTTCCCAGTCTTGTCCACAAGAGAGAAACCGAATCGTCCAATTGTCTTGGAGCGGAGCGCCTTCTGAAACCAGAGCCTGCGCGCCGACACCGTCCGCCGACAGATGAATCTCACACCGGCTCAACGCCTGTAGCCCGATACCCTGAGCTTTGAGCACCGCCTCTTTCCCGACCCAGTAGCGGAAGAACCTCGCGGCACGCTCGTCCGGAGCCAACTGCATGATCGTGGCATGTTCGTCATGAGCAAAGTATCGCGCGGAAAGTTTCACCACCTCCATATCCGGACGGATCCGTTCAAGATCGACTCCGATATCCTGTCCCTGTGCCACCGCAATGAGCGCACGGCCATACGCATGCGACATATTGAACGTGATCGTGCGACGATCTCCTTCCGTTCTCGTCAAGGAGGGCTTACCAGTCTCGCTACGATCCATCGCGACCGCATCGGGACCGACCCCAAGATACCGTCCGAGCACCGCCCTGAGACCTCCGTGCGCAAATATGTAGCGTTGCCGATCTTCCTCTCGAATCAGGCGTGAGGCCCTGTGCCGCTCTTCTTTATCCAGCCACTGCACGCACCGCTCCAGACAGGGCGGTGATCCGTCCAGATTGATCCCCCAGAGATGAACGGCATTCAGCTCGAGGCGGTCATCGCCACGCCATGCATGACCTGTGAATAGCTCAATCGACTGAAATAAAACCAATACATTGTCTTCATTGGTGCAAGAATCCGACATTATAGGGCCTTCGTTACGATCGGCGACCGCCTACTTCGGCCTTGACATATTCCACGACCTTGCCGTCCTCCAATTTAATGACCTGATCGCCAAGATGAAAATAGCGATCGTCGTGCGTGATGACCACCACCAGTTTTCCCCTCTCACGCAGATCCGGAAGCAATGTCTTGTAAAAGATATCTTTATATTGTGGATCTTGATCAGCCGCCCATTCATCGAACACATAGATCGGGCGATCCTCCAGGTAGGCCGTGACAAGCGCCAACCGCTTTCGCTGCCCTTGCGAGAGATCAAGGGTCGAGAATGTGCGTTCGCGCACGGAGACTTTCTCCTCCATGTGCAGCATGCGCAAATAGTGGGGCGCGAGCCGCTCGGCCTGAATATCAGACTGGCCCAGGAGTTTTTTGAAGACATGAAAGTCCGAAAATACGACCGAAAAGTGTTCGCGATACCACTCCCTGTTGACATCGGTGATCGTCTTGTCGGCCAGCATCATCTGCCCCTGCGAAGGCTGATACAGCCCTGTGAGGACTTTGACAAACGTCGACTTCCCGCTCCCGTTCCCTCCGATTACAAATACCAGTTCACCGGGATGCAGTGCCAGACTGATTGGACCCAGCGAGAAGGGAGTGCCGACTCCCTGTTCCTCGCCGTACGAAAACATGACGTCGCTCCACTGCACGATAGGAAGAATCTCCGGCTCAACATCCACCGATTCGGCCGCCCGGATATCCTCATGCTCGGCGTCCAGAGACACACCTAATCGCTCAATATTCTCCAATGCGACTTGGCCTCGCTCGATTGTCGGCAGCGCTCCGATAATGCCCCAGATAGGACTCATCATGTACAGCACGGCGACCACATATCCGGTCAAGGCTTCGGGGGAGACCGTCGCCACAGATGGAAACAAAAAGATGATGAACCCAACCAGGGAATAAAACGACACCTGAGTCCACGTTTCTGCCAGCGATTGCTTCCGTGTGGCCTCGATATTCATGCGCCGGTACGAATCAGCCGCCCTCCGTATTTCCTCGTTCACGAATTCCTGCCGGCGCGCCCGATGCATCAACAACTCTTTCAGCCCGTCCGTGAGAGAACGAAAGTGCCCGAACAGCCCGGAACGAGCCTCCCGGGCTGCGGAGATCACGCTGAACGCGCTGCGATGCAACCATTGATACCCCAACGCGCCGAGCGCGGTGACGCCGACCACCCCAAGAAACGTCTCCCATGACAGCCAGGCAAGGTAGAACCCGCAACCCAACACCACAGCCGCATTCATAATCAACTGGGGGAAACATTGAATCGCCCAGGTGACCCAACTGACATCATCCGTCAAGGTGACAAGAATATTGGCGGCCCCCCGCTGCTCGGAACGGCGCAACGGAGCCCTCACGATCTTCGCGCACAGAGATAAGGAGAGATCCAAAATCGTGTCTTGGGAGAATCGGACGAGCAGGAGCTGGGACCACAGGTTCGACAGCAGCTTTCCGATGACGAGGGCGGCGAATCCCAGCACCATAGGAAGGGAATGGTCTGAAGAACGATGCAGCACATGATTGATGAGCGCCAATACACCGGCGCTCATGAGACCGGACAGGACTCCGGCGCAGAGCATGAACCAGGCCATGGTGCGTGACCGTTGTACGAAAAAACGAAGGAATCGCCTGAATGGCATCGCTGATCAGCCCCACCTTCAAGAAGGAAGGAAACGAATGTTACAGGCTCATATCGTGAATGCGGCGGCTGCGAACGATCTCATCTTGCTCGTCAACAGCCGCAA
>CAZVEZ010000344.1:0-2262 GCA_964626135.1 uncultured Nitrospira sp.
TAATAGGCCTTGATCAGCTGCATGCGACCCTCTGATGACAGACTGGACAGGTATCACCGGGCTGAATCGCAACGCCCGCTCGCTCAGGGGCCAAGGTCGTGTCGTTTTCAGCTATATCACTCGTTCCAACAGCGTCAGCCATTTGCCCTAATAGGGTACGACATTGAGCGAGCTTTTGAGATCGGTGCCGATTCGCCATAAAGCCAAAGTAGCGGACTTTGTGCAGCCCTTTAGGCAGGACATGCAGCATCAGTCGGCGCAAAAATTCCACCGCGTCGAGTGTTTGGGTGTATAGGCGCTGGCCGCGCTTGTAATCCTTGTAGCGAAACGTGACCTGGCTATCTTCCAGAGCCAGCAGGCGGTGATTGGAAATGGCGACGCGATGGACATAGCGAGCCAGGTACTTCAACACATATTGCGGGTCCTGGATGGGTTCTTTGACATAGACGACCCATTCCTTTTCGCGCAGGGTCCTCAGTAAGCGTTTCCAGGGCTTGAGTTCGGCGAGTTGCCGGCAGCGACCAGCCAGGGTGAGTTGGTGGCGGTCATACAGTTGCTCAAGCCCATCGAGGAATAGACGCCGAAAGCGCCTGGAGAGGACCCGCACGGGGAGGAAGAAATCGGGTCGACAAGACACCCAGTGCGAGCCGTCCGGGGCGATACCACCGGCGGGTAGGACACAGTGTAGGTGGGGGTGATGCTGGAGTTGTTGGCCCCAGGTGTGGAGTACGGCCAGTCCGCCAATCTCGGCACCGAGATGCTTGGGATCGCCGGCAATATCGAGGAGGGTTTGAGAGACGCTACGAAACAGCAAGGGGTAAAGCTCCTGCGGGTTTTGAAGGACCAGGGGCGAGAGGTCCTGTGGCAGGGTAAAAATCCCATGGACGTAGGGGGTCTGTAGGATTTCACCCTGTCGATCCTTGAGCCAAGCGGCTTGAGTAGCGCCGTGACATTTTGGGCAATGCCGATTGCGACACGAGTTGTACGCCTGCTCTTGGTGGCCACACTGGTCGCATTGGATGAGGTGGCCACCAAGAGCAGCGGTGCGACACAGCTCGATGGCCCGCAGGGCTCGATGCTGCGCGCCATTGAGCGTGTGCCCATAGCGCGCCAGGAAGGCCTCGCCATGCTGGCGAATGATATCAGCGACTTCGATCTGGGGGCGATTCATGGCCGCTGATCCAGATCGGGCGGGATAGCCAACGTGCTCAGGGGACTCTGTGTCGACTGGAGAGCGGGATTGGCCACATGCAGATAGATACTGGTCGAGCGCAGAGAGGTATGGCCGAGCAACAGTTGGATGCTGCGCAGGTCCATGCCCGCTTCGAGCAGATGGGTCGCATAGGTGTGACGCAGTAAATGCGGATAGACGGCCTTTTTGATCTGGGCGTCCTGCCCCGCTTTTTGGCAAATAAACTCAACGCCACCGCGAGTGATAGGCTCGCTGAGGCGATGACCCGGAAAGAGCCAGGATTGGAGTCCATAGAGTTTCCAGTACCGCCTCAGCAGCGGCAAGAGATCAGGCGAGAGCCCCACCTGCCGATCTTTCTTGCCTTTGCCTTGACGCACGATGACGACCATGCGCTCCGAGTCGATATCGGTGCCTTGGAGTCGGCACAGTTCGGAGACCCGCAAACCGGTGGTGTAGAAGGTGGCGAGGATGACACGGTGCTTGAGATGGCGGGGTGCCCGAATCAGGGTGTCCACCTCGTTTCGCGACAGGACAATGGGCAGCTTTTTGGGTTTCTTGGGGTACGGGATGTATTCCACCATCCAAGGACGATGCAAGGTCTTCTCGTAGAGAAAGCGTAGAGCACAAACGCTCTGGATGAAAATGGACTCGGAGACCTCCTGTTTGAGGAGATAGACTTGATAGGCACGAATATGCTCGGGGCCGAGCCGCTCCGGAGAGGTGTTAAAATGCTTGGCGAACTGGGCGACATAGCGGATATAGCCGTCGATGGTGTGGGGCGAGTAGTTGCGGATCTGCATGTCTTCGAGCATGCGTCGGCGCAGTGGGGTCATGGGACGGATGATCTTCATGAGGAGACTCCTTGCATCAGTCGAGATGACAAACGCGGCGCGGCATGGTTTGCCACGCCATTGACGAGGGAGTCATTTTGGTACAAGTGGATCCTTGTGGGCTAGATGACCGCAGGGATTCGAGGAGGGTTCAGAAGGAAAGTCTTTTTACCGTGAACGGCAGTGAGCGGTTTAGTTCAAACACGAACATGTAAAGGACACGAATGCCGGACATACCCC
>CAZVEZ010000344.1:2272-2718 GCA_964626135.1 uncultured Nitrospira sp.
GGGACGGATGATCTTCATGAGGTGACTCCTTGCATCAGTCGAGATGACAAACACGGCGTGACTTGATCGCCACGCCATTGACGAAGGAGTTATTTTGGTGCAAGTGGATTGAGGAGGGCTAGATGACCTCTGAGATTCGAAGAGGATTCAGAAGGAAGGTCTTTTTACCGTGAACGGTAGTGAGCGGTTTAGTTCAAACACGAACATGTAAAGGACCAGATCATGTTAAGTTAATGTCGCGAGAGCATCTTTGTTCCCAATAAATCAACCAGATTCCCCCGGATTTAGTGGCAAAACTCAACCCATTGACATCGTTGATGTTATTTTGTGACGCGTCCTCTGGTCGTAAGCAGTCCTACAACGGAAAATTAAGGACTTAGCGGCTCCAAACGGATGTGACCCGTCCATTACCACTAGATCAGATGGCATGTGAGGTAGGCTTCAAT
>CAZVEZ010000345.1:0-2710 GCA_964626135.1 uncultured Nitrospira sp.
TGATCGGAAAATTTTGACTTGCATGGCAGGTGTCCTGGTTCATCTTGAGTTTTCTGCCGATAACTGCCACTTATAGCGCGCATTTATCTGTTATTGGCCACGGTCGCGAAAAGTAACCTTTCTGTACAATAATATCTGCCAGAAGGAGCCAAATAGCAAGTTTTGGGGCCCCTCTCCCTCTCCGCCTGGCAAAGGAGGTGGTTGGTCGTAAGTGCCCCTGTTTTTTTGGCGGCCGCATAAATCTTCCTGGGGAAAGGTGATCGTCGCCCTCTTGGCGAGTAATTTGGCGTCTTCCACCTGAATAGCGACATTCACTTCACCCGGTCCGTAATGACTCATTTAAAAATCGTACCGTAGCCCGGGCTCTGACGGCGTTCCATCCGGGCGTGTTGTACCCTCGGTTTTACTACCCGATGGCCTGCACGCCCCCAGACGATGAACAGCCTAATGAGCCTCCATGCCCGACGTGAACTGACCGCTGCCATTCGACGTCGATACGCTTCAGCTGGTCGAGCTCAGAAAAGCAAGATCCTTGATGAGTTCACCGCGGCCACTGGATATGGTCGCAAACATGCTATCGCCGTTCTGTCTCCTCCGATAGTTCCGGATCACCCTGTTGCGCGCCGCCGATCGCGTACCCGCTATTACAACGAGGACGTATACGCTGCCCTGGTCACCGTATGGGAGGCATCGAACCGGCTCTGCTCGAAACGACTGGTCCCTTACCTCGCCACGTTCATTGAAGTGTTGGAACGCTTTGGGCATTTGAAGCTGAGCCAGGAGACAAGAGATCGCTTGCTCCGAATGAGCGCAGCCACCGTTGATCGGCTTCTCTATCAGAACCGCCACGGCAAGCCACGATCCCTGAGCACAACACGGCCCGGCGCTCTGCTAAAGCATCAAATTCCTATTCGGACGTTCACGGATTGGGACGATGAAGGTGTCGGTTTTCTAGAGGCAGATTCGGTCGCCCATTGCGGTTCGAGCTTGGCGGGCACGTTTCTCAACACGCTCGTCCTGACGGATGTCGCAACGGGCTGGACCGAGTGTAGAGCGCTGCTCTACAAAGACCAGGATTTTGTCGTTCAGTCCATCGATGAAGCTCGTGACCGATTCCCGTTCATCATCAAGGGACTCGATTCCGATAACGGATCCGAATTTATTACGAGCAAACTCCTCGCCTACTGCGAAAAACACCGGATCACATTTACGCGGAGTCGCCCATACAAGAAGAATGACCAGTGCTTCGTCGAACAGAAAAACGGTAACATCGTTCGGCGCCTGGTAGGATACGACCGCTACGAAGGGATGGAAGCCGCTAGAGTTCTCGATCGGCTCTACGATGTTGTTCGACTCTACACAAACTTCTTTCAACCATCTATGCAGCTGGTATCGAAGACGCGGCAAGGGGCAAAGACAAAGCGGATCTACGACGTGCCTCGAACGCCCTACGATCGCGTACTGGAATCGGATGAGGTGTCTGCCTCACGAAAAACCAGATTGCGTAGCCAGTATCGATCGCTCGATCCTGTCGTGCTGCTCGCCGAACTCCGCCTGCTTCAACAGGAACTGTGGACCTTCGGGTATGGTGATCTACCGTCGAGGCGAGCTCAAAGGCCGGCAGAGGTTATCGAGTACTCGGAAACACCGAGTGAGGTTGTAGTGGTCGAAGGACCGGTAGAAATCTTCCATAAGACCCGCAAACCCCATAAGAAGCATAAGAAACACAAGCGCTGTGTCCACTGGTGGAAGACGTATCCCGATGCGTTCGAATCCGTGTGGAGCGAGTGTGAAGCGTATCTGAATGAACAATCAAACCTGGCCGCAACAGAGATCCTGCGCCGCCTGCAGGTTCGTCATCCGGAAACGTTCAAGCCCAAGCAGTTGCGCACGCTGCAGCGCCGTGTACGGGCGTGGCGACTCAATCAGGTGAACAGCGTTGTCGTCAGCTACCGACCTCGCGGAGATTCCCTACCCGAGGAGCACGAAATCGAGATCGTCGTAACACGAGACAAGACCAACGCCGGCGAGCCCTTCCGGTACGATTCTACGTGAGGCAATGCGCGTGCGATGCTTAGCCAGATTGAACAATGCCAGGAAGCACTATTGAGGACATCCGCTCCGCTGCCGAAGAATTCAACTCAACAGGAGAGTCGTTCAAATGCTTCATTCTCGAACAGAACGAATGGCGTGACCGTACTCTCTTGGAGGCTGCTCGGCCGGGAGTCTATGTGTGGTTCGACACGGAGCGAAAGCGTGTTGTCCGTGTCGGGATGAGCTCAGTCAACGCCCGAGCTCGCGCCCTCAAACACCTCCGAGACAACACGGGCGAGATTATGACCGTGCTGGCAAAGCAGTCCCGGCTCAAGCTGATTCTATTTACGCGGGATGACAATGATCGAGGTTCGATTGCTGAGTTCGAGAAACACCTTGAGAACACATTAGCCCCGCTGATCCCATCCCTGAAATAAAAAAACACACAATGCCCACGCTGCGGCAAGTGGGAGAACACCACGCCTTGCGCTTCGTTCTAAACCGTGGTACCCTTGGAGTATTAGAACATCTACGCCCATGACCACGATCACGCTACAACTAAAGGGGCCCGTCGAAAAAATGGTCAACGACCTTTCCGCCGAGCAGGGGCTCCGGCCCGAGGAGGCGCTGGATTTCCACGTGAACCCGCACGAATCGCCGATCTCGTCGCAAAGGG
>CAZVEZ010000346.1:0-2199 GCA_964626135.1 uncultured Nitrospira sp.
GGCGCTACTACCTGCTGAGCAACAACCACGTGCTCGCCAACTCGAACAACGCGCGTATCGGCGACCCCATCCTGCAGCCCGGCGTGTACGATGGTGGCCGGCTGCCGACCCATCGGATTGGCTCGTTGTCCCGCTTCGTTCCGATTCGGTTCAAAACGCCGACGACGGCGCCGTTGAATTACGTCGATGCAGCCATCGCCGAGGTACCGTTTCACCTGATCAACCGGGAGATCTACTGGATCGGGTATACCCAGGGGATCGCCGCTGTCACAGTGGGCACGACGGTCCAAAAAACTGGTCGGACGACCAGCTACACGACCGCACGGGTGCTGATGGTTAATGCCACGATCGACGTCAATTATGGCCAGGGCCGCGTTGCGCGGTTCACGCAGCAGATCGTGACCACCGCAATGAGTGCGGGCGGCGATTAGGGCTCGCTCGTCTGCGACATGAACGAACGCGCCGTGGGCCTGCTCTTCGCCGGCTCGGCCACCATCACGATCGCCAACCCGATCGCGTACGTCGAGCGGCTGCTCAACATTCGCATCCTCTAAACCCGTTAGAAGCGGCCAGGCCTCCGTGGCCTGGCCGCTCCTTTACATGCTCCTCACCCACGCCTCCAGCCGCCTCTCCCTCCACATTGCCGGCTACCAGTTCCCCCAAGCCACCGGAATCGACGCCGAGTGGCTTATCGTGGAAGCTGAAATCCACCACCCGCGTGGTCACTGGTCCTTCCGTGATCCATGCCTCATGGTGGAGGACGTCCGCCGGCTGGCCGACTGGCTGGAAGAGATTGCTCGAGACGACGAATCGGACGACTCCTGCGACTTTACTGAGCCGAACATTGCCTTCGATCTGCTCGTGGGAGCCAGCCAGGCGCTGAGGGTATCTTTCCGGGCCGAGTCTGGACCGCCCTGGGCTGCTCCCGGAGAGGGTGCCTCTCTGGTGTTTCCGCTTCAAAGCCTGCAGCTGACCTCGCTGGCCCGTACGCTGCGAGAGGAGCTGGACGAACTTCCTCCCCGTAACCCGGCGGGAGATTTTCGCACTCAGGATAGGTGAACCTCGACAGGCACACCATCCGGATGCACCAACGGAAACCGATTCACGCCCAGATCTAACGCCAGTTTCCCGAGCGTCCAGCGTTGCGCCTTAAAGCCTCCGCCCTCGATCCACAGCTGGGCATCGGGCAGGGTGAGCACCTGTTTTTCCATGTCATGGTACAAAATGATGAACCCGCCATCCGCCGGCCGGATGACCAGGGTGATCGGGTAGGTTCTGTACGTGACGCCCGTCACGATCGTTGGGAAATGCGAATCGTCGGTCCAGTCGCTCGCGTCGTAATCGAGATTGACCTCGATGGACTCGCGGACAAGGCGTTTTGCGCGCATGACCTTCGACATCCACGCGGCAAACGCCTCCCTCGATGCCTGCGTCACATGCTCAAAAAGCCCAGGTTTGTCCTTGAGCCAGGTCCCCAGGTCTCGCATGGCAAGCACATGCTCCGCCTCGGTAAAGTCTTCGAACGCACTTTTAATTGCGGCCCAGCTTTCCATGATCTGCTCGGCCCGTAAATCGTCGGTGTCCCGAGCCTTCCGATCGGATTCTTTCGGATCGGCCTCACCGGCAGTCTTGAGTTGCTCGATTTCCGCTTTGAGTTGATCCAGCTCTAGACGGGTATGCTGGAGTTCACTCTGAATGATGTCTGCCTGCTGCGCCTTCAGCCGCATGGCCCTTGCTTCCTCCGGGGTCTGGAGTTCGTGGCGATTCCTGTACAGGGTGGGGAAGAGTTCCTCGGCGCGTGCTTCGTTCTGGTCGATCCAGGCTAGCAGTTCTTTAAATGCCGCATTATTCCGTTCGCCTCGGCCGACCAATTTCTGCCGGATCTTTTCTATCTCTTTGGCCAGGTCTTCCGAGGTCATCGATTTGTGCGACGTGTCTTTTATTGTAATACGTCGATCCAGTAGTGTTGAGCGAACACTAACGCCGAGTAGTTCGAGGATATTTTTGAGTTCTTCGTCCTGGGTGGTGTCTACGCGAAGATCCTTCAGAAAACAAAATTTACCGAGTTGATTGGGAAGTATAGGGTAGGATACCCGTGTATTCTCTTGGTAGAATTCATAATCATTTTTTGTGAAGTACAATACTCCCTGGTATGCGCTCTGGAAGATTCTTTGTTGATTTGATTCGTCAAGATAGGCG
>CAZVEZ010000346.1:2209-2705 GCA_964626135.1 uncultured Nitrospira sp.
AGGCGATCCACTCTTTTAGCCAGTTTACGGTCTCTTGCTCATTCAGCACTAAGCGTTCAGACAACTTTGAAAGATTTTCTGAAGAACTTATTCTGCTGTTAATATCTTCTGGGGCTAAATATTGAATAGTGTACCACCCACCTTTATTCCAAGCTTCGATTTCATTGCGACGCGGTAGCCCTGATTTATCTAACACGGCATAGATATCCCAAAGGTTTTTCCGATTATCAACAGTCTTTGCATGCGGAATGAGTACACTTCTGCTCCTTGCAGAATAGAATGCCCTTATCTCCCCCATCTCATTCTCTACCAGTGGCTTTCGGAGTAGCTTTGCTCGAGCTAGATTAAGAATCTCTTTTTCATACCACGACTTCGATAACCAGTCTTTCTCTAGAGCCTCTCCGAACTCCACAAGTACGTAAAGATTTTGCCATTTATTTGCGGCGCTCATGTCCACCACGCGCCAGAATAGTCGCATGGCTTCCAGCATTAGTTT
>CAZVEZ010000347.1:0-2703 GCA_964626135.1 uncultured Nitrospira sp.
CTGCTGCTCGTGAACGATACGGAGTGGCCTGGCCATGAGGGCGAAGCTACCGTACGATGAGGCATACAACAAGATCTGACCCCTCTCTGTTGACCCCTCTCTGTTGACAAAGAAAGAGGGTCTATTGCGTGGCGAAGGCAATAGGATCGGGCGCCGTTTCGTATGAAACTGTTCCCGCTGCGAGAACGCGGCCGGCGGACTTTTTCAGCATCTTGCTAGAGGTCTGGTTTGCCGCCTCGCTGCACCGCGCCGGTGGCCTGTTGCTGCGTATGCTTCTTGGCCAGTTTCGAGAATTCGTCTTCGGACTCAAAAAACTTTGCGAAATCGGCCACGACCACCACCATCTTGTTAACAGGACTCAGATGCTGATCGGGCCGGTAATTCAGTTCGGCCGCCACCTGCTTGCCACAGCCGGCCACATCGGATTTCAGGGGAACATAATCCCGGAAGGGCGTCACATACTGGCCGGGATCCCCGTAGGCATCGCCCAGGACCCTGCTTAAGCCCTCAGCATCGACGATTTTCTTGAGCCGGCCGAAGGTCGCCGAGAGGCGTTCATTGACGCAAGACTGCGAGCTCGGGTTCGTCCACCAACCGTAGAGCTTCCGGAAACCGGCCCGTTTCGTGGCTTCGCCCTTGGCCCACTGTCCATACTTCTCAAGCAGACTGGCTTCCACGTTCTCCAGCGACGGCGTGGCGTTGGAGGGAAATTCCTTGTACCGCGTGACGGCGACCACGGTGCGGGCCAGCGGTGGCTGAGCGAAATCCACCAGGACCACTTCGTCCTTATTCTTCGCCTTGGGCATCGCGATCAGGACCCCCGTCCATTGCTGACCGTAACTCTTATAGTTGATCGGGGCGATGTGGAAGTCGGGATAGAGCGTATGCAACAGGCCTTTGACTTCCGTCTGCGACATGCCCAAGGCAATGTCGCGGATATCGAATGATCGAATCTCCGCCAGAGGGCCGGCCGCGGCCGGGCGTTCAGCTGGCGGTGCTCCCTGCCCCTGTTGTTGCGGCGACGTTTTCTGCTCCTGTTGTTGTTGTGGTTGTTGTTGAGATTGCGGTTGCCGTTGTTGCTTCTGCTTCTTCTCCGCATTTTTCTTGGCTGCTTCTTTGAATTTGTCCATGAAGCTTTGTGCGTGAACCACGGCAGGCGTGGCGTCCAGGATGACGACGGTCATCAGGGCCAACAGAATACATGCCCCCGTCCCCCACGTCATAACGCAACCCCGTTGTTGATGCCACCTGGAACGTGTCATGGGATCCTCCATGGTTGTGAGGCCGACGTTTGCAGACCCGTGCCGCATGTCAGGTATAACGCCCATTCGAGAGTGTCGAAAGTGTAAGCCGCTGTTTTTCTCCAGTCAACAAGAAGTTTATGGAACGAGAGGTTCAGGCTGGAATCTGCTGTGAGGTCGAACGTGGCAGACAACCGGCTGCGCTCCGGGTTAGAACAGCCCTGGATGGCTGTGCGGATCCGGGTAGCGAAGGACGCCGTTCTCAATTCTGGCGAAGGCCGTCATCCGGTGCCGGTTGGCCTTCGACTCACTCATGATATGCCCGACTTCCTAACCCCGGCTCACCAGCGCATCGGCGATCAGGGTCCGATGGCAACGCCAGGGGACAGCCTCGCGGCTCGCTTATTAGGGCCAGATCTTGTGTTATGTATGACCGACTTTCTACGGGTTCACAATGCGACTGATCGCCGAATAGTGCAAGCCTACGGCGCGACCGATCTCGGACAGACTGTAGCCGTGCTCCACGTGGGCATGGCAAATGGTCTCATTGCGTCGTGCGCGGTCGGCACGGGAACGGGTAGCGAATAATTGGCTTCGGTCGGCCCGCAAACCATTGCTGCCTGGGAATCTCTTTCACGGGTGCGCGTGGCAGTCACATGATAGAGGACCCCAGCAAATTCGAGACGGAGTGGCCTGGCCATGAGGGCGAAGCTACCGTACGGTGAGGCATGCAACAAGATCTGACCCCTTCTCCTACACTGGTGGAACAGGAAGACGCCACCGCAATGGGATCGATCGTGGCGCCGGTAGCGCTGATCGGACGCTCCAATCATACTCCGGCCTTCGGCGGCCCACTGCTGGTTCCGAAAGACGGGATCGGGCCGATGAGGTTACTGGCGGTGGCGGAAGTCTCACGAGGACGATTGGGAACGAGATCCGTCTTCGATGAAATCCTGGTGCAAGTTGAACCCAGCGCTGCCCTCACGGTCATCGACTTTGAAACAGACAAGCCCTTGCACCTCGGACGCGCCGGGCAATCCTCAGCATTCGGCCACGTCGACTCGATGGGCAAGGTTTTCGAGTTACCTGTCGTCGGCGAATTCGCCGACGGTGTCACGCGACGAATCAGCTCCCCTGCCTCCGGCACGGCCTATCACTCGTCTAATCCCAACGTCATTCGGGTCTTGCCCAACGGCCTCTTACAGATTGTCGGCAACGGAAAAACCGTGCTCACCGTCACCAACCGCGGCACACAAGGCGTCCTCGATGTCGGAGTAAACGTGAACGATGAACCCAACGAACCGCCGGTCGCCGACGCGGGGCAGAGTCGCACGGTAACGGCTGGATCAAAGGTGAAGCTGAGCGGGTTGAAGAGCCGCGATCCGGAAGGCGAAGCGTTGTTCTACTCCTGGAGCCAGATACGCGGCAGCAAGGTCTCACTGCTGGACGTGAATGGCCCGGA
>CAZVEZ010000348.1:0-2692 GCA_964626135.1 uncultured Nitrospira sp.
GGCATTGGACCGGGGTAGCGACGCAGATTGCGACCACAATTCCTATGGCCCCTCAAGCCGCCCATCGCGCGCGAACGTGTTCTCACGGATGAGCGTATTCAACGCCTTTCATTGCGTTCGCATGGGGAAGCAAACCAGGGCCTGCGATATAGAAAGGGTCTCGCCGATGTCTGAACACAAGGCTACGATAGAGTGGAAGAGGGAAACCGAGAATTTCTCGTACGAATCGTATAATCGAGATCACCTTGTCACGTTTGACGGCGGCGTTCGGATGCCTGCATCAGCTGCGCCTGCCTTTCGCGGAAATCCGGCTCGCGTGGACCCGGAGGCGGCGCTTGTGGGGGCTTTATCGAGTTGCCACATGCTGACGTTCTTGGCGGTGGCCTGCAAGAAACAGTTTGTCGTGGACAGCTATCGCGATGAGGCTGTCGGGTTTCTGGAAAAGAACGCAAAGGGCAAGCTGGCGGTTACGCGTGTCGTGCTCCGTCCGACTATTACCTTCCGCGGGGCGGCTCCTCCGACTCCTGAGCAGCTGACTGCGCTCCATGAACGGGCCCATGTCGAATGCTTTATCGCCAACTCGGTGCTCGCAGAAGTGACGGTCGAAGCCGGGTATTCGGGCCTGGTTTCTTAAAGATCGTGGCTAGGCCATGCAGGCGTCATCGGACACACTCCAGCTTGTACCTGCTATAGGCCATCGGCTATAAGTTCCTCGTCCTCAATTCGTGGAACTCGTCCGTGTGCGTGGTGGATACAGCATCGTGAGGAGTCTTCATGGCCTACCTTCGGTATTCACCAGACTGTGACTGGCATGTGTTTGAGGAAGCCAAGCAGGGCAAGGCCGGGAGTCGTTTGGCTGTTTGGCACAAGGATCATGAGGCTCAGGGCGCGTCGTATACCGTGAGCCTGATTCAGAAGATGCTGGAGTTAGAAGATTACTCCAGCATCCCCGGATACCAACCGCACCATAAACGCATGCTCCGGAAAGCGTTCGCAGCCTGGCTGAGCGAGCAATCAAGTGAAGAAATATAGTGCCGGATTGCTCGCCGGCAGTCGCAGGCATTCTTCCCTCTGATTCTTCAGTTCTCCATCACGTTTTTACAGTCGCACAGTAACGGCTTTCACCTGGGTGTACAGTTCAAGCGCGTCGTGGCCCATCTCGCGGCCCCATCCGGATTGCTTATAGCCGCCGAAGGGCAGCGCCGCATCGAAGATGTTGTAGCAATTCACCCAGACAGATCCTGCGCGCAGTTCGGCTGCTATACGGTGAGCCTTCCCGACGTCGCGGGTCCATACCGCCGCTGCCAGGCCGTAGATCGAGTCGTTCGCTGCCGGGAGCACTTCGTCTAAGTCCGTAAACGGCATGGCACAGACAACCGGACCGAATATTTCCTCCTGCGTGATCTTCATCTTCTGCGTGGTGTCGACCAGCACGGTCGGCTCGACAAAGTAGCCCTTGTTGCCCAGCTTGCGCCCGCCGACCACTGCCTTGGCGCCTTCGGAAAGGCCCGACTCCAGATAGCCGAGCACTCGCCGCTGCTGCTCGTCCGACACCAGCGGGCCCATTTGAGTGGCGAGGTCCATACCGGGCCCGACCTTGATCTTCTTCGCATCCTCGGCCACGCCCGCCACCACCTCTTCGAAGATACTCTTCTCAATGAAGAGCCGGGAGCCTGCGCAGCAGCACTGGCCTTGGTTGAAAAAAATCGCGCTCGAGACTCCGGGTATGCTCGCAGCCACATCGGCATCCTTGCACACGATGTTGGGGGATTTTCCCCCGAGCTCCAGCGATACTTTCTTGAGATTCCCTGTGGCGGCTTTCAGAATGAGCTTCCCTACTTCGGTCGATCCGGTGAAGGCCACCTTGTCCACGTCCGGGTGCGCCGCCAGTGCCGCGCCGGCGGTCTCTCCGTATCCGGGCACGATGTTGACCACCCCATCGGGAAATCCCGCTTCGCAGACCAGCTCGCCGAGTCGCAGGGCCGACAGCGGCGTCTGCTCGGCAGGCTTGAGGATGACGGTGCAACCCGAGGCCAATGCAGGGCCCAGTTTCCAGGCCGCCATGAGCAAGGGAAAGTTCCATGGAATGATCTGGCCCACCACCCCGACCGGTTCGCGGAGGGTGTAGGAAAGATACCGGGCGCCGGGTGTGTAGGGCACCGAGATGGGGATCGTGTTGCCTTCGATTTTGGTCGACCACCCCGCCATGTACCGGAAGTGGTCCACTGCCAGCGGCACATCCGCCGCGCGTGCCACGCCGACCGGCTTCCCATTATCGAGCGACTCCAACTGGGCGAATTCTTCCAGGTGAGATTCGAGAAGGTCGGCGAGCTTCCAGATGAGCCGGCCACGCTCCGAGGCTGTGAGCGTGCGCCACGGGCCGCTCTCGAACGCGTTCCGTGCCGCGATGACCGCCCTGTCGATGTCGGCGCCGGCGCCTTCGGCCACGTGGGCCAGGACTTCGCCGCTGGCCGGGTTATAGGTCGGGAAGGTCTTTCCCGAGGCGGCTTCGAGCCACTTGCCGCCGATCAACATCTTCCGGGGCGCGCTGACAAAAGATAGGACCTGCTGGTGAGTCGGGATTTCCATTGTTGCCGTACTCATGGTGTGCCTCCTCTCTCAATGTGGGTTCGGATTATCTCAGATGCATGGTGGAGTCGAGGGCTAGACGCCCTATTATAATACATGAATA
>CAZVEZ010000349.1:0-2674 GCA_964626135.1 uncultured Nitrospira sp.
CCGATGGAAGCACCGGAGGCGTAGCCTCTGGGCTACGTTGAGGATGCTTTCGAGGCGAGAACGCCGCTGGCGGTCTTTTTCAGCATCCTGCTAATGATCCGACGCGAAGGGGTTATGGTCCAGCTCTTCTCGAACTGTCGTGGCCGGCCCGTGACCCGGCAACAGGAGACACTCGCGCGGTAATTTCAACACGCGCTGCCGCACGGAGTCCAGGTGGGTTCTGTAGAGGGTGTGGGGATTAGACCGGCCGATCGATCCGGCAAAGAGGGTATCGCCGACGAAACAGACAGACTGCGACCCGGCATCGACGCGATAACAGATGCCGCCCGGTGTATGACCCGGTGTCGCGAGACAATGGACGGCGAGCCCTCCTACCTGGATCGAACGCCCGTCGATCGGCGCATCAAGATGGTCATCCGGCGGTCTCCAATGAAGGAGGCCGACATCGTCGGGCCCTAGATAAACCGGGACCCGCCATTTCGCCAAGAGTTGCTGAATCCCTTCTGCGTGGTCCACATGCCCATGCGTGAGACAGATGCCGGTCAGCCGGACTCGATGGGACTCGAGCCAGTCGATCATGGCCGGAGCATTGTACGCCGTGTCGATCAACAGCGCTTCTCCCTCATCATGAAGAATGTAGCCTTGCACTCCATAGCCGCTCACAGAGCCATGGACCGTTTCGATCCAGACCGGCGCCTGTTGCGCCACCGGTTCCCATTTATCGATGGCAACCTGTTCGAGCGGCGCAGATCGCAGACCCAAGGCCCTCGCCAGCAATAGTATATCGCCACGGTCGCGCGGCTGGCTTCCCCGTTCCAGCGTCGTAATGTTTCCCTCTGACAGTCCCGTCGAATGAGCAAGGTCACTCACCGAGAGCCCCTGCCCCGTCCGCGCCTTCTTGAGGATATCTGACAAGTCGTCTTCGAGCGGCATATTCGTCAGTAATCAATTGAGACCGGCGATAATGCGCCGGTAATCGTCTTCGGTGAAGGCTTTCAACGTCGTGGAGCGCATGTTGCCCAGCGATCCCAATTTGAGGCCGAAGCTGGCCAGCTTGTCGTTATTGGGCATGTCCACGATGAGCACTACATCGTACGCGCCCATCGTCATGTAGAAGGATTTGACTTCCCCGCCCAGATCCTTCGCGAGCTTCTTCGCCGCGTCCAACCGTTTCGGCGAGTCTTTGACGTTCCTGATTCCCTGATCCGTCCAATTGAGGAGCATCACAGCGGTCACCATGGCGGTCTCCCTTCACCATCCACTACAGTCATAATCCGTTGACTTCACAGTACTTTGTCCATGGCAACCGCCAGACATCCTCACATGCATGCGACATTGGCTGAGAGGCCTTGCTCTATCCATTCTCAAGATGTCTGAAAAGGCGCCTTCTAAGGACATACTCGGATTAGAACGATCGGAAGCACTGCGCTTCAGTCCATTAGAAACAATAGGCCAGGCTTAACGTTCTAGCGTGAAGACTGTAGCGCGGACAATAGCTCAGCAAGCCAACCCGATTCACGAACCCGTCTAACAAACTCGTTCGAGCGTTCTTGAGTGTAAATTCCTCGTTCAGTAACATGTGCTATTTGATTGCGATGCTCTTGGATAAGCGACAGTATTTCAAGAATATCGGGCACCGTCAAAAGTCTTCGCCACAGCGATATCTCTTTCTCAACAAGGGGCTTCTTTAGTGGATCATTGTAGGTCTTCTTGAGCAACAATGAAATCTGTCCGATTCCGCATTTCTGCCTGCGTCGTGGACGCTCTTCACCGAGAATCAAATCTAGTCGATCTTTATTCAGGCCGTACACCTTATGATCAAATTCCGCCTCGACAGCAAGAGCCCAACAGAGCGGAGCAGCAGCTGGATCTACTTTCCTAACAGCTTCCGCACTAACTTCCTCTGCGCGGATTAGTATCCGCTTAGTATTCTCGTGTAGTTTAGGAATCAGCGTGCCAAATGATTCTCGATAATGTTTTTCGGCTTCTGCGCACTCTCTTTCTATAATCTCTCTCCTCTCGCGTCGACGTAAGGCGGGAATACTCGCCAAAACCTCAGCGTATTCAGCTGGACCGATTACACCCTCCCCGTGGAAATCTCCGATAGTCTCGGCTATATGAAGTGCTCTTTCGGTCAATCCCTGGTTCTGACAGAGCTGAAACAACCGTTGAAGCCATTCTTGCAGCATATCGCAGTATTCACCTTCAGCCTCGCTCAGCCCTCTCAGGCGAACTTCTCTCAGCAGGTGCTCATAAACAGCAATGGCATGAAACAGCTTCTCTTCCGTCGCATACCATTGTGCCATTCCAACGTTACAAGGCCATTCCCACGACGTATCGGACTCCAGTGCCATGCGCAAGAAATTGGTCCATGCTTTTTTCAGCTCAGTAGGATCTATGTCATCTAGGCGGGTTTTCGAAAAAGAGAGGGACTCAATGAACGAGTCATAGTCCTCGTCAAACGGGGTCTCAGATTTCTCTGAGAACATTGCCTCGATCTGATCGAGGATTTCACGATCTGATGGCATGTTAGTTATAAGGGTTCAACTATCAACGCGAAGGTAATTATCACTTTGTTGTTCCTCCTACGACTTGGCTGGAAGGGGTGGGCACGGAGGCGTCGCCATAGCGTCATGGCGATCCAATAGTTTGAATCAACAGCGCGCGACGGCAT
>CAZVEZ010000350.1:0-2665 GCA_964626135.1 uncultured Nitrospira sp.
CCCCGGGACTCTCGCCCCACCACATCTCCGGCTGCTTGCCACGGCCAGAACCCCCACTCTACCTTGCCTTTCGGTCCACGGAGGACGTTTGGCTTTCCTATCCCATTTGCGCAGAAAATCTGACAGACCCTCATCACGCGGTTGCGCACAGCGATCGCGCCATCCGCAACGCCGGGCAGGCGCCGCCGCGGCTCCAACGGAGCAGCGGCCCGAACCCGCTCACGGATTCAAACACGCGCTCCCGGTCATCGTTTCTGCCTCTGCTCTTTCTGGAGCTCATGTCATGACCAATGAAGATGCCACTCCTTTGGACACTTCGTTCTGCCAAAGGCAGCAGGCCAAGAGCTTGCCTTTCGATCTCATCAGAAGCACCATTGCTCGTCCTGGCGCTGCCTTTGCAGCACGCCTCTATATGGCGATTGCGACGAACTCGACCACATCCGGGAATATCCTAGTATCCCCTGCAAGCGTGCATATTCTTTTGGCGATGCTACTTTCGGGCGCCAACACAAAAACCGCAGAGGAAATCTCTGCCGCCATTGGCTCTCCGACGAAAGACATTCATGACCTATTCGGACAGGCTATCGCTCTGATGACATGTCCCAATGCCTACAACACAATGGCACTGTCCATCGCCAACCGCATTTTTCGCCAGACCGGCAACCCCTTGCTCCTGGCATTCGAAAGACAGCTGCACGACTCCTATGATTCACACGTTGTCGATCTTGACTTCCAGACCAACCCACAGGAAGCTCGCGAGCAGATCAACTTATGGGCGAAGGAGGCTACTCGAGACAAGAGCCCCGAATTGATTGGGGACGATGCGCTTGACGAGAGGACCAAACTTGTCCTGATCAATACGATCTATCTCAAGGAAGCGTGGGAACACGTCTTTTCGGAAACCAGAGACCTTCCCTTTTTCGGCATTGCCGATAGAGAAACGCGCGTTCCCATGATGGTGCGGAAGGGCGAGGCAACCGACTACAGCTACGCCGAGCTGGAAGGGTTCACAGCTGCCAGTCTTTCCACTTCATCGCATGAGATCGATCTTGTCATCATGTTGCCGAAGGACCGTGATGGCGTAGCCGCTTTGGAGCAAAGCCTTACGGGAGACCTCCTGCACAAGACAATGGCAGCCCTGTCACCGCGAAAAGTGAACCTCACCATCCCACGCTTCCAGATAACGATGCATAAGCGTCTAGAAGAGCGGTTGAAGGAAGTTGGAGTGAAAACCATGTTCGACCCGCTCAAGGCGGATTTTGGCGGCATCGACGATCATGCTGATCTACTGTACGTTTCATCGATCGTTCAGCAAGCCACCATAGACGTGAACGAAAAGGGCTTGGAGGCAGCTGCCGCAACCGCAGCAATTATGCGAGCAGGTAGCGCAATGCCTCCTCCGCAAGACCCTGTTGATTTCGTAGCGAATCACCCGTTTCTATTTCTGGTGAAGCACCGCACTACGGGCATTATTTTGTTCATGGGCCGCGTGGTGGATCCGATCTCCACATGAATTGGGTCATTCCTCAAGGACCCTATAGCTGAAGTGCCCTGTTGCAAACCCCCTTCCGGAAGAGCCGGAGCCGACGACCCCATACGAAAGGCGGAGGTGCGGTGCATGGAACTCCGGCACATCGAGCGTGGTCGAAGGAAGCTCGCCGGCGTGCTCGGCCTTCTCGGCGAGGAAAGCACACGGCGAGATCGCACCCTCGATCCATCCGAGTACCTGTGGCTGAGCGTCATCGATACCCGGTGGAAGGTGGCTCCGGCGAGGTTGGTCGACGTGCGCGAATATCTGATCCCCACACCGCGCCGGTCAGCCGAGACCCACGTCTACCGATTCCCCAAGGACCAGTTTCCATCGCTGCACGAGCTGGCGCCCTTCCTATCGCGACTGGGCCTCGTCAACGAGAAGCAGTTGATGGCTGGGCTTCAGGTCGGTGAGGGATCGCTCCTATACATCGACCAACTCGCGTCGGAGTCAGAGTGTCTCATCCAGGAGCTCCTGGAATCCCCGTACTGTAGCCACTCGGGTTGGAATCGCCTCACCATCGAGGGCTTCCAGGTCGGGTCGTCGGATGGCCACTTCACTGAAGAGACGCCCTACGCTCCGGAGAACTACCAGCAGTTGGTCACTCGGGCGGTGACCGAGAGCTTTCTCGCTACCTACTCGACGATCTGCCGGAGTATCCAGGGCACCATATGGCAGTACTACACACCATCCGCGGGTGAAACCGTCACAATCCATGCGATCCTCGTTGCGAACGGCAACGAATTTCGACTGCTGTGCGAGGATGAAGCGGACTTCCTGGTCTTGTCCTTCGTCGGCTCCTGATGGGCTCGAACTCGTGGTGGAAAAGGCCGCAAAGGCAAGCGGGGCGACCCCCGCCGGCGCCATCGCGCCTACGTACTCCTCACGCACCCGTCCGCGTTCGTCCCAATTGCAGCCCAAGAAGCCTGAAGTTCTCGGCCAGCGTCGCGTAGTCGACCTCTACTTCATGCGGCCGAGTCCGCGCCTCGGTGCGAAAATCGTCGAGCATGCGCGAGGTGAGCCCACGTCCCCCCGGGAAGGCGCTGGAAGGAAGCCACCAGTGACGGCAGGTGTTGCATGGTCAGGGAGCGGTAGCTGAACCGATCGGGGGCAGCGCCGGCGGGGTCCAGGGGG
>CAZVEZ010000351.1:0-2660 GCA_964626135.1 uncultured Nitrospira sp.
TGTAAGACCATGATGGAGCAGTGTTTTTGCAAAATAGGCGGTAAACTCGGGCTAGATCTGAGCCGGAATGAAAGTCAAGGAACTCATCAAGATTCTGAAACAGGATGGCTGGTATCAGGCCCGCCAGCGTGGGAGTCACCGGCAATTCCGCCATCCGGTAAAATCGGGAACTGTAACCGTATCCGGGAAGCCTAATGTAGATATGCCGCCGGGCACCCTGAACAACGCGCTGAAACAGGCCGGACTGAAGAAATAGGTGAATTTATGCAATATGTCGTCATTCTCGAAGAAAACCCCGAGAGCTGGGGCGCCTACGTCCCCGATCTCCCCGGTTGCGTAGCGGCAGGTGAGACCCGAGAGGAAGCCCTCAAGCTAATCCGGGAGGCCATTGAGTTTCACCTGGATGGGATGAAGGAAGATGGAGACCCAATCCCAGAGCCCCATTCCCACACCGAGGTGGTCCAGGTAAATGCCGCATAACGAAGAAGGTTAGATCGCGCGAGCGTAGCGAGCCGCGATCTTAACCATGGGTTCAACCGGACGCCGGTAAGCTCCGCGGCGGCAAAGCCGGTCGAGCACGGTGGCGGCGCCGGTTAACCCAAACGTTGGGGGTTATACGCTAAGGCAGGTGTGAGTCTGGATCCATGCGCTCGTGGAGTATTCGAATGATTTCCACCATGTCAGTCACACGGTAGTAAATTACGTGGGATCCTTCGGGAAATTGTCGGTAGCCTGGGAAGACGGCATCGCATGGCGTGCCGATCAACGAATTGCCACTAATGAGTTCAAACGCTTCATCAAGCTGAGCGAGATAGTGGTTTCTCTTGGCCTTTCCCCATCTGTGCTCAGTGAACCGGCCAATTCTGAGCAAGTCTTGTCGAGCGGCCCGAGAGACCCGAAATCTAGGTTTGGCCACTTGGGTTTTCGTCGAGTTCGGAGATCACAGAATCCAACGAGTAGCTTTCAAACCCGCTTTCCTCGCCTTCTCGAAGTGCCTGACGCAAGGCTCGAACTTTGTCCTCTCGTTCCTCAAGCAGTCGCAGGGCTGCTCGTACAACCTCGCTCGCCGAACCGTAGCGGCCTTCCGCCAGCTGTTGGGAAATAAACTGGTCAAAGTGTCCGCCTAATGAAATGCTAGTGTTTCTTGCCATATCGAATACACCTGATACCAAAGAGTACCCGAATATGGTACGCCCGTATAACAAAGGGTTCAACCGGACGCCGGAAAGCTCCGCGGCGGCAAAGCCGGATGAGCCAGGTGGCGGCGCCGGTTAACCCAAATGTTATGTGATTGACACCCGTAACCGGACGGGTTACACTAAATCCCATGATTCGGAGCTTCAAGCATAAGGGCCTAAAGCGCTTCTTCGAAACCGGAAAGACTTCGGGAATCCAGGCCCAGCACGCGAAAAGGCTCCGTCTGATACTCGGCCGCCTTCATGCTGTCCGACAGCCCAAGGATATGAACCTTCCAGGGCTTCGGCTTCACGAACTGAAAGGAAACCGATCCAGGACTTGGGCAGTTGATGTTAGTGGCAACTGGCGAGTTACCTTTCGCTTCGAAGGCGAAGATGTCGAGGTCGTGGACTATGAGGATTATCATTGAGGTGCCCAATGCTTATGCACAATCCACCACATCCCGGTGAAGTAATTCGAGAGTTTTGTCTCGAGCCGCTAGATCTATCTGTCACCGAGGCTGCCAAGGCCTTGGGTGTCAGCCGGAAAACCTTGAGCGCCATCCTCAATGGACGAGCTGGAATCAGTCCCGAAATGGCTGTTCGGTTGTCGATTGCATTTGATACTACGTCAGAGAGTTGGCTAAACCAACAAACCCAGTATGATCTTTGGAATGCTGAGCAGCACCGAAAGGAGCTGCAGGTCAAACGGCTTGTTGCAGCGTAGCCAACGCCCATCACAAAACAATGGGTTCAACCGGACGCGGGATAACTTCCGGGCCGACAAAGCCGGGTTGGTTTTGTGGCCGCGCCGGTTAACCCAAACGTAAGCACTTAAGAGAATATGGAACCTACTGAGACTTGGACGGACGACTGGCGAATTGGAGTTTCCCCTGCAAAAGAGGGCGAAGTTGGCCGAGAGCTGATAGCTATTTTTCAGCGATTCTGGGAATGGTCTGACCTCGAGAATAAATCGAAAAGCACAAGGCAACGGTATAGTGGTGCTCTACATGCACTTGGTGGCTGGGCTGTCGAAAAGACCGTGGAGGAAAACGCGTCAAAAGACGCCCACCAGCTTGTGCTTGAAGCAACGTCTGGAGGGGATGGGCCATTGATCTACCTGGATAGAGAGGAATGGCAAAAAGAACTGGACACCGTCTGTCGAAAGCTTTACAAGTTTTTGGCATCCCAGTGCTAACGAAGAAGGTTAGATCGCGCGAGCGTAGCGAGCCGCGATCTTAACCCCAACGTTGCATAAATTTCGGGCCGGAATCGCTTCGCTGCCCGGTATAGCAGCATTTCCGCAGCCTGTACTCGCGTTGCCAATCCTCACGTAGAGTGAACTACGCTCCGGTTGTCAACACTCTGTGCAGGCTGCGGAAATACTACTCTCCGGGCTTCCAGCTCCGAAAATTTATGCAACGTCGGGGTTAACCGGTAGTTGAACAAGCCCGGTCGTGATGCTGAAGGGTTCTTTATATTGGC
>CAZVEZ010000352.1:0-2658 GCA_964626135.1 uncultured Nitrospira sp.
CGCGCGTCGTTGATTTCAAGGTTCCTGCCGTCTATAGTTTGCGGAACCGTTGAGAATCGAGCTGGTTCATCTGGTTGATTTGGTTTGTTTATCCGGTTAGTTTCATTCAACCAAACAAACTAGACAAACCAAATGAACCAAACAAACCAGACTGGCTGACCATGAATCGCCTCTTCCAGCGTAGTGCCATCGTGCTGTTCGCTCTGTGTCTGGTTGCGGTTGCTCCTCTTGTCCCGATCCTGGCGGCGGCTGAACAACCGGATACTGCGCAGCGTCACTACGAGCGAGGTGCCGCGCTGCTGAAAAAGGGCGACCTTGCTGCGGCATCCGGGGCTGCCAGGAAAGCCATCGAGTTGAATCCCTCCTCAGCTGAAGCACACCATCTGATCGGGATGATCGCGCTCAAAGATAAGAAGCCGGCTCAAGCTGTCGATGCGTTCACCCGTGCGCTCAAACTGAAACCGGCCTATCCCGAGGCGTTGAACGATCTGGCCAAGGTCTATCGGATTCAAGGGAAATCGACCGAAGCAGAGCAAGCCCTCAGGCGGGCGATAGAGATCGATCCGAGTCATGCTGATTCGCACTTCGACCTTGCCAAGCTGTATGAGCTACGCCGTGACTTCGCCGCGGCCACGCAGGCCTATCAGTCCTTGTTAGCCGCTTATCCAAGCCACCGTGACGCCCTCTACAATCTCGCGCTGCTGTATGAGACGCGGGGAGACAGTCGTGGGGGGCGGGAAACGGTGAGCCGGCTGCTCAAACTCGATCCCAAGTTTGCCGATGCCTGGTATCTTGCCGGGCGGATGGCGCAGAAGAACAATGAGCTGGAGGAGGCCGCTCATTCGTACAGACAGGCCATCGCGGAGAAGCCCGCGCTCGTGGACGCGCATTATAACCTCGCGTTCATTTACCGGAGCCAAGGCCGGTCCGTGGAGGCGGAACGGGAATTGCTCGAGGTCTTGCGATACCGCCCGGAGTATGCTGAAGCGCATATGAACTTGGGTGTGATCTATACCGAGCTGAACAGACTTGAAGAGGCGGAGCATTCCTACCAGCGGGCTGTTGCGTTGAAGCCTGCCTATGCCGAGGCGTATTACAACTTGGGTGTCTTTTATGAGTTGCATCGGAAAGACCTGCCGAATGCATTGGCCCAATACCACACCTACCTCAATCTCGGTGGGCGCGACGATCGCGTTGAGCGGATCGTCAGGTCATCGGGACGGTGAAAAAGCGGGACGCGCGGGAAGGGCGAGATCTGGCTGGCGTGTGTAGTGCTCTGATTCTGCCGACAAGATAGACCAGACAGACCGAATAGACCAAACAGACCCATCCCTGTCGCGCAAGTCCCGCCCCTCTCGCTTACCAATACGGCCACGGCCGCCAGTAGGGCCCCCAGTAAGGGCCCCAATATGACCCCATATAATAATAGGGATAGGGTCGAAGACGAGCGGGCGCATCTTCGGACGTGGCCCACACGCGTAGTTGTTTGATATCGATGACAGGATAGGTATATTCAGTTTCATCCAACGGTAAGGTGAGGGAACCGGAGACCTCGCCGGTCACAGTGACTCTGGTTCCAGGCCGGAGGGTGGCAGGATCGAGAAATTCTCGCTGGAAGGCGATGAAGCGGCCTTGCGATTGAGTCAAGTCGTATCCCGGATGCATCGATCGATCGAGAGGCAGCTGCAAGATTTCGATTCGTGTGCCATCCTTCAGTAGTCGCGCGGTCAATACATTGCCGCCGAAAGTTACTGTCTGGCCTTTCAGGGAGTCGGGTGCTGCCTTGACTTGGAGAAACGGGAGCGCCTGCACCCCCGAGCCGTCACCGGATTCTTGCGTCGAGACACAGCCTGCCACTGTGACGAGCATGGCGACGATAGAGAGCAGCGTACGTGCCGGCATGGATGCACTGTAACACATCGCATAAGGAGTAAGTTCCCGGCACATTCGATATAATACCCGATCAGGACGGATCCAAAAAAGGAGTCGATATGATGAACAGACAGTACGCGTTATGGGTTTCGGCGGTTTGCGCGGTTGTATGGAGTGTCATCGCTTTAGGGGGCTCTCCTGCCATTGCGGCGGTCCCGGAGTTGAAGGGGAAGTTTGAAGTCCTCAAGGATGAGGTGTCTACGCATACGCCCGGCAAGGTGAAGTTAATTGAGTTTGCAGACTTCTACTGCCCGCATTGTCACCGGTTCGACGGAGAAGCTCTGTCACTATTGGAGAAAGAGTTCGGGGACAAGCTTGAGGCGACGATGGTGGGGTTCCCGGTGATTCATGGAAAACTCCCGACCCCGTTCGACATGTATGAGCAAGCGAAGATGATGGGAAAGGGGAGAGAAATGAAAGCCGTCCTCTTTCGCACCATCCATACCGATAAGATCACAGGAGTCTTGGATCGCTCGTTACGGGAGATCCTGATCAAAGAAGTCGGACTCGATCCGAAAGTGTTTGAAGAGGGAATGGCCAGTGGAAAGCCGGCCAAGCAATTCGAAGAGGGGCGTAAATGGGGTGAGCGCATCAAAGTTCAGTCTACCCCGACCATACTGATCGACGGGAATATCAAAGCGGAGACGATCGATCCGGACAATCTCAAGCTGATCATCCAGAGTATTCTGGATGCTGATGCGAAGAAGTGATGGGTAAGGCGCGAGA
>CAZVEZ010000353.1:0-2651 GCA_964626135.1 uncultured Nitrospira sp.
AGCTAAACGCAACCCGCACAGCCGTTCAAGAAGGGCACCTTCAAGGAGGATACGTACAAGCCATGTATAAATGGGACAACATGATTCCCTACGTGCGCTGGCAAGAATATAATGGAGGAAAGAAGCACCGGAACAACTCACCCTTCAATGTCGTCCGGGAAGTGGAGTTCGGGCTGGAATATGGATTCGGACCCGCGCTTGAGTTGACTCTAGCCTACGTCGTTACCAAACGCACGAATACCCTCACAGCGCCATATCCCATCCACGACGGGGAGATTCTCCGTGCTCAAGTTCAGTGGAATTACTGATGACGCCCTTGAAGGGGGGCTGGTGGACGCCCCGCCCCTTTCACCCTCTGCCGTTGAACGGGTACAATGCCATGCTATGGCGAGTGTTAACAATGATCTAATGTCTCGGTCACGTCCTAGTAATGGCGCGCAACCATAATTTTATAGATAGTGAAAGGAGTTTCAATGAGCCGATTCGTTGCCGGACCCGGTCTGTGGTGCGTTGCCCTCCTGTGGGCTGTTGTGTTCAGTACCCCGTCGGCATTTGCCGATGAAGTGATCACGCTCGATCCCGCTGTGAAAGATTATGTCAAAGTCAGCGGGGTATCCGGCAATATCAATAGCATCGGCTCGGATACGTTCAACAATCTCATGACCCTCTGGGCTGAAGGATTTCGCAAACAGTACCCCAACGTCAAAATCCAGATCGAAGGCAAGGGCTCAAGCACGGCTCCTCCGGCCTTGATCGAAGGCACGGCTCAGCTTGGGCCGATGTCCCGCACGATGAAAAATACCGAGGTGGATGCGTTCGAAAAAAAATTCAGATACAAGCCCACAGCATTCCCGGTCGCCATCGACGCCCTTGCCGTCTACGTCAACAAGGACAATCCGGTCACAGGACTCACCTTGGCGCAAGTCGATGCGATTTTTTCCAAGAGCCGGCGCTGGGGCCACAAAGAGAACATACAGCTTTGGAAGCAGGCCGGCGTCAATGGAGACATGGGCAACAGCTCCATCAGTATCTACGGGCGGAACTCGGCCTCCGGCACCTATGGATTCTTCAAAGAACTTGCGTTGAAGAATGGGGATTTTAAGGACGACGTCAAAGAACAACCGGGGTCGGCCTCCGTAGTCCAAAGCGTGAGCGAAGATGAGGCCGGCATCGGCTACAGCGGCATCGGATACCTCACATCGAACGTGCACGCCGTTCCGCTGGCGGAAAAGGAAGGCATGCCGTTCAAAGAGGCCATCCAGAAAAACGCGGACGATGGATCGTATCCGCTCTGGCGCCGCCTCTATCTCTATGTCAACAAGGCGCCGGATAAACCGCTGGATCCAATCGTTAAAGAATTCATAAAATTCATCTATAGCAAAGAAGGCCAGAACGTCGCGATCAAAGACGGATTTTTTCCGCTGAGGGCCGTCGCGATCGAGAAGGAACTCAAGAATCTTGAGTAGCGACGCCGATCCCGGACCGGTTTCCTCTCCCGCTGCAGGGGCGCATGGCCATGCGCCCCTGCAAGCGACCCTGCGTCACTCAGGCGGCGTGACGCGGCGCCGCATCTTCGATCGGCTTGCTCAAGCCGTCATCACCATGGGTGGAATCGCCGTCATCGTGAGCATTATCGGCATCTTTATTTTCTTGGTGAAAGAAGTGATTCCTCTGTTTTTTCCTCCGCAAGGAGCCCTGAGCGGGCGCGTTGCCGGCGCTCTTCCATCGGACGCGTTCCTGCAGGCAAGCCTTGTCGGGATGGACGAATACCAAGAGATTATCTATCAACTCAGCGGAGGGTCCGATCACCAGATTCGCTTCTTCAATGCGCGTTCCGGGGCTCCCATCGCCTATGACCTTCCATCCGATTTAGCCGATGTCCACGTGACCTCCATCGCTCGAGCCGTCGGAACCGGTGATCGATTTGCCCTCGGCACGGATGATGGCCGATTTATTCCTGTGTCGCTGGAATTCACGTCGGGGTTCGAAGAGGTGCGCCAGGTTGTTCCAACGGTGACCCTAGGATCTCCGGCGCAAGTAACACCCGCAAAGGAACGGATTACTCGTTTGGCCTATCAGCCGACAGAGCGGGGCGTACTCGCAGCAGCCCTGACGGATCGGGGGCGCCTGTGGTATGCCGCGTCACCATTCGATCACGATCCGATAGAGTTGACCGACCACGGCCTCGAGTCCGTAACCGCCTTGATCTTCGACAGCCGGGGCGAAACACTTTCGGTCGGAACGGCCGCAGGGAACCTCTACTACTACGATGTGCAGGAAGGCCTCCACCCGAGTTTGGCGGAAACCATATCCGTGGCTCCGGCAGGCGCTTCAGTCACAGCCCTATCCTACTTGATCGGAGATCGTTCATTAGTTATCGGCAGCAGCGCCGGCGATGTCTCAGTATGGATGCCGGTGCGTCAGGCTCACGACAGCTCGATCACGCGTTTTCTCCCGATTCATCGCTTGGAGGCGCATCCTTCTCCCGTCACCGGAGTCTCTCCATCGCTTCGCGACAAAGGATTCATCACCGGTGACGCGCAGGGTAATCTTTTTGTCCATCACTCCACCTCTGCGCAGACGTTGTTGAAGCTTCCAGGAAACCATCGGGCTATTCGCGCCCTGACATTTTCTCCTAAAGCCGATGGAGC
>CAZVEZ010000354.1:0-2648 GCA_964626135.1 uncultured Nitrospira sp.
GAATGTCGGCATTCCAGGTGGGGCCGGTCTCTATGGCCGCGACAATGGCGCCGTCTTCTTCGGGAAAATCCATCCGGGCGGGACACATCTGCAATATGTCGCGGGAATCTTCACCGGACTGATGGGGCCAATCAATGAACGGAGCAGTCTGAAGTATGCCGGACGTCTCACCTGGAACTTGCTGAACGAGGAGAAGAATCCCGGATACTATACCAGTGGCACCTACTACGGGACAGCCGGTGATATTCTCGCGATCGCGGTAGGGGGCGAGTATCAGAATGAAGGAGCCGGCACAGTGGCAAATAGAAGCCGCTTCGGGAGTGTGGTCACCGATCTCTTGTTTGAAAAAGTCCTTGCGGACAAAGGTGTGGTCACGGTCAACGCCGAGTTCAAGCGGTATTGGGCGCAGGACCTCGCCGCATTCACCGACCCAGCAGGGGGCTGTTTTTGTATGTTTGATGGAACGTCATGGACCGGGTACGTGTTGTATCTGTTTCCGCAGGAGATTGGGATCGGGAAATTTCAGCCCTATGGGAGATATACCGGCCAGAACGGTCAGTTCTCCGGCGTGCGCGAAGAATATGAACTCGGTTTGAACTATGTCATCGATGGTCACAATGCGCGCATCTCGACGTACTGGCGGAATGGCAATATCGGCAACCCTAGCCTGGCCTTTCAGCAGCAGAACTTGAACTATAGCCCCGGGTCGACGCTTCAGACCCACAATGCGTTCTTTGTAGCCCTACAGTTGCAGTATTAACGGCTGAGGGAGTGGTTGAGAAAAAATCTCTAGCGACCTGTTCATACGGTCGATCTGACACACTATCTACGTGCGCGTGAAAGGAGTCCGACCATGGAATCGAATAAGCCTAAAGAGACAAACTCGGTTGAACCGGATAAGGGCGCTGAGAACGAGGTTGGTTCTTCCCGGCGCGAGCTTCTGGTCAAAGGAGGCAAGGTTGTGGCCGGCATAGGGGTCGCCTCCCTGCTCGGCAACCTGGGTAACTGGGCCTTGTCCTATGCGGCCGACAAGGAGCCGATCAAGATCGGCATTTTGCATTCACTCAGTGGAACGATGGCAATCAGTGAGGTTTCGCTCCGCGATACGGTGATGATGGCCGTGGAAGAGATCAATGCGAAGGGCGGGGTGATGGGCCGGATGATCAAGCCGGTCGTCGTCGATCCAGCGTCCAATTGGGATCTCTTTGCCGAAAAGGCCAAGCAACTCCTCTTACAAGATAAAGTGTCCGTCGTTTTTGGCTGTTGGACCTCGGTCAGCCGCAAGTCGGTGTTGCCGGTCTTCGAGAAGAACAACGGGTTGCTGTTCTATCCCGTGCAGTACGAGGGAGAAGAATGTTCGCGCAACGTGTTTTACACCGGCGCTGCGCCGAACCAGCAGGCCGTGCCGGCGGTGGATTATCTGATGAGCAAGGAGGGGGGCGGATTCACGAAGTTCTATCTGCTCGGCACCGATTATGTGTATCCCCGCACGACCAACAAAATTCTTCGGGCGATGCTGTTGGCCAAGAAAGTGCCGGTGGACAGCATCATGGAAGAGTACACACCGTTCCACCATCAGGATTACCAAACCATCTGCGGCAAACTGAAGAAATTCGCCGCGGGCGGAGGAGCTGCCGTGATCAGCACGATCAACGGAGACAGCAATGTCCCGTTCTACAAAGAGTTTGCGAACCAAGGCCTGCGGGCCGAAGATGCCCCGATCATGGCCTTCAGCGTGGCGGAAGACGAGTTGCGCGGCATGGACACATCCGCGTTGGTCGGGCACTTGGCGGCGTGGAATTATTATCAAAGCGTCGATACCCCGCAGAACAAGAAGTTCGTGGCGAATTTCAAGGCCTATTGCAAGAAGAACAACCTGCCGGACGGCGACAAGCGGGTCACGGACGATCCGATCGAAGCCGCCTACTTCGGGGTGTACATCTGGAAGCAAGCCGTTGAAAAGGCTGCGTCGACTGAAGTTGACAAGGTCAGGAAGGCGGTTTATGGCAGCAAGTTCCTGGCTCCCGGTGGTGAGATCATGATGGACGCCGCCAATCACCACACCTATAGGCCGGTGCTCATCGGTGAAATCCTGGCGGACGGGCAGTTCAAGGTCGTTTCCCGCTCGAAGGGACTGGTGAAGCCGGAACCCTGGAGCGAATATACGAATCCGGACAAGGGCTGTGACTGGGTCGCGCATCAAGGGACCTATCAAAAATAATCCGTCACGGTAGAGAGGACGACTCCGTTGCCCTCTCTGCCGTGTGCGTGAAATCCGATTGACGGGACGAGATGTCTGCGTCATTTGTGTGTCTTGTGGAGGAATTGTTCACCATTATGATGATTTTTTTGGGTCGCGCGGCAGTAACACTGAGCCTCATCGGGTTGTTTCTGTTGTCCGGGCCGAGTTGGACAATCGCGGCGGATGAGCCTGTCGCTGCTCCTCCTGATGTATCTCCTATTGATCAGGCGCTCTCCCAGGTAACCAGCGAGGACGAATCCGTCCGCGATGCGGCGATTCGTATGCTGGTTGAACAGGGTGATGCCGGCCTGCTTCCGCAGTTGGAGACGATCCGCGCCGGCGCGGATCGCGGTATCCGGCAGGCCATCAAGCCGCTCATGGACGCGCTCAAAAACCGGGCAAATCT
>CAZVEZ010000355.1:0-2647 GCA_964626135.1 uncultured Nitrospira sp.
AGCTAAACGCAACCCGCACAGCCGTTCAAGAAGGGCACCTTCAAGGAGGATACGTGCAAGCCATGTATAAGTGGGACAACATCATTCCCTACGTGCGCTGGCAGGAATACAACGGCGGAAAGAAGCACCGGACCAATTCGCCCTTCAATGTCGTCCGTGAAGTGGAATTCGGGTTGGAATATCAGTTCGGTCAGGCACTCGAGTTAACCGTTGCCTACGCTGTCACCAAACGCACGGATACGATAACCGCCCCCTATGCCATCCGCGACGGAGAAATTCTTCGCACGCAGCTGCAGTGGAATTTTTAGCAACAGTCAAGACGGAGGGCAGCAGGTGGCCGTCCCTCCTTGCTTGCTCTCGTGTCATATGCAGGCCAATGGCAGGAGTTAACACCCACGTAACACTCCTGTAATGCCGTGGTAACGAATCGCGACCATCCTCTAAGGAGATAATGAAAGGAGTTTCAATGAAAAAACCAGTTGCCAGACTGAGTCTATGGTGTCTTGCTCTCTTCGGGGCTCTTCTGTCGGGCCTCCCGCCGGTCTATGCCGATGATGCGATCGTGCTCGATCCGGATCTGAAAGCGTATGTCAAAGTCAGCGGGGTATCCGGCAATGTCAACAGCATCGGCTCGGATACGCTCAACAATCTCATGACGCTCTGGGCGGAAGGATTTCGCAAACAGTACCCGAACGTCAAAATCCAGATCGAAGGCAAAGGTTCGAGTACGGCTCCACCGGCCTTGATCGAAGGAACAGCGCAGCTTGGGCCGATGTCCCGCGCGATGAAAAATACCGAACTGGACGCCTTCGAAAAGAAATACAGATATAAACCCACCGCGTTCCCTGTCGCCGTCGATGCCCTCGCCGTCTATGTCAACAAGGACAATTCAGTGACGGGACTGACGATGGCGCAAGTCGATGCCATCTTTTCCAAGAGTCGGCGCTGGGGCCACAATGAGAACATTCAAGTGTGGAAACAAGCAGGCCTGAATGGCGGCTTGGGGAATAGCCCCATCAGTATCTATGGGCGGAATTCTGCCTCAGGCACCTATGGGTTTTTCAAAGAGCATGCGCTGAAGAATGGAGATTTTAAAGACGAAGTGAAAGAACAGCCTGGGTCGGCATCCGTCGTCCAAAGCGTGAGCGAAGATGAAGCCGGCATCGGATATAGCGGTATCGGGTACCTCACATCGAACGTGCGCGCCTTGCCGCTGGCAGAAAAGGAAGGCATGCCGTTTAAAGAAGCCAGTCAGCACAATGCGGACGATGGATCCTATCCGCTTTGGCGCCATCTCTTCATCTATGTGAACAAGACGCCCAACAAACCGCTGGATCCGATCATCGGAGAATTCATCAAGTTTATCTATAGTAAAGAGGGCCAGAAAGTCGCGATCAAGGACGGGTTTTTCCCATTGAAGGCCGACACCATCGAGAAGGAACTCAAGAAACTTGACTAGTGAACCCGATTCCGCCGCCGCCCACTCTCCCGGCGCAGGGGCGTATGGCCATACGCCCCTGCAATCGGTATCGCACCACTCAACCAGCGTGACGAAGCGCCGCATCTTCGACCGGCTGGCTCAGGTCGTCATCACCATGGGTGGAATCGCCGTCATCCTGAGTATTATCGGTATTTTCGTCTTCCTCGTAAAAGAAGTGGCTCCGTTGTTTTTCGCTCCACAAGGAACCCAGACCGGTCATATTGCCGGCGTCTCTCCATCAGGAGCGTTTCCGCAGTCCAGCCTCGTCGGAATGGACGAACATCAAGCGTTGATCTATCAACTCATCGGTGGAGAATCCGATCACCAGATTCGGTTTTTCAACGCGCGTTCTGGCGCGCCCATAGCCTATGACCTTCCTTCCGATTTAGCCGATGTCCACATAACCTCCATCGCTCGAGCCGTCGGAACCGGTCATCGATTTGCCCTCGGTACGGACGATGGCCGACTTGTTCCTGTGTCGCTGGAATTCACGGCGGGGTTCGAAGAGGTGCGCCAGGTTGTTCCAACGGTGACCCTAGGCGCTCCGGCGCAATTGACACCCGCAAAGGAACGGATTACTCGTTTGGCCTACCAGCCGACTGAGCGGGGGATCTTCGCCGCAGCCCTGACGGATCAAGGGCATGTATGGTATGCCGCCTCACCATTCGATCGCGGACCAATTGCGCTGACCGCTCACGGCGCCGAGCCTGTCACCGCCTTGATTTTTGACAGCCGGGGCGAAACACTTTCGGTTGGAACGGCTGCCGGGAATCTCTACCACTATGATCTCCGAGAGAGTCACAAGCCGAGGCTGATCGAAACCGTTTCTGTGGCTCCATCCGGCGTCTCTGTGACCGCCCTGTCCTATTTGATCGGTGATCGTTCTCTAGCGATCGGCAACAGCGCCGGCGATGTCTCAGTCTGGATGCCCGTGCGGCAAGCTCAAGAGAGTTCCATCACTCGTCTTCGCCCGATTCATCACTTCGATGCGCATCCCGCTCCCGTGACCGGAATCTCTCCATCCCTTCGGGACAAAGGGTTCATCACCGGCGATACGGAAGGAAATCTGTTCGTCCACTACTCCACGTCGGCACAGACTGTGCTGAAGCTTTCAGGAAACCATCGGGCTATTCGCGCCCTGACATTTTCTCCTAAAGCCGATGGAGC
>CAZVEZ010000356.1:0-2630 GCA_964626135.1 uncultured Nitrospira sp.
GCATCCAGACCTTGCGTGTCTGTTCTGCTCCAGTAGTGTGTCAACACCCTGTTAGGAGCCTGTCGAACAACTTTACACGTTTTTACCATCCTGCTAGAGTCCGCTCGTCCATGGACAAGCCTGCCAGGGAGAATCGATCAATGATCAGGGTCCGTCACGCATGGAGGGCAGTATTTGTAATCGCTGCATTGACATTGCTATCAAGTACGGCGTCTAACAGTGAGGCAGCCAGCGGACGGACCTATCGGGTTCATGGCCAAGTCATTGCTGTGAACCTCACCCAAACTCCTCATATGATTGTCATCAAGACACCGTTGACCAAACATAACGACATGACAGTGGGAGCCAAAGTCACAGCCCAAACCAGGATTGTACGAAAGGGGAAACGGATTGCGCTCCAGACCATCAACGTGGGTGCTGTGGTGTGGCTGACCTATGTCAAACAACGAGACGGGGTATTTGCCCGGACCATTCAAGTCCAGTAGCGCCTCTCTTTTAGAATGCCAGACGACATCGATGGGGTAGCGACGGGGCCCGAGGACCAGTTTCGGGATTGACTGGCACACGTATTTTCTTCTATACAATAGATACAGTCCTCTAGATTACCAGTCACAATTGCTGGTTCGTTGCTGAACAGTTCCTATTCGGTCTCTCCTTTTCCCTTCATTCAAAGGTAGGGGTTGGGGCTACGCTTTCGGTATTGTTGGGCCATCGGTCGGGCCTTACTGTGAGAAGGCACAGGCCAGGGTTCGGTTAGACTGTTGGTTCATCCAAGAACAAGAGGTATGCGGTGATCAATCATTCGGGTAAAGGTAACCGACAGCTATTATGGACGATGGGGCTTGGTCTGGGGATACTTCTAGGTGGCTGTTCCTGGGTTCCGAAGGGGGCGTCCCACTTGGACGTGGGAATTGAGGATCGAGGGGTAGCCTCCTGGTATGGCAAATCATTTCACGGCAAACAGACAGCCAACGGCGAGCTCTTCGACATGGAGGCATTGACCGCTGCCCATCGGACCCTCCCGCTCGGCAGCGTGGTCCGGGTTGTAAATTTGGCGAATGGGAAGCATCTCCATGTACGGATCACCGACCGGGGTCCTTATGTCAACAGCCGGATCCTCGATCTTTCCCGTGGCGCGGCAGCCCGGTTAGGGATGATGGAGGGAGGCCTATCCGTCGTACGGATTCAGGTAGTGGCAGGACGCCGGCCTGCTGCACTTCTCTCTTCTGACTCCATAGGGGCCACATCGACGACTCGCGGTCTCGTAGATGCCCCTTCAAGCCCCCCTAGGCCTCTTTCTTCAGCTTGGGGAAAACCTGATTCACTACTGGCCCATCCCCTGCGACTGTCTCCTGGCGATATTTGGATCCGGCAACGGGCAAGACATTTGACGGGGATGCAGGCAGCGGACCATACCGACCGAACAGAAATTGCGACCCTTATAGCAGCCTAACTCGCCGACCAATCAGCTGGGTTACCGGCGTCTCGATAAACACAACACGTTCTCGTCCACTACATCCAATCGGTAGGCTCCTGAGCCGGTCGTTCAGTCACCCGTCCGGCCAGCGCCTCACGAATCGTTCGACTCGCCCGATCGATCTCTCCCAACTCCGGTGCGGGAACAATCCAGGCATCTGCCGGTTCCAATACGATACGATAGTGCTGCTTCCTCGTCGAAAACCATTCGACATACGGGTGAGGAGCAAGATTCGGATGAGGGTCGAAGGAGATCAAGTTCACATCGCCAATCTGTGGGTTTTCCATGTCACCAATCACCTGTCCGGCGAGATCCTCGTCCTCAAATCGAGGATTCCGGAACTGAATCACCTGGCCCACGATATCGGCCTTGAAGTTTCCCCGTAAATACACATCGACAGGACCGATCACCGCAAACACGATCCGCCCCACGATCGTGCCATCAACGCGATTATCGAGAAACCCTTCCTGCACCCAGCGTCCATTGCCAAATTTTTGTGCCATCCGACTCCTTGTGACGAATTAAGCCGGCTGTACTCTGCCGACCGTCGGCGATGATGACTGGGGGCCGCCTCCAAACGCACCCACTAACACCGCCAACAAGATGAGTCCACTTCCCACCCATCCCTCAAAATCGAGCGTTTCTCCGAGAAAGTACCAGGAGAGTCCAGCAGCGTAGGCCGGTTCCGAGGCAAAAATCAACGCTACCTGTTGCGCAGGAACGATACGCTGCACCCACATTTGAATGGCAAAGGCTCCGGTCGCAAGTCCTCCAGTCACCCCAAGCCCTATAAGCAACACCGCCGTCGGCGCAAACGCCTGAATTGGAGCCTGTTCGACCAGAAGGGTGGGAAGGAACAGGACAACCATGGCCATCATTTGCCAGGCAAACAACGACGGCGCATCGACCTCGCGCGTAAACCGCTCGAGACAGGCAATATGCGCAGCAAACGCGATCGCACAGAAGAATGTCAAGAGATCGCCGATATTCACGGATGCGCTGGGCTTGACCAACAACCACAACCCCGCCATCGCGATCCCGATGGCCAGCCACACGCGCCGTTCGAATCGGCGAAGAATCAACGGCACGATGACAACATACAACGCCGTGATGAAGGCGGAATTCGATGCGGTGGTATAGCGGAGTCCGACCG
>CAZVEZ010000357.1:0-2618 GCA_964626135.1 uncultured Nitrospira sp.
AGCATCCTGCTAGATTTCAGGAGATTTGCGCTCCCATCGAACCATGGATAAGGTGGAGGAATAGAAGGAATAGTTTCTGCGCTGAGGGGCAAGATGCCGGGGAATGTATGGAGTGATGACATGAAATGGGTGAAGGTGTTGATCGGCGCGGCGACAGTACTAGGGCTATGGGGAGCCGCAGGGTATGCTGAGGACAAGACCGATCGAGGACTGCCTTCGCCCGATCGGAATTGGCAGATTGGGTTTGCTCCGAGCTATAGCAAGGGAGATTTCGGAACGGATACCACCAGCACGTTTTTCTATGCTCCGACGTTGATTCGTCGGATTTTTAGAGACGGCGATGTCACGCTCGTGATTCCGTTTATCACGGCCACGACAGATGGACGAACCACTATCGTAGGCGGCAGACCAGTGCCGGTTGATGGTCAGAGCAATTCCGGTCCTGGAGGAGGCGGGAACGTTGGTGGCGCGCCAGGCGGTTGTCCTGGAGGAAACCGCGGAAACAATTCAGGACCCGGCGCCAGCCAGAGGTCATGTTTGACTGGCCGGGCTCCGGGGCAGAATGTGACGACCACCGGCTTCGGCGATATCATCCTCAGGGGGCGATACTATGCCGTTGAAGAAAAAGAGTACATGCCGCTCGTTGCGCTGACGGCGCGCATGAAATTTCCAACGGCCGATGAAACAGTGGGATTAGGAACCGGCGCATTCGATCACGGCTACGGTGTGGAGCTGTCCAAGCTGATCGGCGAGAGATGGATCGCCTTTCTCGACGGCGGCTATAATTTCATCGGCGACCCCGACGGGTTGGAACTTCGAAACCAGCATTGGTATGACGTCGGAGCAGGCTACTATCTTACCGAAGATCTTCTCACCAGCGTCTATTTCGAAGAATATCGATCGCTCGTCCCCGGGTTCCAGAACTTCCGAGACATCTTTTTTTCCGTGAACTATCGGGCATCCTCAGCCTGGCGGTTCAACGGCGGTGTTGCCCTAGGCCTATCGAACGGGGCGCCCGATCATATGCTGTCCATCGGTGCCAGCTATCGCTTTTAGCAAAATGCTGAAACAGTCCGCCGCATACGGTGGCTTTATTATGTAGTTCGTTCGGAGTGTTTACGTACCGTGCGACGTTTCGTCCAATATATCAAGAAAGCGAAATGCGGCATCCGGTGGCCGCTATGCTGAGTGAGCGAGCATGGCGATGCCGATAGATCACCGCTGGGCAGCCGATGAAGCGAAACTGGTGGCGCGCTGCCTCAATCAAGACGAGAACGCCTTTGGGCAGCTGGTCGAACGATACGCGGTGGTCATTGTAAACGTGGCCTATAGAATGGTCGGCGACCGGAATGAGGCTGAAGATCTGGCGCAGGAGACATTCATCGCAGCGTTTAAGGCGCTGCCGACATTCAGGGGTGAATCAAGGTTTTCCACCTGGCTCTATCGGATCGCCGTGAACAAGTGCAGGGATTGGCTCAGAACCAATCGACAGATGCAGCGTATCCATGACATCGATGCCGAAGACATGCTCAATGATCGGGCGGTGGAGGATCGAACCCCTGAGCGGCTTCTATCCCAGCAGCAAGTCGCGGCGCAATTGGAACGGGCGATTCAACGGTTGCCGCCGCTGTACCGCGAAGCCTTTGTGCTGAAACATATCGAGGGGCTCAGTTATGAAGAGATGCGGGAGATTCTCAGTGTGAATGCGGATACGTTGAAAATGCGTGTCTATAAGGGACGGCTGCAGCTGAGTCGGGAGTTGGCGGAACTGAAAGGGGCATAGTAATGGAAGAAGCAGACCCACTGATTCAACGGTTTCTCGACGGTGATCTGACGCCGGATGAACGGGTAGCCTTTCTCCAGGCAATGGATGCCGATCCTTCGCTACGGCGGCGCTGGCTCAATTTGGAATTGGTCGTAGCCGAGGCGGCGCAGTTGCCGCGTCTTGCGCCGTCGGCGGGATTTCTCGCGCAGGTACAGGCCAAGGTAGCGCCGCCATCCATCAACCCGTGGGATCGATTCCTAGCCGTGATTACAGCGCCGCGGACGCTGACGTGGAATCTCGCCGGTGTAACGGTGGCTGTTTGTGTAGCGGTAGTCGCGATCGCGGGCCTGTCGCGATTTGCGACGGAGCAGATCGTGGAGATGCCGGCCTCCCTCACGCCTGCGCAAACGGCCTCGTTAGAAACGAGGCAGACCACGAAAGTGTATGTGCGGTTGATGCTGTTGCAGCCCGAGGCGCATTCCGTCTCGGTCGCGGGAGATTTCAATGGATGGAATCCGAGTGAGACGACGATGGATCGATCGGATGGCGGTGTCTGGACCACGACCATTCAGTTGAAACCTGGCCGCTATCAATACATGTTCGTCATCGATGGGGAAAAATGGATCGCCGATCCTCTGGCGAAGGAAGATGCCGGTGACGGGTTCGGCTCAAATAATGCGGTGCTCGATGTCGCCACGCTCTAGACCGTACGCAGCCGCTCTTGCATCAATTCTTGAGCTTCGATACGCTGCGCCGGATGCGCTATGTGATGCGACTATTAGCAGCCGCGAGCCTGCTGGTTTGGTGTTTCGCCTGTTCGGTGCCGGTCAAACCGGAGCCACCCAAGTCCGTT
>CAZVEZ010000358.1:0-2537 GCA_964626135.1 uncultured Nitrospira sp.
GGAAGTCGCGGAAATTGAGCGGAGCCTCATCCGGGAAATCAACAAAGCCTTGTCGTCTCCCAGCAAGACCTGATGCGGCATTATTGCGTGCGGCTCTGAAGAGTCATCCGGTCATGCTCCGAACGGCGGCGCGAGGCGGCGCAGCACCGGATCAGCAGTCATCGACGATCGGATTCCGCTGCGCGCAATCATCGACCTCCACGGCTCCATAGTTCGCAACAAAGCTCCCTTTCCTTGGTCAGACACGAGCCTCATGCTAGCATTTCGTTCCTATGGCTCTATCAACCAGCGTGCATGATCTCCGCATTCTCATTCGCTCTTGCCACCCTCTGATTGTCATTGAGACGGTTGAAGAGGAACGGGTACGGGCCTTGCTGCAATCCGTTGCCGCCCAGGAACGCATGCCGCTGTTCGAATGGTCCGTGACCAGAGGACTCACCCGTACCGACGATGCACCGACCCTCAGCAAAATGACGGCCACACCGCTGGCGCTCCTCCAACATCTGCAAAGCCTGACGGTTGAGGCGGTCTTCTGGCTCAAAGACCTCTCTCCGCACCTGCAAGAGCCGGCCGTTGCCCGTCAACTCCGGGAAGTCGCAGCGAGCTACGTTCGCTCGCGTGCCTCCTGTGTCCTCACCGGTCATCCCATCGCCCTACCGCTCGATATTGAACAGATGGCCGTCCGGCTCGATCTGCAACTGCCGGATCGAGACGAACTCCAATCCATGCTCAAGAGTGTCCTGCAATCGCTCGGTCCCAGAATCTCGCCCCAGCGCCCGCGATCGACCACTGTCGTACAAAGTATTCTCAGTTCCATCAGCGCTCCCAACCCGACCGCGCAGGGCTCTTTATTGAGCGAGCGAGACGCTATCCTCCGCGCCTTGCAGGGGCTGACGCTCCATCAAGCGCGCCAGGTCATTACGCAATGTGTCGTGGAAGACGGCACACTCTCCGCCGACGACGTGCAGAAGATTCTGAAACGCAAGGTGCAGGCCATCAAAGACGGCGGCCTGCTTGAATACTATCCGCTTGAAGACAACCGGTTCGAGCTGGGCGGATTCGTCAAGCTGAAGTCATGGCTGGAACGCGCGAAAGTCGGGTTTACCCAGGAAGCCAAGGCCCTCAATCTCACGCCTCCCAGAGGCATCATGCTGGTGGGTGTGCCGGGCTGCGGTAAATCGCTTGCGGCGAAAGCCATCGCGCGGGAATGGCAGCTCCCGCTCTTAAAACTTGACGCGGGCCGATTGTTCGACAAATTCGTCGGTGAGTCGGAAAAGAACTTTCGCAAGGCGATCGAAATGGCCGAGTCGCTGTCGCCCATTGTCCTCTGGATCGATGAAATCGAGAAAGCGATGGCTGCGGGAGGAGGAAGCGGCGAAGCCGATGCAGGACTGAGCCGACGGCTATTCGGCGCATTTCTCACGTGGCTTCAGGAGAAAAAACAAGAAGTCTTCGTCGTGGCCACCGCCAACAATCTTTCGTTGCTTCCCCCTGAACTCCTGCGCAAAGGCCGGTTCGATGAAATATTTTTTGTCGATCTGCCGGACGACGGCGAACGGGAAGCAATCTGGAAGATTCACCTGGGCCTTCGAAAACAGAACGTGAAACAGTTCGACCTGATCAAGATCGTCAGCGCCAGCGACGGCTTCAGCGGGTCGGAAATCGAACAGGCCGTGGTCGCAGGCCTCTATCGGGCGCTTCATCAAAAAACATCGCTCACGACCGATCTTGTGATGGAAGAATTAGCCGGCACCGTGCCGCTCTCCGTCACCCGGCGCGAAGACATCGATCAACTCAGAGAGACGGCCCAAGGCCGGTTCGTCAACGTACGGTGAAGCCGATGCGATTCCTCTTCATCATGACAACGATCGCGCTCGTGACGCTCGTGGGCTGTGCCACGACGCCGGTGGAACAGCCTCACACGCCGGAGCCGCTCGAATACCCCCGCGCCTCGATACCGGATACACGTTCCTGCTGTCGATCCGCCGAGCGTATGCCAAGCCGGAACGCGATCGTGCGAACAGCCGCGAAGCTCGTGGGCGCGACCACGATTAAGATGAACGGCCGACGCATCGCCTATGATTGCGCCGGAGTGACCCGCGCAATTTTTCTCAAACACGGGATCGACCTCTATGACAGCGAACCGGGCGATGCCGACGCCAACGGCGTCCGGATCATCTATGAACACATACGACAACAAGGCACCTTCCACCAGGGTCCGGTTGTCCATCCCGGCGATCTCGTCTTCTTCAACGATACATGGGACTACAACGGAGACGGCAAGGTCAACGATCCGCTGACGCACATCGGAATCGTCGAGCGACAGGAACCGAATGGCACCGTGGTCTTCATCAGCCGAGTGGCAGGCGCCATCGAACGCTACCGAATGAACCTCGGGCTGCCCCACGTCCACAAAGCCATGGATGGCCGAATACTCAACGACTACCTTCGCCGCAAGAATGCCGGCGATCCAGCCAAAACCCGCTACCTGACGGGACAGCTCTTTGCGCAGTTCGCCACTCGTGTGGGAAACTAGC
>CAZVEZ010000359.1:0-2524 GCA_964626135.1 uncultured Nitrospira sp.
GAAAACCTCGGGCAGCTCGATATTCTGAAGCCCACAAGTGCGGCACTCAAGACGGAGTTGACGAAAGCACTCGCCGCCATTGATCGGACCGTGACAGGGTTTACCGACTTCTCCCTCTCCGGAACCAAAGCGATGACGGCAGGATCTCCCGCAAATAGCCTGTTGTATCACGCCTTGGCGTCGCCGAATGTGACGGCGGGTCTGAGTGGATTTCCCAGGCTCAAGGAAATCGAGACGGTAGAAAACTATGTGTTTGGCGTCGAGCCACCGACGCTTGGGAGTTTAAAAGCCAAGGCCGGGTTGACCGGTTCTCAACGCCTGTCGGTAGTGTTATTCGCGTATGAGTATCGGCCGGCACGGGATACCTGTACCAGGCGTCAGGCCGACATGGTGTTTTCACGCACCGGGGTGTCGCGCGTGGGTACAAGGCCTGCTCGGTATGATGCAAAGAATCGTGGCTTTCAGGCACAGGTGGCTGATGACCCGTTTGCATTCCGCGTCTGTCCGGCACGGTTTGCCGCCTTTCTTGCCGTGCAAAAGAAAGGGAACGACATCACGGTCATGCGGCCTCGGTCTGGGGATGATAGCCGTGATTTCTGGGTTCCCGTCCATAAGCTTTATAACGGCACGGAGTGTATTGCTGGGGTTAATCTCCAGGTGGACTACTCAGCGTTTCATTACAACGACAAGATTCGACGGACTCGTGCCGTCACGCTACGAATGACGAGAGTCCCCGCTACCGCGCCGTTTCAATTCTCGACGGGGATTGCAGAGCTATCTACCGATTCCTCATTGGGTGAAGGCATCGTCATGCCGGTACCGCATCCAAGGCTGATCGAGCCGGCGATGGTCAATGGAAGGCTGTTGACCTACCGGGTGCCGGCTGGGCAAAAAGCGTTTGCTGCGTTGGAGCCTGGTGCCGATTCGGGTGTTGATGGATCTGAAATCCGTCCTGCGCCTGCCTATGTTCACGCCCGAACGCAGGTGCGAAGCGGCGTGTTGATCGATCTGAATAATGATCCTGCCAGACCGAATGTGAACGACACCGTGTCGAGAGGGAATTATCGTGCACTTCACTATGTCGATTTCACCGGGGACGGTCAGGTCAGTGCGACAGTGTCCGCACTGACTGGGAAACCGGAAGTCGCTTCGACCGTAGTGCCCTGTTATTCATTGGTTGGAGCGCCCGATTTCTTCACGTCAGCCGGTCAGCGTGAATTGTTTGAAAGTGTGCCTGATGATTTTTGGGGCGTCCCGCCGGTGCCGCTGTGTGATACACGCCTCCCGGCCAATCTCCAGATGCCGGGGAACCGTTTTAGCGCGGCGGAGAAGACCATCTCGGCTGTGGTACCGCTTGTCGGACCGGCCCCGACTGGTGTCACAATTCCTCAGTCGTTTGATGCCGACCGCCATTCGTGTTTGCCGGACGATTGTGCCGGGGTTTTCGCGCCTGGGTGGGATGTGAGCACTGATCGCATGCGGGAGTCTGGTGCACAAGTCCAGCATTTAGCAGCCTATGGATTGGGAAGTCCATTCCCGGAGGATGCCAAGTTATGCGCTGCGCTCAGCACATTCTGGCCGGCTGTGGCGCCGGATGCTTCCCGAACCATGTCGCCGAACACAGGAAACTCAGGCCTGCGGGCCACCGTGGCACCGCTGACCGACGAGGAGATCGGACAAGTGGGTGCGCTTCCATGGGATGGTGTTGTGGGTCCCAAGGTCAGTACGTTCAACGGTGTTGAGTTCCTGGATTGTGAGAAGTTTCTGCATGTGGATTATGTCAAAAATGCGCTGGAGGGACGCTTCACACCTCGACTCACGACGCAAGTCTCAAGCGAAGAGTATCAGTTGCGGATGGAGGCGATCGCAACATGTTACAGCATCGTAGGCGACGATCGGAATCTGCGTGTTGTGGTCTCGTTCCGAAAAGTCAGCGCGGGTGATCCGGAATTGCAGCGTGCACAATTAGATACCTCGACGGTCTTGACCGGAGAGGTGTATCGGATCGACATGATCTTAGGAGGAGAGGAGACGGAACAACCGCATCCAAGCGACTTCCGCCGTAGCCTGCTCCCGATCCAAGATCGACAAGTCTTTCTGGTTGGTCCTCGTACGGACACGGCGCTTCGTAAGCGGGCGAGTCAAACCGTCTGGTCACGCGTGTGAAGCAGGTTGTCATCATCGGCGGCGGTCCATCAGGGGCTGCCGCCGCACTCACTCTCTTGGATGCGCAGATCCCGGTCACGATCGTGGAACAGACGCCGTTTCCACGCTTTCGTCCTGGCGAAACATTGCATCCTGGTCTTGAGCCACTGTTAGCCAGGCTGGGTGTTGCGCGCCAGCTCGAATCAGCCGGATACGTGAGGCACTTGGGTGTGTGGTCAGGATGGGGTGGGGCCATGCAATTCGTGCCGTACGGTATGGATACGAGTGGGCCATGGCGGGGCTATCAGGCGATCCGTGCAGATTTCGACCAGCGATTACTCGGCAGTGCGCGTTCGCGTGGAGCACAGATTCTGGCAGG
>CAZVEZ010000360.1:0-2513 GCA_964626135.1 uncultured Nitrospira sp.
GGATGTGGGCAACCGTGGATAACAGGTGGAACTATGAAATTTACACGATCATCTTGTCCGATCACCAATGTATTGGATACGGTTGGAGATAAATGGACACTGTTGGTCATTCGAGATCTGGTCTTAGGCAAGCGACGTTATCGGGAGTTCACCTCCTCTCCAGAAAGAAATGCGTCGAACGTCCTTGCCAATAGACTGAAAAAGCTGGAGAGCGAAGGCCTGATCACCCCACGGGCCTACCAACGGAACCCCGTACGCTATGAATACTTTCTCACAGAGAAAGGCGAGGGACTCAAACCGGTATTGGAAGCGATCCTCGTATGGGGGCAAAAACATTTTCCAGGCACCAAGAAATTCCCTCGCTTCGAGCAACGGTAAGGAAGGGCATAACCCTTAACGCCTCCAATGGGAGGACGCGGATGAGGAAACGAGAGGCTGTGTAGCTGATGTAGGAGCCAGGGGCAGCAGCACCGTAAAAGTCGAACCTTCGCCGACCTTGCTCTGAACTTCGAGACGCCCCCGATGGGATTCGACAATCCAGCTGCAGATGGACAGCCCAAGACCCGTGCCCTTCTTGGTATGGGCCCGTGCATCATCGGTGCGATAGAACCGGTCAAATATTTGAGCCTGATCTTCCTGACCGATCCCGATGCCGTGATCGGTCACGGTCACCCGTGCGTGTGTCTGTTCGATTGTCAGCGCGATGTCGACTGTGCCGCCTGGACGAGAGTATTTGACCGCATTGTCGAGCAGATTCAGAAACAGTTCGCGCAAGCGGAGTTCATCTCCCAATACCACTGCCGGAACGGTGGTTCGCAGAATGACTTCGATGTCCTGTTCCTGTCCTAACAGTGACGCTTGCCGGTGCAAGTCCTCAATAAGCATGTCCAGTGAGACCGGCAGATGTTCCATCTTCACCTCGCCCATATCGGCTCTGGAGAGAAAGAGCAACTCATCGACAATACGCGTCATCCGATCGATCTCTTCGAGATTGCTCTCCAAGACGATTTTGTAGTCGTCGGTTTCCCGAGGGCGTCGAAGCGCGAGTTCGGTTTCCCCTTTCATGACCGTCAACGGCGTGCGCAGCTCATGCGACGCGTCGCTGCTGAACTGACGGATCTGCCGAAAGGAGGTTTCGAGCCGGTCGATCATGTCATTAAACGTCTTGGTCAGACGGCCTATTTCGTCGGCCGAGGCCGGGACAGCCAATCGTTGCGTGAGATCGCCTCCGGCAATGCGTTGGGCAGCCAGCGTAATGGCATCGACCGGGCGCAGGGCTCGGCCGGCCATAAACCAGCCACCGGCGAGCGACACCGCCAGCGCAATGGGCATGCTGACCAGCAGCACCAGCATGAGCCGGTTGAGGGTCTCTTCGACTGAGTCCATCGACGTGCCGACCTGGATGATATAGAGCAGATTGCCCCGATAAATGATGGGAACCGAAATGAGGCGTAACGGCGGTTCCTTGGGGTATTTCGCAAATTCGAACAGTGCGTGGCCTGACAACGCGACTTCCAAAGCCCGGGGACTTAGCGGCAGCTCATGTTGTTTGACATTCGGCGACCGAATGGTGATGGTGCCGGAGGGACTGAAGATCTGGAAGAATTTGTCGATGCGCGCCAACTCGGGAAACTGCGACATCAGTTCGTCTTCGTTGACAAGAGGAAGAAACCCGCGTTCCTCCAGCGACCGGACGGCCGCCGCGGCGGTTTCCTCCAATGATTGATCAACGGCATCGCGAAGGCTTCGAGCCGTGATCACGTACAGGATGGTTGCAAAGATGATGAGGATGAGTGCGAGGGCTGTGCCGTACCAGAGCGTGAGCCTGACGCGAAGCGGCATCAGTCGGCCTTCAACATATATCCGCTTCCGCGAATCGTGTGAATCAGCTTCTTCGAGCGCCCTCGATCGATCTTGTTGCGGAGATAATTCACATAGACATCGATGACATTGGTGAATGTGTCGAAGTCCTGGCTCCACACATGTTCCGAAATCATGGGACGGGTCAACACGCGCCCCGTATGGCGCATCAGATATTCGAGCAGCGCGTATTCCTTCAAGGTGAGGTCGATGCGCTGGCCGCTTCGGGTCACTTCTCGCGTGGCCGGATTCAGCGCCAGATCGTCGATCTGAAGTATACCGGGACTTTCCGTAGAGCCACGGCGAAGCAACGCGCGAATTCGGGCGAGCAGTTCGTCGATCGCGAAGGGTTTGGTGAGGTAATCGTCCGCGCCAGAATCAAGGCCTTTCACGCGCTGATCGACTTGAGACTGGGCGGTCAAAATCAGGATCGGAGTTTGAATCCGGGCCCGGCGTACAGCCTTGAGAATGTCCAGGCCGGACAATGAGGGCAACATCAAGTCAACGATCAGCAAATCGTAATTCGTGTCGAGCGCCATCTGAAGACCCTTCGCGCCGTCTTCACACAGGTCGACGGCGTAGCTCTCCTCATCCAGCGCGCGCTTAATGAAACAGCCGACTTTGGTTTCGTCTTCAATGACTAGAATACGCAT
>CAZVEZ010000361.1:0-2493 GCA_964626135.1 uncultured Nitrospira sp.
GCCTCTGAGCGAGGCGAGAACGATGCTGGCGGACTTTTTCAGCATCCTGCTAGGGTCCACCGTCTCTCGCCTGAGCGAGATGGTCGTCCATATTGATGGTAGTCCCCTGGAACAACACAGAGACGGCAACACAGATCAACAGCTTTTCCATTGGCATGGCTCTATCCTTCCTCCTTTTGACCCGGAGGCACTGCGTCATTGGCGTTTCACGGAGCCTTCACTCCTGAGAAGCGCGAGGTACGCCAAGGTATCGGTGAGCTCCTGCGCCGTCATCGTGGTGTCGGGAAACATGCCTGTGCCCAGGTGTCCTTCCCGGATTGCGCGCGCGCGCTGCATGTCAGTCTTCAGGTGCAGCAGCTTTGGATTTCTGAGATCGACCGGAGGAGGATTGAGTTGCGCGATGAGCGCCGCAGTGTCGGTTGTGAGTTGCGGCCGTTGGTCCTTGTTCCCATCGATGCCATGGCAGTAGTGGCACGCCCCTTTCCCGTTGAAGACCTCTCTGCCCCGTTCGGCATCGCCTGCCGCTTTTGAGCCCTTGGGTGACGTCGGAGAACCGGCCCAGGCATTCATCTCGGAGATTTCTATGAACTGAATCCCCAAGCAGCCCACGAGAAGAAAGCCGGCAAGAGAAAACCCTCTGAGAATCTTGCGCCTCAAGTCAATCTTCATAGCATTTTTCCAGTCGATCTCCGTCAGTGTTGCCCACAACAGAGCTTGTACCGGTCCTCAGGGATATTCTTCATGTCTCGAAAGATGGTTTCGCGCTCTTCCGGGCTGGCTACCTTATCAATGGCGGGATAGAGTGCCCGCTCTTCCTTCCTATTGTGGGAACCGAGCAAGTCCAACAGCGCCTGTTCTTCTTGATCGCTGTCTGGGTTCCGGTCCGCCACCTTCCGGTGAATCGCTTCGAGCTGCTGCCCGATCTGGCGATGCTCGTTTCGCATGACCGGCGTCGGCCCGCTATCGAACATGCCGGTTTTCTTTTCCCACAGAGGAAACAGCAGATCCTCTTCCCACACAATATGGCGCTGCAAGCCGAACTTGAATCCTCTGAACGATTCCTCGGCCTTGGCAAAATCAGACCGTTTCGACTGTTGAAAGGCCTTGAATAATTCATCCAACTGATCGTGATCCTGCTCAAAAAAGGCGCTGATGGTTGTCGGCTCACTCATGATGCCTCCCTCTATTCATGCAGACAAAAGACCGATGGCATATCGCTGACAGCGTATGGTCCGGAATGAGAAACGGGAAGATCCTTGCCTTCGGTCACATGCGCTATTCTCCTACAGATCTGTTTGACAATGGCTCCCTGACTTTGAACTCCAGGTGACAGGCCACGCAGGCCTTCAGCACGTTGTTGAACTGCGGCAAGATCTGCTTCAGGTCTTTCGTGGGGATGATGCGCGCCAACGCGTCCGCCGCCTCATGATGCGCCATGGCCAAATCGTGATACGCGGATGGGAAATTCTCGGGTTGCTGGTTCGCCATGGCCTGCCGATGCATGAAGAAGCCCAGATGCGATTCGGTCAGACCTTGTGCCAATTCGTAGTCCTCCGCCACCAACGCGTTCACGATCGCCTGAATGGTTTCCAGGTGCTGCAGCATGACCGCGCGATGTTCGGTCCCTGCCGATGGGGACAGCGGAATGGCATGCCTGGTATCGGAGGTGAGATAGGGATTGGGGAGCCGCTCACCGTGGCGCTGCTGGACCCCGGTGCATCCAGCAGCTAGGAAGGCACACAGGATTCCCAGAGCCACCCCCGCCGGGAGAACCTGCCCCCATCTATATGAGAAGACCATCTGAGTCAGGTACCTGTGAAGATCACACCGCAATCACGGAAACACTCGTGCGCCTGAGCGTGCCCCTGACACTGTAGCAACGACCACATCCATCTCAATGATGTTCATGCTGATCGTCATGACCATGCTCATGACCGTCACCCACTTTCTTTCCCGTCCCGACCGACTTCGGTTTGAGCGGGGCAAATCGGGCAGCATAGGCATCCTGTTCCGGTAATTTGATAAATGCCACGATCACAGTCTTCGGATCGATCTGAAATTCGCCGCTGCCCGTCAACATATTATTCTGCGAAGGTTCCAGTTTAACGGTTATTCTGCTCCCGCCTTTACCACGTTGGATACTCGCCTTACCCTCTCCGCCAATCGTGCTAATCTCGTTATTCAGGTGGTCAGTCACATACAGTAGAAGCTCTCCATCCTTGGCAACAAGCTCAAGATGATAGGGACCTGCCGCGCGGACTTGCCCGCCATGTGGCGACGGCATCGCATCCAGAGATTCGTCGGTATGGGCCCAAACAGGCGGAGAGAGAATCAGGGCAGCCAGAAACACCGCGGCACCGATCAATGTATGCATGTTCCTCCTCAGTAGACGAGACGAATTGACAGTCACGGCAGATCCTTAGCAGGCTGTTGACAAAGTCCGCCAGCATCGTTCTCGCCGCGCTCAGAGGCTCAACGTACTGCAGAGAGTAC
>CAZVEZ010000362.1:0-2444 GCA_964626135.1 uncultured Nitrospira sp.
GAGCCTCTGAGCGATGCGAGAACGCCGCTGGCGGACTTTTTCAGCATCCTGCTAGTGCTTGATCGATCGCTTGAGTTTCTTCTCCACACTCGCAACCTTGCTTTGTAAACGCCCTTCATGGCCTTTCCGATAATCGACTTTAATCGTGCAAGAAATGCGGCCGCAATCTTTCTTCATCCGTTCATAGCATCGTTTGACGACGGAAAATACCTCGTCCCATTCGCCTTCGAGCACCGTCCCCATCGGATTCAACCGGTAGTTCACACCACTTTTATCGATAATATCGAGTGAACGGGCCACATACTTACCCACACTTTCGCTCTTGCCCAACGGCGACATACTGAATTCAAGCAACACCATTACTTCCCCCTCCTATCGCCTTACGCCTCACTTCTCTATTCTATCCCGGTACCCTTCTATCCCCTTATACCCCGCTACCCCCATATCCCGACTACCCCCTCACCCCTTACGCCTTACCCCTCACGTCTTCGCAGCCCTCTCATCCAGCCAAACCTTCGGATACTGCACCTTGCCTAATAGGCGAAACCCGTCCAGCGCCTCCCGCAACAAGGCTCTGCGTTTTTCGAAATCCGGTTCCGTCGCTTTGGTTTGTTCTCGCAGCCGGCCGAGCCAGTCTACAAAAGCGGCGAACTCTTCGCCGAAGATCTTCTCCATATCTTCTTTCATGAAGCCCGACAAGGCAGGGGCGACCCCGCTTGTAGTGATGGCCACTCGCAAATGCCCGCACGCCACCACCGCCGGCATCGTGACCGTCGAGGATTCCGGCTGATCGACCGACCATAATAAGATTTTCTTCTCCCGTGCTTTTGCGAACAGCGCGCGGGAAAAATCGCGATCGCCACGAACCATATTCAGCACCAGAATCGCGCTTTCCAAATCGCTGTCACGAAAATGGCGTCCACGGTGCAGGACTTTTGCTGATGCTGCCAAATCTTTCAGTATGGCATGCAGCGTCGGCGCGACGACCATCACCTTTGCGCCGGCTTCCAGTAGCCGCTGGGTCTTCTCTGCGGCCTCTTCGTCTCCCCCCAAGACAAGCACCGGGTACCCTCTCACATCGAGAGACAAGGGAAAGCCAGAATTCGCTGCCATGATGGTTCCTCCTCATTTGAAAATCGCCGTATCATACAACATCAAGTTTTGCAGCGTAAACCGCGCTGCCTAGCATTCGAGTTGATTTGGTTTGTTTCGTTCATCTCGTTGGTAGTTTGGTTGGATCGGGATGACTAAGCAGGCCAGGCGGCGTTGAAGGCTACCCTGCACCGCGCGGTTGCGCGTTCAATGATGAATGATTAATGAACAAGAGGGGGTGTGGGAAAGAACACTGCGAGAGTCAAACCGAGAATATCACGTTCGACATTGCACATTGAACGTTAGGTGTCGGCGGGGTCGGCATCCAACTCCATATTCCAATAGAAATAATCACGCCAGCTATCCGGTGTGTTTCGAATCCCGATGGTGATCGTCACAATCGGATTCCAACGCGGTTTCACCGGCCTCTTCAAGAGTCTCATCCCGGCTTCTTCCGGCGTGCGACCGCTCTTTTTATTATTACAGCGCCAGCAGGCCGTCACGATATTTTCCCAGGTCTTTCGCCCCCCTTTTGCGATGGGAACGACATGATCGAACGTCAGTTCTTCGGTCCGGAACTTATGACGGCAGTATTGGCAGGCATATCCATCTCTCGTAAAGATATTGATACGGGAAAATTTGACCGCACGATGGACATCCTTGAGGCGGACCAGCTTGAGGAGCCGCATGACGGAGGGAAGCTTAAAGGAGATCGAGACTGCATGGACCTCTCGATCGTAGACCTCGAGGACTTCGACTTTACCTTGCCAGAGAAGCGCGACGGCCTTTTGCCAATTGACGACACGCAAGGGCTCGTACGTCGCGTTGAGCAGAAGGGTCATTTCCATCCAGCAACCTCATTCCCAACCGAGGCTCCTTGCGTGAGAGGGCCTGGGTGTAGTATTGGAACGCGTACCTTCTCTATGCCATAAGCCCTGGTCGAAATCAAGCCATCGATCAGTCTGCGGGATGCCCCTATTCCGGCGGCCGCTCAGTCAAAAAGGAAGAGCAGCGCGATGTCTGAATTCGTCAACGTTGCGGTAATAGAAGACATTCCTCCGGGAACAGGACGGACCGTCGAAGTTGGCGGGATCTGGATTGCCCTGTTCAATGTCGATGGAAGGTTCTTCGCCGTTGACAACACCTGTCCGCATGCGGGAGGACCGCTCGGAGAAGGTCATCTCGACGGTCACGTCGTCGAATGTCCATGGCACGGATGGCGATTCAATGTGCAAACCGGTGAACGACCGGAGAATCCCGAAATCACCGTCGCCTGCTGTCCCGTCCGGATCGAAGGAAATCAGATTCAAATAGCGCTACCGGACAACTTCAAATAGCCAGGTCTGTCTGGT
>CAZVEZ010000363.1:0-2420 GCA_964626135.1 uncultured Nitrospira sp.
GATGAGTCATGCGCCCAGTCTATCGAAACAATGCCGAGGAACCAACATCTCTCTCGTGTATTTGCTTTGTTAGTGTATTGGACTGCGTGGTTTGTCTCGTTTAACCAAAAAACCAGATAGACGGCACAAACCAAATAAACGAAATAGACCAAATAAACCCGCCAGAGTGGACACTCCCTAAACCATTCCTGTATCCTATCGCCCGGTTCGTACCAACCTTTCTGGCGGTGTAGCTCAGTTGGTAGAGCAGCGGACTCATAAGCCGCGGGTCCCCCGTTCAATCCGGGGCACCGCCACCACATCAGACTACGCTGGTCTGTCTCGTTTATTTGGTCGGTCTGGTTTGTCTCGTGTAACCGATCCGCTTCGTTTCTTTCGCTCTTCGAACTAAACTAACTAAACAGACCAGAGAAACCAGTGCCAGTGTTCCCTACCCGCAGCACCCGTTCGCAAACACCTGCCGCTGCCGAAAGACACACCAGCAACGCTCACAGAGTTCGACAGTTGAATGGGTGATCTCATCGAGACACGTGATTCGTCGCTGGGCCGGTGTTCCACAATCAGAACAGGCGCCAACGGATCGCAGGTCCGTTCTACGCTCCTGGGTCAGCATGGAACAACATCCTTGTGTTCGGACGAGCGCGCCGATTGCAGACCGCTGACATGTATTCCTGCCCGCCTCTGAAGCTCACCAGATTCCGCCACAACCAAACCGCGAGCGGCTCCGTTTGAGCCCTATATGATTCGCTTTGCATCTTGCGTAACTGTCCATTCAATAAATCCACCGTTCGCTCCAAATCAACGAGCCGGCCGGTCTTAACGGATCTGCTTACTGAAAACATGAGCGCCTCCTTCCTTTCATAAAACCGCACAATGTCGAATCACGCCGATGAGAATGCCTTCGATATGAAACGCATCTGAAGGTGTCACGACAATCGGCTGCATTGCCGCATTAGCCGGATGCAATTCGATGTGTGAGTCCTTTTTGAAATAGGTCTTGATCGTGGCTTCATGATTGACCAATGCCACCACCGTCTGCCCGTTTCTTGCCGTCTCCTGCTTCCGCACCACAACCAGATCGCCGGGAAGAATGCCGTCATCTTTCATCGATTCTCCTTTGACGCGAAGCGCAAACGTCTCTCCACCGCGTAACATGCTGGGTGGGACATCGATAAGTTCAGACTGAGCGACCGGCTCTATGGGTGAGCCGGCCGCCACCATCCCTGCCATGGAAATTTGAGACGATCGCCCCAATTGATCCAACGCGACTTGGACCATTCCAGGGATACGGCGCATTCCAGCCTCGTATCGCGCGACTGACACGCGGGTCGTCTGCAAGGCATCAGCCAATTGCTGCTGAGTGAGGCCTAGTTCTTCCCGAATATTTTTCAGATCGGCCGGCTTCATGATGTAGCCAATGGTTACATATTTTGCAACCTCCTGTCAAGGCTCTGCAATGGACTCCTTATATATGGTGTAAGAACTCCCTTTAGAATATGAGTCTGTGCATAACTCGATACCAAACCGGCCTCCCAGTGCGGCATTTCACAATTGCGATGCATGAAATGCCCGTCTTTATCTACGTTTGGGGGTTTCTCACTTATTTTCATGGAGATACCCCTATATATTGTGGTGCGACTTCCTTTTGAACCAATGCTTATTTTTTAGGCAAAGACGTGTTGAAGGTCGAGAAATGCGCCATATTTTGGTGGCAGGGCAATCTTATGAACAGACTTATCCACAGAAGTTGGGGAGAGGGTTTTTCAAATATTTTTCTTGACCTTTTTGTATATTTTTTCCACGCCTCCTCACCAAAAAGGTGACACACGTTCCGGGAAGGCCGATCCAAGGGCCTCTTCGCAAGGCTTTAAGCCCTCTATAGGTGAAACACCGGCCGACGAAATCATGGATGGAGTCAGGCGCAATACAGGTGACGCAGGTACATAGGACATCAGTCAAGGAGCAGTCGTAGCCATCATCCAGAGAGCCAGAAACAGCAGAACGATGTCCCACGATTCTGCAAGACACGTGGATCGTCGATATCACACGGAGATTCGAAGGTCTCACTCAGGCGATGGATCGCGACACGAGATGTACGGCCCCGGCCTTGATCGCCGCGACAACCGTTGAACCGGTTGTGAGACCAAGTTCATCGCTTGCTCCCCTCGTAATGACGGCCCTCAGGGGAAACCCGCAATCGATCGTGACTTTCACCAGAATCCCTTGCGGCAGCATTTCCGTTATACGACCGGACAAGTGATTACGCGCGCTAGTGACTCCACTCCCCGCCTGTTCGAGCAATACATCTTCCGCACGAATGCAGACGTAGACGGACGAGCCGCTCACATCCGTTCCCAGGCCCTTCAATGTCGTTCCGTTGACCGACACAGTCGTCAACCCATTGTCATTTCCAACCACGT
>CAZVEZ010000364.1:0-2391 GCA_964626135.1 uncultured Nitrospira sp.
ATTCGACATACCGCCATTGGCCTTCGGCGAAGATCGTATCGAACGCCAGCGAGGATTTGCCGGATCCAGAAACACCGGTAATGGCTGTAACTTTGTTGTGGGGAATCTGTAGGGAGACGTTCTTGAGATTATTCTGCCGCGCTCCTTCAAGGATGAGGTGATCGGTGGAAGGATTGGGGGGTACAGGGTTGGGCACGGTGATCGCTCCAGCCAAAGAATGACCGAGTATGGTAGCAACTGGTGCGGGTTGATTCAATCGTGCAGCAGCGTCACAAAATCCGTTCATGCTGAGCTTGTCGAAGCGTGAGCCCTTCGATTGACTCAGGACAGGTGTATCGAAGCAGTCAGGGTGACCGAAACCTGGCCCGCTTTGGCGAGCGAAGTTGGTGTCGTTCACATTACTTGGGAGAGAGGATTCCTCGCTCCCTGAAAGAAATCCATAGTGCCCCATAGGTATTCCCATGCTAGAATTCAGCTGTGTTCATAAGGGGGACAGCCACCACGCACTGTCGAAGCGAGGGAGTCAGTCAGCGATGAAAACTCGTGAAGAAGTCCTGTTGCTTATTGAGCAGAATCAGGCTGCGCTGAGAAAGTTGGGGGTGCGTCGGCTGGGCCTATTCGGATCCTGCGCACGGGGCGAAGCCACGGCGGGGAGCGATCTCGATTTTGTGGTGGAGTTTGCAGACAAGTCCTTCGACGCCTACATGGATCTCAAAAGTTTTTTAGAAGAGCTGTTTCACTCTCGGGTAGACCTGGTCACCCTTAGCGCGATCAAACCGCGTCTCCTGCCGATCATTCAACGAGAAACTGTCTATGCCTCGGGATTCTAAGGTCTATCTGGAAGACATTCTCGAGGCCACTCGAAAGATCACGGCGTACACCACCGGATTGTCCAAAACCGTGTTCCTTGAGGATGAGAAAACAATCGACGCGGTTGTCCGCAATCTTGAAGTCATCGGAGAGGCCGTCAAAAAACTGCCTGAGGATCTCCGTGCGCAGCATTCCGCAGTGGAATGGAAGAAGATAGCGGGTCTTCGCGATATGCTGATTCATGAATACTTCGGCCTCGATGCGGAGATTGTGTGGGATATCGTGCAGCACAAAGTGCCGGCGCTTGATCGAGAAGTGCGTACGATGCTCCACGAATAGAATCGATCGTTACTGTGCGAGAGAGTCACGCCGCCTCCTTCTAATCGGCTTCAACCTCCTGAAAGTCTGAGCAGCTTCGGTGCCTTGCCTTTGTCTAGCGAACAGGTAGAATGCGCCCCGTACGTAGCCACCCCGGCTTGGGTGGATTAGGTTATTCAGGCTGGCCACGCCATCGTATGAGCAGCATCTTTCTTAGCCACAGCAGTAAAGATAACGCGATCGCTGTTCAGGTGAAGGCTCAGCTGAAACAGTGGGGCCATCGATCCGTCTTCCTCGATTTCGATCCTGAGGACGGGATTCCCGCAGGACGGGATTGGGAGAAGGAGTTGTATACAAAGTTGCGCGAATGTCGAGCCGTCATTGTCCTCTGTAGCCACGCCTCCATGGCGTCACGGTGGTGTTTTGCTGAAATTACCCATGCCAAGGTGATGGGAAAGGAAGTGTTTCCGATCAAAGTAGATGACTGCAACGTCGATCCAATTCTCACAAGTAAACAAGTAATCGATGCGACAGTTGGATGGGATGAAGCTCACGAGCGATTGCAAAAGGGACTCCTCGCTGCCGGTCTGGATCCGAAGGATATGTTCAATTGGGATGGTACACGACCACCATACCCAGGCTTGCTCGCCTTTCAAGAAGAGGACGCCGCAATATTCTTTGGACGGGACAAGGAGATTCGCGAAGGACAGGCGCTCCTCAATCGCATCCAGCGGTTCGGTGGACCCCGGCTCATTCTCATGCTGGGCCCGTCGGGCAGTGGGAAATCCTCCTTGATGCAGGCCGGACTTCTGCCCCGGCTTAAACGGGACCAGCGGTGGGTGGTGATCGACCCATTTCGCCCACTCAAAACCCCATTTGATGAGTTGGCCACGGTTCTCAGCAAGCGATTCAGTCAGCTCCCGAGTGCAAAAGGGCGAAGGCCGACGAAGCTGGCACATGTTAGGGATCGCATCCGAGGGAAGAATCACGACACAAAAAATTCAGTTAATGCCTTCCTGGAGTTGCTCCAGGAGTTGCGTGAAAAAAATGAGTCACGAGACTCGACAGTACTCCTGACGGTAGATCAATGCGAGCTGCTGGCCATTGGTGCCAACGAAGATGCAGATCGGTTTCTTGCATTTTTGCGCACGTTACTAGATCGTCAGGAGAGCCGCATTTTGATGTTGGCCACATTGCGCTCAGATTTTCTTGGCTCGTTTCAGGCCCACCCAGCCATGCGGGGGCTCCGAGTAGAAACCTTCC
>CAZVEZ010000365.1:0-2383 GCA_964626135.1 uncultured Nitrospira sp.
CCAGCCCGACGATCACCAGCGTCGTGCCGAGCTTGCTCTTCTTTTTTTCAAAACCTTTATAGCCCATCGTGAGCAGGGGTACTGGGATAGACGGGATACAGGGGGTATAGTATTTCCCTTACCCCGCTACCCCATTATCCCGCTACCCCATTCCCTACTCATTAATTGGTTTTGTGGCGATAGCCAAATCCTCAACCGGAATCCGCTGAAGAATATCCAGCACCGCCACGACATGTTTGTACTCCACGCCGGAATCGCCGCGGAGCACGAGCGGCAACTTGCCGCCCTTGGCGTCTTTCAAATCCCGGATGAGTTTTTCCAACTCAGTAATTTTCACCCGCTCCTCGTCCATGTAGATGTCGCCGCCCTTCTTCACCGAAATCGTCGGCGTATTGCTTTCCATGTCGGTTTCATGCGGCGTGGACTCCGGCAACTTCAGCTCGATCCCCTGCACCATCGCCGTCGTCGTGATGATGAAAATCACCAGCAGCACCCAGGCAAGATCCAACAATGGCGTAATATTAATGTCCGACACCGCCCCATGACTCTTCCTCGAAAACCGTCTCATAGCCTCCTCGTTCCTCGTCAGTGCGCGAAACGTGGGACACGCGAGAGGAGCGCGACTCGCAACCATAGAGACCCGGCAGATTCCTGATTCACGTCACGCCTGTCTCGCGAGTCTCGCTTGTCTCGCATCAATGCCCTGTTGCCGCGCCGGAAGGCTCCGATTCCTGCCGATGCCCGCCGGGACGATAGTCTTCAATATCTTCCGACGCCGCGCCGCCGTTTTTGTCGCGGAGAAAGTCCGTCATGAACACGGTTTCCAGATGGGCTGCAAAATTGTCGAGTTCCATGGTGAGCGTTTTCGTCTTGGTCACCAAAAAGTTGTAGCAAAAGAGCGAGGGGATCGCGACCATGAGGCCTGCGACCGTCGCGATCAACGCCGAGGCGACACCAGGCGCCATCGTTGTCAGTGTGGCCTGCTGGGCACTGCCGATGCCGGAAAATGTGTCCATGACTCCCCAGACCGTTCCTAGCAAACCGATAAATGGACCGCCGCTGATGGCGGTCGCCAGCACGATCATCCCCGATTCCAGTCCGACGGCGGCTTCGCCTAAAACACGTTCCAAGGCGATTCTCACAGCGCTCATGCCATGATTCGGCACCTTGTCGGTCCCGTACTTTTCCTGCTGTACTTTCAGCTCTTCGCACCCTCCATAGTAGAGGTCATACATGGGGGAGCCCTGGAGCTGCTTGATCGGTCCCTTGCTGAAGATCACCAGCGGGGTTTTGGCCTTTGAGTAGAGATCGAGAAACACCTTGTTTCGTTTCTTGGCCTTCGCCAGTTGGCGGAATTTGTTGATGATGACCGTCCAGCTGACGAGCGAAAACACCAGCAAAACCGTGATCGTAATCTTGCCTTCCATCGTCGCATGGCTCAGCGCAAACGCCACGCCTCCCGAACTCATGTCCATCTTCAGTTCTCCTTTTCCGATCAGCTGCCCGGTTGTGCTTGTGGCTTCACATCCACTTGAATGACGACGCCACGTTTCATCTGCACCGACTTGGCCAGTTGAGACTTCTTATCCTTCTCGCCGTCATTGGACGCCGTCTGCTTCCCGGCACTCGACGACGAGGATCCGGTCGATTCCGAAGTCGTTTGTTGCACTTGCTCGACAGCCTTGGCCGCCGTCGACGAACTGGAACTCGTCGACGCCGATGTTGCCGACACGGTCGACGTGGCCCCGCTCAAGCCGCCGACTGAACTGCCGCCGGCGCCACCGGCCGCCGATACGGATGCGCCGCCCACCGACCCGGCCGCGGCGCCGGCAAAGGCGCCAAGGGAGCCAGAGACCGATGCGGCACTGAACGTCGCCTTTCCGATAATCGACCCTCCGAGCAAATTCAGCGAGTCTCCCGCTTCAAGATTGATTCGCCTGCCTCTGATGCCGGCCTGCGGCACATCGATATTCCTGGCTGCAATCAATGAAATATCTCCCAGCTGCAGTGAACGACTGCCGGGCCCGAAGGGGGCTTGGATAAATTCTTCGAAAATTCTGTCGAACTCTACTTTTCGTAATTCCGTCAGCCGATCGAATTCCGCAACCAGATCGCTCGCATCCCTGCCCAAAAATCTCCGCTTGGTTATGCGGACAAAGAGGGCATCCATCTGAGGCGTGTTGAACTTGGGGAACGGCAATGTCGAGAAATCGGGATCATCCCGCTCCCACGTGAAGATGCCGCTGCCTGGAACGGTCGCAATGGTTGAGGTGCCATCACCGTTATCAATGACGAACCGTGCCCGTTCGTCCTTGCTGCCGCTTCCGGCGTTGATCGTCCCGGATGTGGACTTGATCAGGATATTGCCGGAATCGAAGGTTCC
>CAZVEZ010000366.1:0-2374 GCA_964626135.1 uncultured Nitrospira sp.
CTATGACTGCAATGCTAACAGGAAATGTGGTTTGTCCATACATCTAGAAATCACGGCTCCCATTTCCCATGTTGAGACGACGTCCGGTTAGGGTAGCGGTAATGGAGACAACATTCATGTCACTTAGTGCAAGGACTCTTCCACGCGAAAATGTCTCGGAAGAAGACGAAGATATCCAACCGTCTGATTCTGAGACGCCGGAGAATGCAAGCCGCGCTCGACGCGCGGCTTGCATTCTCACCTTTGCGATCGGGGTCTTTGTTCAACTCTCCATGCCACTGACGGATCTCTATCGAATTCCCAATGTTCGCGGTGTGTTTTTTGCGTTCATTATCGCTGCGTTTATCTTCCTGTTTTTAACCGGTGAGCCAATCAAAATCAGGTCATCCCTCTTGTTGTCGTACATGGCTCTTGGCATCTTTTTGGCGGTCGGAATTTTATATTCAAGAGCGCCGGTGTATGGAACCACGAAAACGATTCTCGTCGTCTCATACTTCTGGGCATTGGGAACGGTCATCTATAACCTTATTGACAATGTTTCGGTGGCCAAGGCGTTTCTCAACGGCTTGGTCGTAGGCGGAGTGCTTCTGGTTGGGATAACCGCCCTGGCATTCGGCAATCCGGTTGAGATGATGCGCGGAGCGAATCGTTACTTTCGCCTGCGGTTCGGAGAGGAAGGCAACCCTATCATGCTTGCTCGGCACCTGGCCCTCGCAATCACGATGCTTGCCACGTATGTGGCGATACGCCGGAGATGGGTGGATCTTATATGGAGTCTGCCGATCGGTGTGCTCGCGCTGATGTATCTTGTCGCCACCGGTTCGAAGGGCCCGATGCTGGCATTGATCGTCTCCTTCATATGCGCCCCGATACTGCTGATCAAAGGAGTTGTCGCGCGAGTGGGTGTGAGCGTTCTTCTTGTAGGAGTTTTCCTGTTCGGAGCAATCGCGATTCGCGACGTGGTACCGAGAGGATTTCTTGAAGAACGTTTCGTTGAAAGAGTTGAGAATCTCTCGTTGCGCCTTCCCACCTACAGAGACGCGATGCATGCGATTGTGGTTTCCGATCCGATTGCCTTAGTCGTTGGGCACGGAACCGGTGATTTTGGCTACCGTGACTTAGGCAAGGATGGTCGAGCGTATCCTCACAATGTGTTGTTGGAGGTGATGTATGAAAACGGCCTGATCGGGTTGAGTCTATTGCTCCTAGCCTTTTCTTGTCCATTCATCGCCCTTGTGCGTGCCGCACAGGAACGGGTAAGCGTCAATCACAGAGTGATGTTGGCGGGACTCTCTGCGTGCTATATCGCGTCGGTAGTCAATGCACAGTTCAGCGGCGATCTCGGGGCAAACCTCTTAATTGGGATGTTTGGAGCAGCGACAGTGAGTATGGCGCGATGCGCGATAGAGAATTGTTCAGATGCAGAGATGCAATGCCATCTCGGGGTGTCCGGCATACCCTCGCCGCCGGTTCAAAGTCAGTGAAGGATAATCATGGCGGAAAAACATTGGATGCAGACCAGGAAGCCTGAAATACTTTTCTTTGTGCCAGAGTGGCCGGCGCTTGACAGTCCGATCCTGCACGCACAAGTCCTCTCGGTCGCATCATTCCTGAATCAGGAAGGATTCTTGTGCCGATTCGCAGGCGCCGAGACGTCACGCGCTCGGGCGCAGGAAGCTGCCGCCGCGATCACTGCGCGATACAACGTCCAAGCCTATATCGCTCCAGTCCTTTCGCCGCACGCAGGGGCATGGGGTCACTGGCAGTCCTGCCGGAAGGTATATGCCGATATGCGTTCGGAGTTTGCCGATGCCGCCATCACTCATGTCTATGCGCGCTCATTTCTCGGATCGATGTGGGCCAGAAGATTAGCGCGTTACCTCAAGGCGGTATCGATCTTCGACGTTCGAGGCGTAGTCGGCCTCGAGAAACAACTGGGAATGGGCTCACGGATAAAATCCAAACTTCTTTCCTGTCTAGAATTGCAGGAGTGTCGCAGAACCGATCGAGTGGCTACGGTATCTGAAAACCTGAAGATACATCTGAGCCGACAGACCGGGCGGCGCGATGTGATCGTGATTCCGTCATGCGTGAACGAAAACAGATTCTATTTCGACTCGTCCGCCCGGAGTGAAATTCGATCAACGCTAGGCCTCGATGAGACCAGCGTCCTTCTGTGTTACTCGGGCGGAATCAGCGCGTGGCAGAGAATCGGGGACATCGTGTCCCTGCTTAAGCGGGTCTGTTCAGCTGATCCGCGGTATAAGGCACTCTTCTTGACCACCAACCAACGGGAAGTGATTCACCGCCTCGAAGAGGATCAGTTTCCGTCGGCCCAAGTCTTCGTACGTGGGTGTCCTCACAACGAAGTCCA
>CAZVEZ010000367.1:0-2339 GCA_964626135.1 uncultured Nitrospira sp.
AGCGTGCTGCCTTGGGGGTTGGCCATAATATTGGTCTGGGCAGCCGGTTTACTGGCGGCTGAACGCCTGACGATCGGGCAACTCCACAAGTACCATGCGTCGTACCATATGCGCTCGGTGACCATCGTTGGGAAGGTGGCGGAGATGCGCGCCTTCCCGCCCATGCAGGTATTGACAGAACACTGCACCACTCTGTACGGCAGGGCCGAGTTTGTCTTGATCGATGATACCGGTTCTTTGCCGGCGGAAAATATCGGGAGCTGTTTCGAGGCCGCGATGAACTTCCCTCATGAGGGTGATCAAATCGAGTTAAGCGCAATGATTCATGTCTACGTTCCCGAAGGCCAGACGACACAGGTGATGAAAGCCATCGCGCAGGAAATCGTCACCTTAAAATAGGAAGAACAGGTGGAGGATGCGAGCGGACTTTATCAGCATCCTGTAAGACAGCCCTTCAACTCCCTGATATACTGGGACTAAATCATTCTTTCGGGAGAAGGTATGGCCAAGCAGGGCTATCCTGGACTCGTACTGGTACCTCCCAGCGATCGATGGCTCATCAGACGTCGATTGGCCCGTTGGGCTCTTCCCATCATTGTTGTTGTATGGGGAGCCTCGACAAGTAGTGTCTGGCTTCCCTCATCAGACAACCACGAGAACTGTCAGATGGGTAACGAGATGGAAATCCCTGCAGATTTCCAGAAGGAATGTGACCAATCCGGGCAATCCGAAACTGCGGCACAATCCCCTCTTGATGAGTTTCCCGTTGTGAGAACATCACAGGGTAGAAGCCAGACTGGGGCGCGCAGTTCCACGTCTATCCATGACACCGGTCGGCTCGAGATACAAGACGACCCCGAGAAGACATCGATGCCTCATCGCAATGGCTCGGCGGGCCTCTCTTCAGATCGTGCAATGCCGCCCACATCCAAGAACCGATCGACAGCGAGCCGGACGATCAAAAAGCCGGCATCGAATCCGAATCCCGACACTCGCCTAGCCGAACAAGGAGACGCGTTTGCCCAGTACCGTCTCGGCCGCTTTTATGCCCAACTCAACGGACCGCGCGCGCCGGAATCCGTGAGCTGGTACGTAAAAGCTTCCGCCGGCCTCCAACGCCTGGCAGAGGCCGGCAACGGAGAGGCGATGTATGTGCTCGGAGTCATGTACGCGTTTGGACGGGGAGTGGCGAAGGATCGGGAGCAAGCTCGACTCTGGCTGACGCAAGCCGTTGAACAGAAAGTTTCAGCGGCGTATCCGGTGCTCGCGAGGCTAGATAAACATTGAAATCCCGAACCCAGGTAACGGATGCGTGCTCTTCTGAATGGTGCGTATCTCGATTTCGGCGATGACTTCAGTTCGATCCTACAACAGCTGAAATACGGACGAAGCCTCAAGGATTCCTCCTGCTAAATAGGATTGGAGCAAATCCCCCCCCGAAACGGTCCTATCGGACTTTCTCGGCCTGTACCACGCACGCACCCAACCTGCAGATCCAACCTTGCCGTGCATCACAAAACCTGCTAGTGTCTATACAATCGCCATACAACTGGAGGCCTGACATGAGCGCGACAAGTCTTGTTCGAAAAGCGAAGCCGGTCAATGTGCGAGACGCGCAAGCGCAACTGTCGAAGCTGATACGCTCCAAATCTCCCACGATGGTGCTCTCCCATGGCAAACCAGTGTCGTTCCTTGTCCCCTACGAGGATATGTTGAATTTGGTCGACACCCTCGATGAGTTAAAGGACAAGAAACTTATCGGAGAAATCGAACGGGCACGTATCGACTATGAGCAGGGGAAAGCAGTCCCTGCAGAGAGGCTCTTCAAGAAAATGGGATTCTAGGTGAAATACGACGTCGTCTTCCCAAGCGAGCGGGTCGAACGCCTCTTCCAAAAGACATTGGAGAAGATTCCCAACGCCTACAGAACTGCTATCGTTACTTCCGTCAGATCACTCACAATCAATCCCCGACCTCAGGGCAAGCGCACAAAGAAGCTGATAGGAGAACTCATTGTGTCTCAATTCACCGCTGAGTATCGGCTGCGAGTCGGCCCCTACCGGGTGTTGTACGATGTCGACGACCAGTGCAAGAAAGTCGTGCTCCTCAAACTCACCAAACGAAACGAACAGACTTATAGCTAAGCACCCTCGGGAGATGGAACGGAAGAGGGAGCGGGGTTGGCATGGCCCTTCCGCTCCAACACCTCCCGGAACGGCCCTATCGGGCTTTGCCAGGGGGAATCCTTCGGAAATTCCTCAGTCAGTTTCCGCTTTCCTTCTTAGCAGGCTGTTGACAAAGTCCGCCAGCATCGTTCTCGCAGCGCTCAGAGGCTCAAC
>CAZVEZ010000368.1:0-1027 GCA_964626135.1 uncultured Nitrospira sp.
CGTGCTCCCTCGCATGCCTCTTCGCTATACATTCGTATGTGGCCACAGAAAACGATAGCGACCTGTATAATACCGATCCTTGAGCCAATTCAAGTCGCTCTCGTACTCTCGAATGGCTTTTGCAGGAGGCACGGCCTTCCGCTTCAGGTTCTTGCATAACCTGGCGAGCGTGCCAGCAAGTTGCACCAGGCGCTTCCCAGTTTCCGGATCTCCCCATTTCTCGATGTAGTCCTCTGGAAACTTATCAGGCAGGGTGCTTTCGTAGATCGCGGCCAGAATGCGTCTGCGTTGTTGGGGCCGAGTACCCTTTAGTCCAACCTGGTAGCCAAGGTATTTGAGCAATCCAATCTTGATCAAATCGGGATTGCGGTATCCGCCGTTCCTCGTACCGTCAGGCACTTCCGTCGTGGGCCATGCAAAGCCGGCCGATTCGAGATAGGCCAGGGCTGGATGATCGCCGGCAAGGTTGCGAAGTGCAGTCTCATCGCCATCGATCGGATCTTCGCCGGCTATCAAATAGGCCAGAAACATCTCTTGTGAGTACACCCGAAGATGTTTCCCCGTACGCGCGTCGAGCAGCGTATCAAGCTCACCCGGGCTCCATCCGTCTCGTCCGATCACCAGCCGCTCTGTCGAAGCATCCGGGAGGTACACGTTGAATTCCAGCTTCTGCATGATCTCGTCAAATCGCTGCTCATCGATCGGTCCGGATCCCACCGTGGCAATGCCTTCAAATTCAACGGGAAATGATGGTGTGTTGTTGAGAAGCCAAATGAAGAGGGGCTCAGGCGATGTCATGGAATTCACGAACGAGAAAGGTTCTACAGGAATTGGCCTAACCATATGCTTTCTTCGTTCCAGACTCGTGCCTGACCGAAAACCGCGCTCACACTTTCCGGAAGTCGTCTAAACGAAATGACCATTCCCTACAGCCCCCGCCTATCCCATCTGCCTCGCCCACTCTCATGACCATCTCGGCCTTCCGCGACCTCGCCCTTCGAACGATACCCGAACTTCTCGACATCAA
>CAZVEZ010000368.1:1037-2316 GCA_964626135.1 uncultured Nitrospira sp.
AACGGCACGATCCTCTACAGCCATCCTTCGTCAGTCCAGCGAGGGGAGTTCTACATTTTGGGCCTGAATCCGGGCGGGGACCCTGCTGAGTCTGGGACGATTGGGGAGCGCCACAATCGACCGGATACAGCATGGAGCAATGCATATACTCATGAAAAGTGGACAGGCAAAAAGGCCGGCGATCATCCGCTCCAGAGGAATCTGATCTGGTTGTTCGAGAAGCTCGGCACTCCGCTAGAGTCTGTATGTGCCAGCAATCTCGTATTCAAGCGCAGCCAGAAGAGCTCGGGCATCGCTTATCTCAAGGAAGCCGATGCCTGCTGGCCCATGCATAAAGCGATACTGGATATTGTCCAGCCGAAAACCCTGCTGGTGTTTGGCAACTCCGGTGTCTCGCCGTTTGATTACCTGTATCGGAAAATGAAGCCGGCGCCGGCGGATTGGTGCACGCAGCCAAGTGGGCATGGGAACTGGAAGTGCAAGGCGTTCAGCGGGAAGCTAGAGGGGCGGGAGACGCTGGTCATCGGGTGTCCTCACCTCAGCCGGTATTCCGTTGTCGGGAAGACGGAGGTGGTGGAGTGGATTCGCGGGCTGCACACCAGGCAAGTTGTTTGTTCGCGATAACAGAAAAATCATTCTGTAGTAGCGCATCACGCCGGCTCCGCGCGTAATACCTCGGCCAGCAAGCGCCGTAGCGTCGAAGTGAACGGGTAATCAAGCTCGGAGACGTCGAGCGCCTGGCAATGAGCCAGTTTGTTGCGCATGGTTTTCAGGCGTCGCACGATATCGATCAATTCCCGTTGGTTGCCCGGCGTCTCTTGCAGGAAGTCGAGGAAGTCGGCGAATTCGAGGGCGGCTACATTTTCAACCAGCTCACTCCTGCCATCCCGTTCGCGCGACCAGGGCATGGGGATGGAAGCTCCGAGAGCATCGATCAACTGGCGTCGGCGTTGTTCGAGGAACGGGAAAAGAACGGTGATCTGGGCTTCCCAGAGCCGGCGTTGGATCTCGGCGTGATCGCCTCGGATGGCGTGCCAGGCCACGTGGATGCGTTCCTCGCCGGCGTAGAAGCCTACCTGTCCGTTCTCCCAACATGGTCCTTCGTCGGGCGACCAGCATCGGCGTTGCGCGACGTCGAGGAGATGGTGCAACGGGGCCTTCAGAAAAGCTTCCGGGTCGTGCGCTATCGAATCGGCCAGTTCAGCATCCCATAAGGCGAATGCCGCGCAGGTCGCGGTGGTTACCCGGGCCTGGAGCGACCCCGGGTTTGTAGCCGCAC
>CAZVEZ010000369.1:0-2303 GCA_964626135.1 uncultured Nitrospira sp.
GGGGGGCATCTATGCCGCAGATCGCCAGTATCTGAAGCAGGTGAGGGAACTATGCGCTCAAAAAGATGTCCTGTTGATATTCGACGAAATACAGACTGGAATGGGGCGAACCGGAACGTTGTTCGCCTATGAGCAGTTAGGGGTACAGCCGGACATCATGACCTTGGCGAAGGCGTTGGGGGGTGGTGTCCCAATCGGAGCCTGCCTTGCGACGGATGCTGTTGCCAGGGCCTTTTCGCCCGGCAGTCATGCCTCGACATTCGGCGGCAATCCTCTGGCCTGCGCGGCTGGCCTGGCCGTCTGTCGTGCCCTGTTAGACGGCCACGTGCTCGACCATGCGCGCCGGATGGGAGAGCATTTCGCGAAGGGGTTGTCCGAATGTCAGGCACGGCATCGGGTGGTGCGAGAGGTGCGTGGCCTCGGGCTCTTGCAGGGAATGGAGCTCGAAATAGACGCAAAAACCGTCGTGAGTGAATGTTTGGCCCGAGGCATTCTGATTAATGCAACCGGCGAGCATGTGCTCCGGTTTGTGCCGTCCCTTATCATCACTCAGCCGGAAATCGATCGATTGCTCGATGCGCTCGCGGAGATTTTTAGCGCACAGGCATCGTAAGACATATTCACAGCGAATGGACAACACGAAAATGACCATGGGCACGACAGCAAGGCCGGCCGGAAAAAGAGATCTACTGGATGTCGCGGCCATCGACAAGGCGGAGATAACGCGCCTGCTGGCGTCGGCAGCTCTGCTGAAAGATAAGCAGCGGCGCGGGGTTCCTCATTTCCTGCTTCCAGGGAAGACCTTGGGGCTTCTGTTTCAGAAACCATCGACGAGGACAAGGGTGTCGTTCGAGGCGGCCATGAATCAGTTGGGCGGCCATGCGCTGGTTCTGCCCATGGCCGATATCCAGCTCTCCCGCGGAGAAAGTGTCGCCGATACGGCGCGGGTGTTGTCGCGCTATCTCGACGCAATCGTCGTCCGCACCTACGACCATGCCATCGTGGAGGAATGGGCAAGGGAAGCGACGATGCCGGTGATCAATGGGCTGACAGACCTGAGCCATCCCTGTCAGGCCCTCTCAGATCTCCTGACCATTCGTGAGAAGAAGGGCCGGTTGAAGGGGATCAAGATCGCCTATATCGGCGACGGCAACAACGTGGCGAATTCTCTGATCGAGGCGGCGGCGAAGATGGGGATGATCATCGCACTCGGTTGTCCGGTGGGGTATCAGCCGGAGCAGCATGTTGTCGACAGGGCGAGACTCGAAGCGGCAAAGACCGGAGCGGTGATCGAGATTGGACATGATCCCAACATTGCGGTAAAGGACGCGGACGTCATCTATACCGACGTCTGGATCAGTATGGGGCGCGAGCGGGAGCATGCGCGAAGACTCAAGGTTCTGGCGCCGTATCAAGTCAACGGCCGCCTGATGCATCGCGCCAAGCCCGATGCGATCGTCATGCATTGCCTACCCGCCCACCGGGGTGAAGAAATCAGCGCCGAGGTGCTGGATGGTCCACAGTCGGTCATCATCGACCAGGCAGAGAATCGGTTGCATATGCAGAAGGCTATTTTAACGGACCTAATAGGGAAGAGGAGTCGAACGAAACGATGAGCCGTGTCATCAAGAAAGTGGTGCTGGCCTATTCAGGCGGGCTCGATACATCCGTGATTTTAAAGTGGCTGCAAGAGACCTACCAGTGCGAGGTCATTGCGTTTTGCGCCGATTTAGGACAGGGAGAAGATCTCAAGGCCGTCAAGATCAAGGCGCAAAGACTCGGTGTGAAACGTGTCTATGTGGAGGATCTCCGGGAAGTATTTGTCAAGGACTACGTGTTCCCCATGCTGCGCGCCAATGCCGTGTATGAGGGCTCGTATCTCCTGGGGACGTCCATTGCCCGTCCGCTGATCGCCCGCCGGCAGATTGAGATTGCCAAAAAGGAAGGGGCTGAGGCCGTATCGCATGGAGCGACGGGAAAGGGCAACGATCAGGTTCGCTTCGAGCTGACCTACATGGCGTTGGAACCCAAGATCAAGATCATCGCCCCCTGGCGCGATTGGACCTTCCGCTCGCGTCGCGAATTGATCGAATATGCCGAGCAACATGATATTCCGGTGACGGCGACGAAGGCGAAGCCCTATAGCATGGATCTGAATCTGTTTCATGTGAGTTACGAGGGCGGGATTCTCGAAGATCCCTGGAATGCCCCGCCGGATGAAATATTCCAAATGACGGTGTCGCCGGAACGGGCGCCCGACAAACCGCAGGAAATCGAGATCGACTATGCCGGTGGGGACCCTG
>CAZVEZ010000370.1:0-2282 GCA_964626135.1 uncultured Nitrospira sp.
CCTTATCGTAATGGGGGAAAACATGAGAAGACCAGTTGAAACATTTCCCGAGCAACTTTTAAGGGTCTAAATGTCCCATTTCTTGCGCAGTCTGACCAGCATGAGGGATATAGGGGGCAACTATTGGGGCAGATAGACCGAGAGGTGGGTGATTGACCCTGCCGGAGCAGGTTCATCACGCTCAGGGAGAACGTGAGTCCATGCGGAGTCGAACATGTTTGTCGCTTGACTCAAGTGTTGTACATCTTCTCGCATTGCATCAAGGTCTGCACTTCGGCTGCAGTGGGTGTAAGGGCTTCATTCGATCCATAGATCCATGAGGTCGCCATATGTCAGAGGAGGATCACGCACCTTGCCTACTCGTGTCGCATCCGTGAGAAACGCAGGATGATCAGTCCGCACGTGAGCACCAGTGTGTCGCTGGATGCAGCATGTCCGTGCGTACCTTGTTCCCGTCATCTTCATGGCCAGCAGCAATCGCCGGAGAAATAACTCTCTCGCTCACGCATGAACTGATTGTTGAACCGCTGTGTCAAGGATTTCCAGGAGCATCGTGAAATCAGTTCCCTTGCGAATCCATGCGAAGGCGCCCCGGTCAGTTGCCTCGTGCGCTATGCCTCCCTGCTCCCCGGAGTGGATCACAACAGGAACTCCAGGCCATCTCACGCGGGAGACAGAAAGAAGTTCTAATCCGTCCATGGTGGGCATTTGGCAGTCGGTCAGGACGGCGTCAATCGAATGCTTGCCCATCTGTTCCAGCGCGTCCAACCCATTCGCCGCTCCATAGACTCTGTAACCTGCGCTGACAAGCCTGACGGAAATCAGGTAACAAAAATCGCGGTCATCGTCGACGACTAACACGCTTTTGTTGTTTCGTTCCATAAGAGTGTGTACCTCCTTCCCATTTATCTCAGCAAAATGCCGGCATAGTCCGTAGACGTGGGCATCGCCATCGAGCGTGAGCTAGATGGATAGACAATGGAGTACTCAAGCAAACGGCAGGCCGTGCTGTTGGGATTGATGTCAACGGCTGTGATTCAATTGAAAATCAGATTGATAGAGGATGAGATGATGACCGTGTTGGACTGTGGAGTGTCGGATGTTCTTAGGAACAAGTTGTCGCAGGGGTTGAGGGAATTCAGCGGGAATATGAGGCGACATGCGGACTTGTGACTACGAGAGACACATTGTCTCCTGCAGGAACAAATTGACCATAGATCAGATCAGCCTTGGCCGTACTGGCGGAGTTTGCGAAGAAGCGTTTTGCGGTGGATGCCAAGTGCTGCAGCGGTCTGGCCGTGGTCCTGATGATAAGCCTCCAGCACGCGAAGGATATAGCTTTTTTCCATATCCTCGAGGGTGTCCCATCCGTGAGCCCGTGTCTGTTCTTGAACGGGCATCGCTCTGATGGTTTCCGGCAAATCTTCCGGGGTAATGATGGGGTGCGGCGTCAACGCAATGGCCCGTTCGATCACGTGCTCGAGCTCCCGGACGTTGCCGGGCCATCTATACCGTGTCAGCAATGGAATGGTTTCCGGCGAGAGGCCGGTTACCGGTTTTCCCCTGGCGCGGCCGTACTTATCGACAAAATTCTGGCTCAGGAGCGGAATGTCTTCAATCCGGTCGCGCAATGGAGGGAGGACGATGGTCACGACTTCCAATCGATAAAAAAGATCCTCTCGAAATGTTCCGGCCTCGACGAGCGGTTTCAGGTCCTTTTTCGACGCGGCGATAATTCTGACGTCAATCCCACGGGTGGCTTCGCTCCCGACTCGCCGGATCTCACGCTCTTGCAGCGAGCGAAGCAGCTTACTCTGCATCACCGGCGAGAGATCCGCAATCTCATCCAGGAAACAGGTGCCAAGATGCGCTTGCTCCAGCAGACCTTTCTTGCTCGAGACCGCCCCTGTAAACGCGCCGCGCTCATGCCCGAACAGTTCAGATTCGAGAAGCGTTTCAGCCAACGATCCCGTATCGATCGCGACGAATGGGCCGTTGCTTCGGCCGCTGTTGGCATGAATGGCGCGAGCGATAAGTTCCTTTCCCGTTCCGCTTTCTCCCTGGATCAGAACCGTGCTGTCTGTTTCGGCGACTCGCGCGACTAATTTATACACCTCGACCATCCCGCTACTGCTACCCACGAGGTTGTCGAACCGGTATCGCTCACGCAATTGGCCGCGCAACGAACGATTTTCCCGCACTAACTTCTTATGTTCGAGCGCCCGCCGAACCACTAACCGAATATCCTCCACGATAAACGGCTTACTGAGATAATCGAAGGC
>CAZVEZ010000371.1:0-2274 GCA_964626135.1 uncultured Nitrospira sp.
TCCGATTTTTTCCTCGCGATTCGGGATGGTCACATTTCCCTCCGTCGACGCGATAATGGTCGTTTTCCCCGAGGCGGAGGGTCCGAACTCTTTGGACAGATCGACCTTGATGGTCAACAGGGTCCCTTCGACGGTCATTTCCACATTCTTCATGACGGTAGCCTTTCAGTGATGGATAGAGCGTGAGGACGCGCGATCAGGAAACTGCTGCCATCTGTATCGCGGGCAGGAGAGGAAGTCAATCGGCGAAGCACGGTATCCTCTTATCACAACCCACTGGTGATTGAAGGGTCTTTCAACCTCGTCAACTCAATGTGCGCGGTATGTTCGCTATCTGTCATCCAAATCTGTCCTTCTTGAATGGCGCATTGCAGCTGCATGCTGGGCTGCGCGAGTGTAGCCAAAGCGCGGCTCCCGTCCAAGGGCAGATTCAGCACGGTCAGATTGTTCAATCGATCGAGTGTGGCGATGTTTTTCTCCCACCACTGGTCGGCGCCGCGGCCGCCATAGGTATAGATGCAGACCTGTTTTGCGCGCCCGCAGGCCCGGCGAAGAGTTTTCTCTTCCGGCTGGCCCACCTCGATCCAGAGGTCGATGGCACCCGTCAAATCCTTTTGCCAGAGAGCGGGCTCTTCTTCGGTGCTCAATCCACGGCCGAACGACAAGGCTTCATGGGCGTGCAGGACAAAGGCCAGCAACCGCACCATCATGCGTTCGTCGGTCTCAGACGGATGGCGCGCCAGGGTGAGCGCATGGTCTCCATAGTACTGGCGGTCCATGTCGGAGATCTGCACGGTCGCTTTGAAAATGGTGGCGTTCGAGGCCATGGAGTCGTGGTTCCTTGATTCTGGAAAGATTCAGGTGGGTCGCGTCGTGGGATTCGTTCAGAAATCTTTGTGCGCGATGTACCACCCTTCGACCCGCTCCCTCGCCCAGAGAGTTTTTCGGAGAAACGTGAGACTGGATTTCACGCTGGGATCGTGGAGGAAGCAGCGGATCGGGACGCGCCGTCCCATCTCAGCCCACCCATACCGCTCAACCAACTCCTTGACGATGGTCTCCAGCGTGATTCCGTGCAATGGATCGCGTGGGTGAGAAAGGCTCATAAGTGAATGGCGATTGGTATGAGGCTGATGACCGAGGATGAACGATTCACACTGTATAGCATGTTGCATGGACAGGGAGCCACTGGTCTATCGATGATGTACAAGCGCGGAGGGCCGTGACGGTGTTGTGTTGATGTCGTTTCTCTGGTTGAACCGGATGACGAAACAAACCTCCAACCAGACAAACCAGCGGGCTAAGCGTTGCGTTTGAGCAGGTCCGCGAGATGGGCGAAAGGCGTGAAGGTCGAAGGGCGTTCTTGCTCTCGGCCTTGCGGGGCCTCACCGGACTGTTCGGCCCCCTGATTTCGCTGATGCTCATTGTCGTGACAATAGAGACACAGTAACTCCCAGTTGCTCCCGTCGGGTGGATTATTGTCGTGGTTGTGGTCCTTATGATGAACAGTGAGCTGGCGCAGTTTCTTGCTGTCAAATTCGCGCCCGCAGCGCGCACAGATCCATGGAAACATCTTGAGGGCTTGTTCTCGATAGGCCTGCTGCGGTGGAGCCTTGGTGAGTCGTGCCATACGATCCTCGATGAGGATAGCGATGTAGTGATGTAGTATTGAGTCATCCTACAACTCTTAGGCTAAATCATCCACTCGTCGAGAAATGAGTCGGCATATCTGGAATGTCCACCCGTCAGAGCCGAACCGCAAGGTCACGCATTGGTTCCGCCGCAGGCAACATTCGTGAGGGCACATGTCGATGGATCAGAGGCAGATCAATCTATCTTCTCAAGAATGCCTTGGCGTACTGCTCCGTTCCTGGTAGGGTAAACCCATTGATCTTGAAAGGATTCTATGGCCATCTTGATCATTGATGACTCCCCGGATGATTGCCTGCTCGTCGGAGCCTACTTAAAGTCAGCCAATTACGTAGCAATAGCGAAACACTCGGCAAAGGAGGCATTGAATTATTTGGAGGGGTTCATTAGTGAGGGTAAGCCGTTGACTTCGATCGATCTCATTTTACTTGATGTCAAGATGCCTGGATTCGATGGACTCGATACCTGCACGCGGATTAAATCCATGAAACGATTTGAAGCGATCCCGATTCTCATGGTCTCGGCCGATACGACTCCCGGCACGATTCAACTGGCCTTCAGGCGAGGAGCTGTCGACTATGTCCGAAAGCCGATCATCAAAGCAGAGCTCTTAGCCAAGGTCGC
>CAZVEZ010000372.1:0-2268 GCA_964626135.1 uncultured Nitrospira sp.
GGATGAAGGGCGGATGTTTTGGATGTTGGAATATCTCGGTCATACACGACTCCGTATTTTGGATGGAGGGTGGGTGAAGTGGACGGCCGAGAAGCGACCGTTCGAACACGGACCGGTCTCTCCTGCGGCGGGCACCTTCCAAGCGCATCCGGTGCAGCCGTTGCTGACGCTGAAGGAAGACCTCAAAACAATCGTCAGATCTCCCCATCCGAAAACCGCGATTCTGGACGCTCGAAGCGTCGAAGAATATCTCGGGAAAGAGGTGTCCGGTATTCCACGGCCAGGGCATGTTCCCTCGGCCATCCATGTGGCGTGGAATGGATTTCTGAACAAGGATGCGACGGTAAAGGATCCCTCCGTGATCAAGGAAATGTTGCAGGCAAAAGGGGTTCGGGTCGAACAGGATGTGATTTGCTACTGCACGGGGGGTGTTCGATCGGCCTGGCTCTATGTCATCTTGAAACTGGTGGGATATCCACATGTCAGCAACTATCCGGGATCGTGGTGGGAATGGAGTCGAGACTTTGCGGCTCCAGTCGAGAAAGATTTGCACGCGCTTCAAAAAATTCTCGGGATTGATCCTGCCGCCAAACATTCTTGACAGGCCAGGGAGCGCTGTGTAAGGTGAATTTAGAACAATCAATCGACGCAAACTGCGAATTCTCAACCATCAAGGAGGCAGCCATGATGAGCAGAATCCTTCGTAGTGCGATGCTGGTCTGTGGGGTCGGGATGTTGGTCGGAGCACCAGCGCTGAGTAGCTCGGCGCTGGCCGGCAATAAGCATGTCAGTGAAGCCGTGGAGCATGCCCAAGGGGCTGCGTCACACGGAAAGGAAGGGCATGCCGATGCCTGCGTGCAACATGCGGAAGAGGCCCTCAAGCATGCGACCGCGGCGGGAATGAAGAATCCACATTTGGAGGAAGGGGTCAAGCATCTGACTGAGGCGGTCAAACACGGGAAGGCCGGGCATGCGGATGCCTGTACCGAGCATGCCGAAGGTGGGGCCACGCATTTAGCTGAAGTAAAATAACAAGCGGCGACAGCCGCTCGTTGAGTGACGTGAGAGTGTGTCGAACGGGCAGGGATGTCATCCCTGCCCGTTCTCGTATGAAATGGAGTGCCTTGTGCGCATCGGGTTTTACCAGTACAACCCCCAGTTCGGTGAGGTGACCACGAATCTCGACGTGGTGACGGCTAAACTAGAACAGGCGGATGCTGATCTCATTGTGCTCCCGGAGCTCTTCGCGTCCGGCTATCAGTTTACGTCGCAAGCAGAGGCCCTGCAGTTGGCCGAGCCGGTCCCCGATGGCGCGACGGTCCGTCGCTTGGTTGACCTCGCGAAGCGGCGCAAGATGCATCTTGTGGCAGGGCTCCCGGAACGATCCGGGACACGCTGTTACAATTCCGCTGTGCTTGTGGGACCGTCTGGGTTTTTGGGCTGCTACCGAAAGACCCACCTCTTTTATGAAGAGACGCAGTTTTTTACCGCTGGCGACTCGGGATTTCTGGTGTGGGATATTGGGCCAGCGAAGATCGGGGTGATGATCTGTTTCGACTGGTACTACCCTGAGTCCGCAAGGACCTTGGCCTTGCAGGGAGCAGATATCATTTGCCATCCCTCCAACCTGGTGTTGCCGAACTGTCCGGATTCTATGCCGGTCCGGTGCCTTGAAAATCGAGTGTTCGCCGTGACATGTAATCGCATCGGAACCGAGGCCCGTGGTGGAAAAGAGCGGTTGACCTACATCGGCCAGAGTGAAGTCGTCACGCCCAAAGGGGTCATCATCCATCGGGCCTCTCGAGACCAGGAAGAGCTGACGATCGTTGATATCGACCCGACCGAGGCTCGTGAAAAAACCTTGAATCGCTACAACGATTTGTTTCGCGACCCCCGCGCCTCGTTGTACAAACTGTAAGTTTTCGTCTTCCTCCCTGACAAGAGACGCGCAGTGCTTGCGCAAGTCGCGCGAGCACGGTAGGATTTCTCTCATGAGCACCGAGATTCGGAAAGGCATGTTTCTCATCGCGGCGCCGAGCCTCCGGGACCCCAACTTCCGACAGGCCGTCGTGTTGCTTTGTGAACATGGACCGGAAGGGGCGCTCGGTGTCATCGTGAACCGCCCTACCGCCATGTCTATTTCGGAGGCACTCCCGCAGGTGCCGGTGATCGAAGGGGCCGGTCATGTCCTCTATGCCGGCGGACCAGTGCAGACGAATCAAGTCATGTTGCTCTACCGTGGAGATACGTTTCCCGACAATGCACACC
>CAZVEZ010000373.1:0-2261 GCA_964626135.1 uncultured Nitrospira sp.
GCCCTGTTTGGCTCCGTTCGGCGCGGCGAAGAGCGTCCGGACAGCGACATCGACATTCTGGTCTCGTTCGACGGGCCGGCAACGTCCGATCGTTATTTCGGGGTGCTGTTTTTCCTGGAGGACTTGCTCGGACGCCCGATCGACCTTGTCACCCGGAAAGCGATACGCGAAGAAATGCGCCCGTATATCGAGAAAGAGGCCCTCTATGTCTGATTCGGATCGGCCCTGGTTGTTTTATGTTCAGGACATGATTCGATTTGCAGATCGTGTGCTCGAATACACGGAGGGGCTCGATATGCAGATGTTTGAAGATCGTGACCTCACCTACGACGCGACGCTGCGCAATCTTGAACTGATCGGCGAAGCGGCCACACGTATTCCAGATGCTATTTGCGAGGCTCATCCGGAGGTGCCCTGGCGCCGCATTATCGCTTTGCGGAACCGCCTCATACACGGCTATCTGGGGCTCGACAACGAGACACTCTGGGCGGTGATCACGAGTGATGTGCCAGAGCTGCTTGAAACCTTGCAACGATTGGTAGAGCGTCATTCGTAGATGCGTGACAGCCATTCGGCTTGAAATCTTCCGGCATTCCGCTAATGCTGCAAGCGGTACCCATCACCACCTGTACATGCGAGGCGTCGGGGGGGGGGTAGTGCGTTGTTAGTGTCGGGCTGCATGATGGAAAACCGATCGCTGGCGTGCTGGAAGGCGCGAGATTGACATTCGTATCCGATCATGAGGGTGCCCAGTCCCGAGTCATCTCCAAGCGCAAGTCGTTCAGATCTACCGGGAAAACATCCACGTGAGCCTGGGCGAGGGCTGTCAGAAAATCCGCTCGGTCGAGGCCGGCAATGGCGGCCGCGATCTCTTGGGAGACCTCGCCGCGGCTGTACCAGTGGATGGCCGCGGCCAGGCGCAACTCGTCCGCGAATTCTCCCGGAGACCGCCGAAGCGACGAGCAAACCTCTTCTGGAAGCTTGATCGTGACCGCAGGCATGGCGATGACCGTGTTTGGCTTGTGTTGTAAGGTACGAGCGGGAATCGTAAGCGTATCCCAGCGCTCGAATCTATTTGTCTTGGGTCCGTTCATTGATAGGTAAGAGAGGGGCATAAACTTGCTCTCCTTGGAAATGAAGGAAGGCTGTCCTGTAAATAAATCCTGGACTTAGATGAGTACTTTTGATCTAATAGCCCTGCGAACTATCCGTATACAAAATAATAATATCAATACTGCGACATTTCATTGCGTATCATATTCGTTATCCGCAGCATTAGATGGGTGTGATGAATGATCGAAAGTATTGTGGTTCATTTTTAAGGTGTAGATAAAGGATTGTCTGAACCTGAAATATGCTAAGGTTCGCTGGTTCTTGATGAGCGGAAATCTTAAGAAAATACCCTGACTACTGGACACTTTTCCTCGGTCATCACCACGTAATTGCAACATAAACAGAGACGTGCAAGCCAGGTTTTTCTGGCCTAAAACCTCCAGAAACTATAGAAGAGAGGGCCGGAAGGCGTAGGTTTGGGTTTGCGACAACTCAGCCCTGCCTCCCATGGCCCCCTCCTCTATTGACGAAATTAAGGCGGTTTTCCCAGGATTCCGACGCTTTGTCCTGAAAACCTTCCTGAAGCTTGTGCATGCCATTATAGACACGCGCAGCTGTTCTCTCTACAAGTGCGCCGAGGTAATCCCCGGCCATGCGCTCTTTGAAAGTCGGTACAGGCAGCTGCTGCGGTTCGTCTGCATGCAAGAAGCGGAACGCTTCTGCCTGCTGGTCGGGTATCTGTTGCTCTCCCTGCTGCCAGCGCAGCCGGTGTACTACGTTGTTATCGATCGCACGAACTGGCGGTTCGGGAAGATCTCCATCAACCTCCTTTGCCTGGGAATCCTGCTAAAGGGCGACTATTACCTCCCCTTGCTATGGGTGTCATTGCCGAAAGACGGCTCCAGTTCGGAGGATGAGCGAATCGCCTTGCTTGATCGTTTTTGCCAGTTCTGGCCGGATCCAGGGCGCTGTGTACTGTTGGCTGATCGGGAATTTATCGGCAGAAAATGGATCCGTTGGATCCGAGATCGTGGTATCGGCATGGTGATCCGACTGCGGGAAGACATCTACCTTGACGAAGTCGTTGCAAGCCTGAAACGGGCCTACGCCTATAAGCGAATCCGCCATGAGGTGACCACACAAGGCCACTTCGTGGCGCCGATCACCCTGGCGGGGCAAGCGCTCTACTACATCGGGCTACCCGATCA
>CAZVEZ010000374.1:0-2260 GCA_964626135.1 uncultured Nitrospira sp.
TCGACAAATTGCGGGCCGAAGAGATAGCGTCGGCGCGCCAGCCTGGCTTCGAGCTGATCGAGGGCCTCGAAGAGGCGCCGCACCGCTCGTTCATAGGCCTGCTGCGATGTGGCGAATCCCGCGCGATAGACCCCGTCGTTTACATTCTCGTAGATAAATGTATTGAGGTTGTCGATCTCATTTCTGATTCCATCCTGATAGAGGTCGATCGTGCTATCGGTGAAGCGATTGAACTCGCCGTTGAACATGCGCATGAGGTCGTCGTCTGAATTGGTGACGATGCGTTGTGTGACCCTGTCCCATAACACAGGAACAGTGAACCGCCCCCGATAGTTCGGATCGGTGGTCTTGTAGGCCTGGCTGAGGAACTGGAATCCGTTGACGGGATCGAGAGAGTGGCCTGGCCCTTCGCGGAACGCCCAGCCCCGCTCGTCACGGATCGGGTCTACAACCGTCATGCCGATTACGCCCTCGAGCTTCTTCAGTTTCCGCACAATGATCGTCCGATGCGCCCAGGGGCAAGCCCAGGAAACATAGAGATGGTAACGGCCGCTCACCGCCGGGTAGCCTGAACTTCCATTCGCGGTGACCCAGTCGGTAAAGGCATCCGGCTGCCTGGTGAACATGCCTTCGACGCTCTGCTCGTCTGGAAACTGTGCCTTGACAGTCATGGCCATACTCGTGTTTCGTCCTACCGTACCACATTTGGTTGCATGCAGCTGAGAAGCTCTCTTTGCTCCCGGAGCGCGCGCTCTCAGAAGGATGCGAGGGGACAGGCAACCATCCTTCTTGCTCGCAGAGCCCCCACGATAGAACGGTGGTCGCTCGATGCGGGCAGGGAAGGACGGTTTGCCTGTCCCCTCTGGAGATGTTGAGGAATCGGAAGGGCCGCGCTCGACGGCCCAGTCGAACGCTCCTCACGCCCTTGCTTGGCTGGGCATTGGAACGGAGAAGAAAACTCGAATCGATGCGCGCAGGAGAAGATCGATCGGCCTCATTTCTGAGAGAAATTGAGCAAGCTTGGAAGGGTCATTCAGAACGTGAGGGCGCGGATGTTCGTTCACGACGGTTCTTCGATGTGCAGAGGTTCGGATTGACGGGAGTAATTGTGAAAAGTAAAATATCGGGACATGCTCAACCGTACTTCGATTGAGCATGAGACAAGAGGGTATCCCGAGGGGGATGGTACCTGGCAGTGATCATTCAGATGGTTCAAACAAGGAGGGTTGTAATGCATACGGTCGGACGTATCGGGTTCATGGGATTAGGGATTGCATTAGCGGGCTGTCTCATCGGGACTCCGGTTTTTGCAGGGGATGCACCAGCCAAAGCGCCGGTAGAGGATGGGTCGAAGGTGATGATTACATCTCCCAAGGACGGCGACAAGGTCAGCGACAGTTTCGAGCTGAAGTACGAGTTGACCAAGGGATCACAAGCGACGCATGTCCATGCGTATGTGGATGATCAGTATCAGAAGGGCTTTTCCGGCGAGATCAAGGGTTTGACCAAGGGGACGCACAAGGTGACCGTGACCGGGGCCACGAAGGACCATGACCCCGTCATGGCCACTCACTCCGTCAACGTCGACGTACAGTAGGGCTGCGACCAGCTCTCTTCACGCCACCAGGGTCTCTGTTGAAAGAGACCCTGGTGCGCCCGGTTTCACCAGCCGCTTCCAATTCGCACAGCAAAGAGCGCCTTCGACCATGAGGCAGACTGCGGGGGGCTTGGCCCTGCTATATGATGGGATACGTTTCGATGCGCACCGGCGTAGATTGATTGACAGGGTCTTGAGTAGAATGTTCCATATGCTTGAGTGGAGAATATAGCCGGCAATCAGGCATGAGAATATCTCACGGAAGGTGGTACGCTGAAGTGGGCATTCAGTCGGTCCAAATAAGGAGGTCGTGATGCAGAGGATGGGACGGATCGGGATCATGGGATTGGGGATCGTGTTCGCGGGCTATCTCAGCGGAGCACCGGTTCTCGCAGGGGAACAACCACATAGGCCGCCGGCGGTCGATGGATCGAAAATCGTCATTACGTCTCCCAAGGACGGGGAGACGGTCAGCGACAGTTTCGAGCTGAAGTATGAATTGGGCAAAGGCTCCCAAGCCACGCATGTCCATGTGTATGTGGACGATGAGTATCAGAAGGGTTTTTCCGGGTCGCTGAAAGGTTTAAGCAAGGGGACGCACGAGATTACCGTGAAAGCTGCTACGAAGGATCACAAACTTGCTCCGGCCATGGATACCATCAC
>CAZVEZ010000375.1:0-2253 GCA_964626135.1 uncultured Nitrospira sp.
GCCTATGAAGCAGATACGTGGTGAAGGCGCGGAGATGAAATCCGAATCAACACGGGACGAACTCATCGGCGCGAGCGCGACGATGCACGAAGTCCTCGACATGATCCGGCTTGTGGCGGATAGTTCCGCGACCGTCTTGATTCAGGGAGAAAGCGGCACCGGCAAGGAACTGGTGGCGAACACGATTCACCGCACCAGCTATCGGCGGGATAAACCGTTCGTCGTGGTCGATTGCGGTTCGCTGCCGGAAACACTGTTGGAGAGCGAGTTGTTCGGCCATGTGAAGGGGGCTTTTACCGGGGCTCATGCCTCTAAGCGCGGGCTTTTCGAAGAGGCGGACGGTGGGACGATCTTTCTGGACGAGATCGCCGACACGACCGCGACGTTTCAGGCTAAGCTGCTGCGAGTACTACAAGAGGGCGAGGTCAAGCCGGTCGGCGGGACTCAGCCGATCAAGATCGATGCGCGGGTCATCTCGGCGACGAACAAGGATCTGTCCGAGCTGGTCAAGGCCAAGATGTTTCGCCAGGATCTCTACTATCGATTGGCGGTCTTGCCGCTCTCCTTGCCGCCGCTCCGGGATCGGCAGGAAGACATCCCGCTCCTGGTGCAGCACTTCGTCGTGGCCTCCTGCAAGCGTCATCGGCAGCCGCTCCGGCAGGTATCGCCGGATGTGATGCAGGCCCTCACTCAAGCCTCATGGCCCGGCAATGTGCGGGAACTGCAGCACTACATCGAACGAGCCGTAGTCACGACCACCGGTCCGATACTCGCGTGCAAAGATCTTGTGGCGCTTGACTCCGTGGCTAAGGATGGGGATTTGCGATCGGCAACGCGTGGAGCTGTCACTTACACTGAACGTGTCCGTATCGTTGACGCCCTCAAGAAGACCGGTGGAAACCGATCACAAGCGGCTAAGCGGCTTAAGATCAGCCGGGCCAGTCTCTATAACAAGCTGCGGGATTACAACATCCATGAAGCCTGACGCATGCAGGAGGAGCGAAGCGAGATGCCGGTCGAGTATGTCGTGCTGAATCGAGGAACGCTGGTACTGGAGTTGTGGACGGGAACCGTTTCGCACGACGAACTGCTGGCACACGAGCGATGCCATTTGAGTGATTGATCCGTAGCGTGCGGCGCATCCGTTCTTGCCGATGCCACCAGCGCAACGTTCGAGACGACTCCGGAGGAGGTTCATGACCTGACCGATCTCTATCGGCGAGCCAGCGAAAAGTTGAGAGTGGGGAAATCCGCCATCCTGGTTAATGAGTCGGCCTACGATCGTGCGCGACTATACGAGAAGCAAGCAATAGATTTTGGCATGCGGGTGATCTTGTTCAACTCTCTGGATGTCGCCTGTACGTGGTTGGGGATCGACGTTACGACGGTAAGTACGGGACTCGAGAAGCTGCGCGCAGGCAGCTCTTGTATGGAAGCGAGATCATTGCCAACATAGCCCGCATGTTCCCGTGCGCCGTGAAAAGACGCTGGGTGTCTTGTCGGCGCAAGTCCTGTCGGGGAGTTAACGGGGTACCCCGGGAGCTACCGATACCATTAGAAGGGCAACGCGTGGCATGCTCGGTCGCTGACGCACATTCAAGCGAGACGGGTGCAACTGGCGGGAAAAGTGTGAGATGAAGTTCTGGGTTTGAAACTCTGAACACCTCGATCTTCTCTCCGTTCCGCTGGCTCCGACAATTCAACATTCCCTATGTGTCCCACCCGTCCCGCTATTCTCGCGAGTCTCGCTTATCGCGCACCCCTGGAATGTTTTTGCCCCGAATCTCCTCACTTCTGTTTGTCCATCTGTCCAAGCGTTTAGACAGCAGAACTCATTGAAATCATGCCCCGTCATTCTTGCCACAGATGCCTCTGTCTAACACCGTGGAAAATCTCCCCGCTGCATCGTGACCGTCGCAATCCGCATTCATTTGCTAAACCAAGGATCTTACAGGAGAAATGCTCTTTCCCTCAGCGCGCGGATTCTCCGGCACAGCTGTTGCGCTAGCTCAACACCGCTGGTGAAGGTCTGGGTGATTTTGGACCGGCCTCCGAATGACCCTCTTCTCCGCAAGGAGAAAACCTTTACCAGCTCTTAACAAAGGCCGAGAGGAGCAACAAAGCCGTCAGCTATCAGCAAGAATCGGAAGACTCAAATCTTGCCTGAGAGTTGAAAACTGATGGCTGACAGCGCAATCCGGATCAACCACCCACCTGGTGAGGCGGGCATAACAGGGGAGGCCGTACGATGAG
>CAZVEZ010000376.1:0-2244 GCA_964626135.1 uncultured Nitrospira sp.
CTGTCGTTTCAATGGTCGGTGGCCCAGCTCCTTCAATCCAGTTACAACTTATTGGGGACGCGTTCGGCGTAGCCGGTCAGTTCCATGTAGCCTTGTCCACGGGTGGGTCGTCCTTGAACGGAGCCGGTCGCCTCAATCGCGCCTTCCCAATAGGTCACTTGTGTGCTGCGCTTTGGGGAGAGTTCTTGCTCGGCCATGAGCGGGACAAGGTCGAGTGAAAGTTGTTGTGAGGGAATGGTCAGGTGCCAACGCTGCGGGTATCGCGCGTGACTGGTCTGGCTGGTCCAAAAACTCTTTGGCTCCAAGCTGAACTCTCCGATGGAAAGATGGTGTCCCTGTCCATCGCGGTCGATAAGCGTGCCGCTTGAGGCCGGATCGGCCGATCCATCCGCCCGGCGGAGCCGATAGAGCATCAGTTCTCTCTGGTCGTCGAGTTGCAAACAGAACCAGTCCCATCCTACCAGGTCCTTGTCGAGATCTGCGGAGCCGAACTCATGGTCCATCCAACTCGTGCCGGTCACATCGAACGAGTCATTCCCGATTGTGAGGGTGCCGGTCGTGGCCAGCCTAGTGAAGGAATAGTAATGAGAGGCTTGTCCCGCGAGCGGGCCTTTACGGCTGATCCCATCGGTCCCATGCACGACGAGCGGCTTCTCCGGCGAGACCGTGAATTGGATGGCAAGGTCGCCCTCCGCTGCGCGGAGGGTTTGTGTGCCTTGGGAGGCTAATGGAGATTCGGCGCTCCAGCGATCGATCCAGACATGGAGCCGGTCGCTCGCCGCGCCGGCTTTCCCCAAACCGGCCCGGCTCATTGTATCCGTATAGTGGAATTGACCCTTGCTGAGGTCACTGATAGCGAAATGGGCCAGGTAGAGTTGCGTGACGGCCCACTGTGACGGCAGGGTTTTCGTCTGCTCGCGCGACATCGCACGGCGGAAAAACGTCAGCTCGTAGCCGAATGGGCGGCCGTTCTTTGCCGTAAGCTGACCGGTGTAGTACCACCATTCAGTGCGAAACTCCTCATGCGCCCCGTGATCGCGCGGGAAGGCGTATCGGTAGCCTTCCGTAGCGACCCGGAATTCCTGTGCGGTGTCGGCTGCGAGTCCGGGCACCACGGCCGGCAGACTCATCGACAGGAACAGTATGCACCGAAGCTGACGCCACAATTTATACATGTGAGGCGGAGGTTCCGAACAGAATGGGGCTCATCGCGTGCGCTTATATCATGCTTCAGCAGGCAGCACAAATCGCCAGTATTGATGCGGGTTTTCTTGAGTTCGTCTCGCGCAAGATGCGCGACTCGCGCCGTTGACAACTTTGTCGATCATCGGCTATCGTGAGCCATGCAAACCGACCCTGGGCGAGAGCGCCACGAGCTTGATCAGAGCGATACGAACACGTCGTTTCCCATTCCCGCGCGGATTCCGGTATTTCCGCTCCCGAACGTCGTGCTGTTCCCCAAGACCTATCTTCCGCTGCATATCTTTGAGCCGCGCTACCGCGCAATGATCTCGGATGCGGCCACGAGCGGACAGTGCATCGGCATGGCCCTGCTGAAAGAAGGCTGGGAAGCGGATTATTACGGTCACCCGCCCGTGTTCCCTTTGGGCTGTGTCGGCCGACTGGCCAACGTGCAGCCTCTTGCCGATGGCCGCTCCAATATTTTACTGCAAGGGCTGGAACGGTTTGAGATCAAGCAAGAGTGGTACGACAAAACCTATCGTGAGGCCACGATTACTCTCGCAGTTCGGGATTCAAAGGCATCGCTTGATCCCATGGTCCGCCGGCGCCTGTTCGGCTTTCTGGAGTCGTATCTCCAGTCGCGCGCCGATGCGCCCACATGGCAAGAGATGTTTCGCAAAGATGTGAGCGACGAGATCGTCGTCAATACCCTGTCCACCTACTTGGAGTGTACGCCTTTGGAAAAGCAGTTTCTGTTGGAGGCCGAGAGTCTCCAGCAACAGGCCCGCCGTCTCAGCGATCTCATCGAATTTATGATGCACGATCGACCCGGCGCGAAGGGCTGGGGTTGATGGATCGCGCCATTGCCATCGAGGTGTCTCACCTGACGAAAGTCTATGACGGCCATACCGCCGTCTCCGATCTGTCGTTTCAGGTCTACGCGGGAGAAATTTTCGGTTTGCTGGGACCGAACGGCGCGGGGAAAAGTACCACGCTCCGGACGCTCATCACGCTGCTGACGCCGACGTCGGGCGCAGCGAGCGTGTTAGGCCACGATACGGT
>CAZVEZ010000377.1:0-2244 GCA_964626135.1 uncultured Nitrospira sp.
CACAGGCTGAACGCAGACAGTTGCTGAAAAGCTGGAACGACACGGCGCGTCCCTATCCGCAATCCCAATGTTTCCCGGAGTTGTTCGAGGCGCAGGCTGAACGGACGCCTGAGAAGATTGCCGTGTCAATGGATGGCCGTGCCCTCACCTATCGTGAGTTGAATGCGCGCGCCAATCAGTTGGCGCGATATATCCGCAGTGTCGGGATACAGCCCTCTGCCACCGTAGGTATTTGTCTTGACCGTTCTCTGGATATGGTCATCGCGCTGATAGCTGTTCTTAAAGCCGGTGGAGCCTATCTTCCCCTCGATCCCGAATATCCGCCCGCCCGGCTTCGATACATGGCGGAGGACGCCGCCGTTGAAATTGTGCTCACGTCCGAAAGCCTGGCCGATCGGTTTGATCCTCGATCCTGCCGCATGCTGTTTCTTGATCGGGAGTGGAACATGATCGGGCAAGAGCTTGATCACAATCTTCCCCCAACCGCGACCTCTCAGGACTTGGCATACATCCTTTACACATCGGGATCGACCGGGCAACCCAAGGGAGTGGAAATCCCTCACCGGGCGCTGGTGAACTTCTTATGCTCGATGCTGCAAGAGCCGGGGTGTTCCGATCGAGATGTGATGGTCTCGGTGACGACTTTATCCTTCGATATCGCCGGATTAGAATTGTATGTGCCATTGCTGGTGGGGGCCCGTGTTGAAATCGTCAGTCGGGCTGTTGCGATGGATAGTCGGAAGTTACGGGCGTTATGCGAGAACGTGCAGCCGACACTCATGCAAGCGACACCTGTGACGTGGCGAATGTTAATTGAAGCAGGATGGTCGGGCAGCGATAGACTGACGGTGCTCTGCGGAGGAGAGGCTCTCCCGCCTGATCTTGCAGCGGCGCTGCTGGATCGTAGCGCCGCCGTTTGGAATATGTATGGTCCGACTGAAACAACGATTTGGTCCACCATCGCGAGAATTGAACGAACGGATCAGCAGATTACCATCGGCCGTCCGATCGCCAATACGGACGTGTACATTTTGGATCGGTTCCTGCAGCCGGTTCCCATTGGAGTCTCCGGAGAACTCTATATCGGGGGCCATGGATTAGCCCGAGGATATCGTTCGCGTCCTGAGTTAACACAGGAACGGTTCGTTTCCCATCCATTTTCGACAGCGCCTCATGCGAGACTGTATCGAACGGGAGATCTGGCTCGTTATCGCTCAGACGGATGTATCGTGCATCTCGGTCGGTTGGATCATCAGGTCAAAATCAGGGGATTCAGGATCGAATTGGGTGAGATAGAGGCGGTGTTGAGTCGCCATCCTGCCGTCCGTCAGGTGGTGGTGGTAACACGGGGAGATCAGCATGGCCTCAAACATTTGACGGCCTATGTGGTCTGTGGTGATGGTGCAGCACCGACTTCAACGGAGTTCCGTGCTCTGCTTCAGACCGCACTTCCTGAATATATGATCCCTTCTTATTTTGTGTTTCTCGATGCGATGCCTCTAACGGCGAATAATAAGGTTGACGTCAATGCATTGCCGGCTCCTCTTCTATCTGGCGAGTCGAGTCAGAGGAGACACGTCAGTCCACGTAATGGACTAGAAGTTCAGCTGGCAGCGCTGTGGCAGCAGGTGCTGGGCGTGCACAACCCTGATGTCCATGATAATTTCTTCGATCTTGGCGGTCATAGTCTCAAGGCTGTACAACTCTTTTATCTTCTCGAGCAGGTATATGGGCGGCACCTTCCGCTCGCTACACTGTTTCAAGCGCCGACCATTGCAGAACTCGCATCGGTTCTTTCACGCGAACAGTGGGCGCCGCCATGGCAATCGTTGGTGGCTGTTCAACCGAGTGGAACGGCCATCCCGATTTTTGCGGCGCCGGGCGTCGGAGGGAAGGTGCTGGTTTTTGCCAAACTCTCCCAGCTCCTCGGGCAGAATCAACCGTTCTACGGGCTGCAAACGAGAGGGCTTGACGGCCGGGAACCCCCCTTTACATCCGTGGTCGAGATGGCCGCGCACTATCTCAATGAGATTCGCACGGTGCAGCCGGCGGGTCCGTACATTATCGCCGGGACCTGCACCGGGGGTGTGGTGGCGTATGAAATCGCGCAGCAGCTGATGGCTCGCCGCGAGCGCGTCATTTTGATGATCATAGAGTCGTGGCACCCGATGTCGTACAACGGGTATGCCATGCGGATGAGGAGATTTTTTCGGCCGGTGTTATATATTCGGAAACGTGTCCTTG
>CAZVEZ010000378.1:0-2241 GCA_964626135.1 uncultured Nitrospira sp.
ACTGAAATTGTGCTCTATCAGGGACAGCAAAAACCGAAGAGCAAGTGGAAACTCCGCTACCCGATCGAGGCTGAAGCCGATCAAACGGAGGTACGGGCGCTGCTTTTCAGGCTCGAAGATCTTAAAGCCCAGAGCATTGTCGATCCGGGGCCCGAACGAGACGCTCTGGCTAAAACGATGACCACGCCGAAAGTCAAAGTCGCGATCCATACGGCCGAGGGCGATCAGACCGTTAAACTGTACCAACCGGACGAGGCCAGCGGTGTCGCCATCGCGGAAACGAGCCTCGATGGCCCGCTCTATCGCATCAGCCCCACGGCGATCAGAGATCTGACCAAGGATTTGTTTACATTCCAGGACAAGCGTCTGCTTGGCATCGATTATACCGACATCGCGATCCTCACAGTGAACACAACGACTGAACACTATGTGTTGATCAACCAACAGAACGAGTGGGTTCTTGAGGATCAGCCGACTGAGAAATTAGACCAGCAGGCTACCGATTTGTTTGTCAGCCGTGTGGCGAACGTCCCGGCCGAAGAACGCGTGATTAAACAGGCCGGGCCACTGGCGCCCTACGGCCTCGTAACACCGGCTGCCGAGTTTATTGCCACGGGAAGGGACGGGAAGATCGCAGGGAAACTCTCGATTGGAAGCCATGCCAATGGACTGGCCTACGCCATGGGACAACGGATCTCGGGTATATTCCAGATTCGAGCCGACCTGCTCACGCAGATTCCTGCCAAAAACGATCTCTTGGCGGTTAAGAGTGAGAAGACATCCTCGTGACGCGAGCATGAGACGGTCGATTTCCTCCATCTCATCTCGCGTGACCCCGGTGATGGATGATTGCGGGACAAATCATTCAGAGCCAAGAAGCTGCAGTACAGATACCTGCCCGTTCCCCTGCATTTTCTCATTCAGTTTCTGAAACACGCGACCGATACAGGTGCAGCGTATCGAATATCTACAGACGCGATGATCAGTTCAGCCAGTCCGATTTCTGGCCGAGGCCCGAGGTCTTCATGGACACACAGCCACCGAAGGAAACATCCTTTGGAAAAACAATTCTAGTCGTTGACGACGATCCGTCGATGCGCTTGATTTGTGCCAAGACGCTCCGAGCGGAAGGGTTTACAGTTCTTGAGGCGGAAGGCAGTTCAGAATCCTTGAGGATCTTGGCCACCCACCAGGAGCCGATTGACCTGCTGCTGACCGATCTGATGTTGCCTCCGCCCGGGTTTCAAATGACCTCCGCGACGAATCCCTATCCGCGTGTCCATGGCCATGAAGTCATCCAACGCGCATTGGCCATGAAGAAAACATTCCGCGTGATCTTGATGTCGAGTCTGTCGGAACAAGACCGCAAGGCGTATCGAATCGGCACAGACCATGTGCCGTTTCTCCAGAAGCCCTTTTCCGTTGAGACGATGCTGCAGTTGGTCCATACCGTATTCGCGGCGGCTCCGCTTTCTTGCGACGACTTCGCCAGCCAGTCGAACGCCAAACAAGCCGTTCGCTGGTACGGCTAATCTCACGGCACGTCCCACACGTTCCGACATCCCGACCTGCATAAGAAAACCCCGCTTTCGAAATCGCTCACTACCGTGTCAGTTCGTCCCGTTGCCCGCCCCGGCACACCTTGCTATATTCTATGTCCTGATCGACATTGTATGGTCACCCTGTCGCTCGATCTTCTTGAATGCCACGACCGGAAGCGAGGTGAAGCAGATGACTCAGCCCATATTGTTGGGATGTATACTCTTGGTCACCACGATTCATGTAATACCAGCACAAGCCACTTCGAGTGCTGAAGGGGTGACACCGATCCGGATATACAAAACGCAGTCGAGTCAATCGTCACGGCAAGGGGCAGCAATTCAAGGTTCGCAACGTGTGAGACCTTCGCCCCAAGAGCTAGCTGCAATCAGCGAAGTGCTGGAGACGAGGCCACGCCCAAAGGTCTTGACCGATGCCGACGTCAAATACCTCAAGGAATTGCTAGGCAAGCCGGCATGGTATGGATTCGAGCAACGGATCGTTCATGAGATATGGGCAGAGGTGAATGGGAAGGAGTGGCGAAATAGTGAGGGAGCAGAAGCGTACAGAAGCAAGACGTCGCCCTAGGGAGATCGGCAGAACAGACGGGTGGCCTCAATCTTTTCTTCCAATCCTCCTGTAAGTGCGTTAAATTCACGACACGCCCCCGTAGCTCAGTTGGATAGAGCAGCGGTTTCCTAA
>CAZVEZ010000379.1:0-2209 GCA_964626135.1 uncultured Nitrospira sp.
AGACCCGAGGCGTACCCTTGCGGTACGTTGAGGGTCTGAACGATGCGAGAACGCCGCTGGCGGACTTTTTCAGCATCCTGCTATATCTGCATTCGCTGAATCTCTTCGTACGCCGACACCAGCTTGTTCCTGATCTGCATCATCAGCTGGAACGACACATCGGCCTCCTGTAGGGCCACCATCGTCTGATGGATATTCTGTGTCTGGCCTGTCATCAACGCCTCGGTTGCCTGGTCCGCTTCCAACTGAAGATCGTTGGCCTTGCTGATGGCCTGCTGCAGCGAATCCATAAATCCGTTTGCGCGAGCGCCGGCAGTGACCGGTGAGGCAGCGGCGTTGTCCACGAACGGCATGGCCGGCAAAGCAATCGCTTTAATCTGCTCCACGTCTACCTCCCGATCTCCAGCGCCTTATTCCACATCGCGCGGGTCGCGTTAATCGCCTGCACATTGGCCTCATATGAACGGGATGCCCCGATCATGTTCACCATTTCTTCCATGACATTGATGTTCGGCATTGTGACGAATCCCTTTTTGTCCGCGTCCGGATGGCGCGGGTCATAGATCACCTGACCGGGCCTCGTATCTTCCTTCACACGCAGGACCTTGACGCCGTCGAGCGCGTGAGCCCCCGGTCCCGTCGACACACGGCGAAACGCGCGTTGGAACGGGCTGACGACCGGCGTGGATTGAAACACCACATCCCGGCGCTTATACGGACCACCTCCCGGAGTATGTGTCGACTGCGCGTTCGCCAGGTTGCTGGAGATTACATTAAGCCGTTGGCGTTGCGCGTCGAGAGCGGTCACAGACACCGCCATGCTGTCGGTCATTTCCATGGATACCCTCCTTGCTATCAGCGAGCGCCTCTCAGCCATCAGCATGACTGAAAGGTGAACGCCGACGGTTATCGATTATCGGCACGGATCGCACTCATAAGCTGCCGGAACCGGATCGCCATAATCGACGCCGCGCTGTTGTACTGCATGGCATTGTCGGACATTTTGGCCATCTCCAGTTCGATATTCACCGAATTGGCGTCCAGCGGAAGATCTCCCGCAGGCACCGGACCGAGTGTCCCGACGACCCGTTGAAACCCTTCTCCACGTGGACCGATGTGACGGCTTTGACTCACTGCAAGCGTCACAGGACCTCTCCCGCGTTGCGCGGCCTGCAACGAATCCTGAAAATTAAAATCGGCCGCGCGATAGCCGGGTGTTTCTTCATTCGCAATATTCGACGCGATCACCCGCTGTCTGGCTTGGCGCAAGTCCAGCGTGCGATGCAGCAACTGCATGGTTCTGTCAAAAATCGTCATGAGATTCCTCCTTAGCTTTCTCGTCGATCCTGCACTTTGCAATCACAATGCCATCGCCGATGCCGGAATGGCTGTGTCCACGGCGGAAACGTCCGGCGGTTCCCATCTGCCGATCGGCAAAATATGCCGGCTGTTTTCTGCCGGCATGTAGATGGATGGCCGGGCTAAACAGAAGTCTGACAATTGCCCCCCCGATACTCCCGAAGCTTATTCCGCAGGGTGCGAATGCTGATCCCGAGTTCTTTCGCAGCATGCGTGCGATTCTCTCTGACTCGCGCCAGCGTTTGAAAAATGAGTTCACGCTCCATCTCCCACAGCGACCCATTCCCGGAAGGCTGTGGCACAGAAGGGACCGGAGCAGGAGCCGCCGGTTGCCCGCCGGATTCCAGCAACAGATGGCACGGAAGGATCGCCTCATTTCCGGCGACAAGCACCGCGCGTTCCATGACGTTCTCCAGTTCACGTACATTCCCCTTCCATGGTCTGTCCTGGAGCAGGGCATAGGCCTCCGCCGAGACCGCCGGCAACGGCAGGCTGTTACGCGCAGCGGAGACCGCCACAAAATGTCTCGCGAGCAACGGGATATCGGCTGGCCGATCCCGCAACGCCGGGACCGTGATGGGAAACACGTTCAGCCGGTAATATAAATCCTCCCGAAACCGTCCTTGCTCCACTTCGCGATAGAGCGATCGGTTTGTCGTCGCAATAACCCGAATATTGACGGAGACAGGTTCACGGCCTCCGACCCGATCCACTTCCCGCTCCTGGATGACACGGAGCAACTTGGCCTGCAAACCCATGTTCATTTCACTGATTTCGTCCAGCAACAGCGTGCCCGTATGCGCCATCTCAAACTTGCCGATTTTCTTCATGATGGCGCCGGTGAATGCGC
>CAZVEZ010000380.1:0-2180 GCA_964626135.1 uncultured Nitrospira sp.
GTGCAACCCTTCACCACAGTGGTCAATTCGACGTTCTGCGAGAGACCGGAGAGTGTCTTGTGAAACATCGTGTCTCCGAGCACCAATGGCACCAGAGCCGGCACGGTGGCCGTTACGCGATGGCCAAACCGACGGGCAAGGCTGTATCCAAATCCATCACTCCCAGACCTGGGAATCGATCGGCCTCCTGTCGCCAGAATGACCTTTCTCGCCCGCATGATTCCCTGAGTGTGGCACAGGACAAATCCAGATCCTGACCCGCCGGGGCCTTCAATGTCTGTTACACGATGATCCGGGAGAATGACGATACCCAGTTTATGACAGCGACTGACGAGTGCGGTCAGAATGGTCTGTGCCTTGTCGGTCACAGGAAAGAGTTTGCCGGTCTCTTCACGTTTGAGCTCCACTCCCAAAGAGGCAAACCAGTCTATCGTGGCCTGAGCCGAAAACGCGGCCAGGACGTTCTTGATGATGTGTCGATTGCCGAAGAAATCGGTGGATGTCACGACATCGTGAGTAACATTGCAGCGCCCCCCGCCGGAAACGAGGATCTTGGCACCGATAGACTTGGCTCCATCGAGTAATACGACCCTGTGTGATCGATCGCTTTTTGCAGTCCCCTCAGCCGCAGAGATCGAGGCTGCGAAACCGGCGGCACCCGCACCGATGACCGCGACATCATACCAATCATCATGTATAGACATTAGAGAGATTTAACTGCCAGTTAACACCCTACTAATCTTGCGATGCTAGAGTTCCCCCTATGCAAGGCCAACTCATCGGTACTGAAACACTTAGGAGCAGGAGGTGGACCCGATGACGTGTCAAAAATGCAAAGGACTGATGGTGAAAGAGTGGCGACCTGAGTTTTCGCAGGAAGCCTCGGTGCTCCGTTGTATCAATTGCGGGCTGGTCCTCGATCCGCTGATTGCCCAGAACCGCGTGATCACGATGGGAGCAAAACAACGGACCTTGAAGGCTGCGTGATGGTTCGTTCGACCTCATGAGCCAACCCGGTCGATACGGGTAACGTGCCGAACCAACGGCATTGGGCAGGTGTGAACGTTGCGCTCGTGGTTAGACCGAAAACTCCGCCCATAAGAATGTATGATCTGAGGGGTCTTTCGCTCGCCGCGGCTCGATGTCCACCTCTGCCCTTTGACATTTCTCCGCCAGCGGGGCCGTGGCCAGAATATGGTCGATGCGCCAGCCTCTATTCGCTTCCAGCGAACCCGGCGCCCGATAATCCCAAAATGTGTACTGTTGTCGGTCCGGATAGAGCTTGACAAACACATCCTCAAATCCCCACGCCAATGTGCGCGCATACGCGTTCCTCGCATCCTCGTGATAGCAGACATGCTTGAGGTGCTTCTCGGGGCTATGCACATCCATCGGCCGAGGAGCAACGTTCATGTCACCGCACCAAACAGCCGGTTTGTTCGGCGGTACATGCTTTTCGAAATATGCGCGAAGTCGATCGTACCAGCCGAGTTTGTATTGATACTTCGGTGAGTCGATCTCGAAACCCTGCGGCACGTACGTATTGACAATGGGAATCCCCTTGATCACCACGCGCAGGAGCCGCGCATCCTCCGATTCGCCTCCGTCATCAAACCCATACGCTACCGCCTCTGGTTTCTCCCGACTCAATATCGCGACGCCGTTGTAAGATTTCATTCCCCTGTAGGTGATGTCGTACCCGGATTCTGCCAATGCCAGCAGCGGAAACTCGCTGTCCTGGACTTTGGTTTCTTGAAGACAGAGCACATCGGGCTTCTGCCTGGCCAGCCAGTCCAGCACGATCGGCAAACGTTTGCGGAGAGAGTTGACGTTGAAGGTGGCGATTTTCATGATGGTCGTCGAATGAACTGGCGGGGATGCTAACAGAAGACGCGAGATGGAACAAGCCGACTGGTGGGACGTCCCATCGAAACGCGCAGTGAAAACAGCACGGCCCGTCGTGGAACGTTCCACGACGGGCCGTACATGAGCTGGGAGCTTATTGGCTCATCGCCCCGACAGCGTCTTTCGCTTATTGGCCTGACGTTTTCATCTCTTGGCCTGCACTCTTCACTGCTGCACTATGCCCATCGGCCTTCGCCTTCGCCTTCGCCTTCATCTTCATCTTCATCTTGGCCTTGTGCGCTTTCGCCTTGCCCTTCATGTCTTCCTTCTTCGCC
>CAZVEZ010000381.1:0-2177 GCA_964626135.1 uncultured Nitrospira sp.
TGAGCGCTCTCTTCCAAGGGATCCCCATAAGCCACCTCTCACGGCACGATGGGTTTCCTGCGTTCCATGATTATTCTCCACAAGTAGCCGCTGCTGTCGGCCCGCGCATCAGAGCCTCAGTCCCTCATGCCATTCAGTTCTTTCTTACACCAGATATGCCACTGTCCGTCTTCTCCTACTCCATATTTTGGTCTTGACTTCAGAATGCTCTTGAATCCAGCATAACCGTATTGTCAGTCATACCTGCATGGCAACCCAGAGGTGCATTGTGGACCTTCATGATTCAGAACGGACGCCGCAAACCTCCCACATAAACCAGCCAGCCGTCTGCACACACAGTCGCCTGATTTCCGATTGCCTTTCAGAGCGGGAGCGCAATGCCGGCAAGGTACGTTGTGTGGAATGTGGCAGTGTCATTTCCGATCCGCACCTCCAGCGGAAAACCAAGGGAACGTAGCCCATCCATCAAGGTTGCATCCCTCAGGCTGCTCTCGCGAGACACTGTACTCCTCACTGCGCTGAGGTATTTGGCGACAGTCGCCCGACTCGTTGCTGGCCCGAAACTCCTCAACCTGCTGGATGGTGTAGCTCTCTCTCTCACGCTCTAAGCTCATAAGTCTCTGTGCTGCCGAACTTCTCCCTCTACTATTCGATGCCACCATCCTATGGCACCGACAATGCAAGACTTTTTTCCCAGCAACACATTCTGCTCTTCATAGAGGTGATTCATGACGCAATATACGATCGTGGAACGTCAAGTCATCGACGCGCTGTGCAGCGCCAAATCCTGCGACCTGGAAGAGCTCATGCGGCAATGTGCCAATCTTACCTGGAACCAGGTGTTTCTCGCCGTCGACCGCTTGAGCCGGTGCGGCGAGCTCATGCTCGCGCCTAGAGGCCGTGGCGCTTATACTGTCACGTTCTTGCAGCGTCAGAAATACGGCTCGATCGACGCTCACTCCCCTCTTCATCACACTTCATCAGAAGGAGGTTACTCATGTCTGCTTTAACTCGTTGGGAACCGACCATGACCCGCTGGAATCCATTCAAAGATTTGGAGGAGATAGAACAGCGCCTCTCGACCTACATGGGCCGCCCGGCTGCTCGAACTGAGGCCGGGAAAGAAGCCATGACCGTCGCCGAATGGTCGCCGCTCGTCGACATTACCGAGGACGACAAGGAGTATCTCATCAAGGCGGATCTGCCGGAGGTGAAGAAAGAAGACGTCAAACTGACGGTCCAGGATGACGTCATGAGCATCTCGGGCGAACGGAAGTACGAAAAAGAGGAAAAAGGAAAGAAATACCATCGTGTTGAGCGGGCCTACGGGAGCTTCATGCGGAGCTTCACGTTGCCGGAGGATGCAGACGGCGGCAAGGTCAGTGCCGAGTACAAAGACGGAGTACTGAAAGTACACCTGCCCAAGTCGGAGAAGGCGAAGCCGAAATCGATCGAGGTGAAGGTCTCCTGAGTCAACACGAATGGGCGCATCCGGCGTCACCGGCAATTACGCGCTGTGGCATGAAGAAGGGGCAGGAGTGGTTTTCAAAAACCGTGAAGAGGCAGGCCGTCAGCTCGTCGCAGGGCTGTTGCGGTATCGTCACGATCCGAAGGGCCTCATCCTGGCCCTTCCTCGCGGCGGTGTGGCTGTCGGGTACCAACTCAGCCTTGCCCTCCATCTCCCGCTCGATGTGTTTATTACGCGCAAGATCGGCGCACCAGGCAATCCCGAGTATGCGATCGGTGCGGTGGCCGAGACAGGATCGCGCTATCTAAATCAAGAGGCGGTCGATTCGCTTGGTATTTCCCGGTATGAGTTGGAACAGCTGATTCATGCGCAAGAACAGGAAATCGCCAGGCGCAAGGACCTCTACCGGCAGGGGCGGCTGCTCCCGCAACTGACCGGCCGCACAGTCTTGCTGGTCGACGACGGCATCGCCACAGGCTCGACATTCATCGCCTCGGCGCTTGCCATTCGCAGTTTACAGCCACACCACCTGGTCGGCGTGATTCCAGTCGGACCCCCGTCGACAATTCGTCACGTTCGAGCGCACGTGGACGAGTTGGCGATTCTCATGACGCCGGACCCGTTCGAGGCCGTGGGAAACTTTTTTGTGGACTTCACGCAAGTCGAAGATCGCGATGTCGTCACCTACTTGAACCTGGCTGAGGGGGCG
>CAZVEZ010000382.1:0-2141 GCA_964626135.1 uncultured Nitrospira sp.
AACGTCGAATCCCGCTTTGAGATGCCGGTGCCGCCGTTGATGATGATGGCCTGGATTTTCTTGTCGGTCACGGCGGCTTTGATCTTGGCTTTAATCTTGGTCGGTTCGTCTTTGACGAGATGATAGGCGACGACCGCATGGCCTGCATCTTTGAGTAGGTGCATGATGCGGTGGCCACTTGCGTCGGTTTCCGGCGTGCGGGTGTCGCTGCAAGTAATCACCATGCACCCAATTGACTTGGGCGCATGGGACTTGTGTTCGTGAGCCGTGTGGCTGCCCATATTGCCTTTCACAGGATGCTGAAAAAAGCCGCCCGCGTCGTTCTCACCTCGAAAGCATCCTCAACGTAGCCCAGAGGCTACGCCTCCGGTGCTTCCATCGGCTGCGGCCTAGCTGGACGACCTTTTTGATCATCCTCTCATTGAATTTTTAAAGAGCTACTTCCACACCGCATCCGGATTCAGCGTCGAGGCCGGCTTCCCGCCTTTGATGTGTTCATCGATGATAGTGGCCACGTCGGCTTCCGTCACTTTGGAGTACCAGGTGGCGTCCGGATAGACGACGACGGTCGGCCCTTGTTCACAGGGGCCGAGGCATGAGGAACCGCTGACGAGGACCTCGCCAGGCATCACACCCTTCTGCATGAGGCCTATATTGAAGGCCATGAGGAGGGAGGCTGCTCCGGCGCTGCCACAGGAGGGTTTCGGGTGCCCCGGGGGACGAGAGTTGGTGCAGACGACGATGTGATACTTGGGCTTCGGCATGGATTCTCCTTGGTTGAGTGGAGCGATCAGCTGTCAGCAATCAGCCGTCAGCTCCGATCCGAAAACACACTTGCTGAAAGCTGAATGCTGTTAGCTGAAGGCCGTTTATTTCGGCGCGTACGACTTCCACGTATCGATGGCTTCTTCAGGAAGCTTCCAATGTTTGAGGCCCTTCATGACCCAATCGAGGTAGTGCGCTTTGGGTTTGAATTTGCCGATCGGGGTGGCGGCATAAGTGGTGACGAGCATTTTCTCTCCGGCTTCTGTCAGTACGGTGACCTGGACCTGGCGGAATGCGCCGGGAGGTACGTCCTCTTCGAAGAGGTCCATAAGTTTAATGTCTTCGTCGGTCACTTCGAAGACCGCTCCCCAGACCTGTTCTCCCGGTGACGGGGCCACGCTGGAGAGTCCGCATCGCCACTGCGAAGACCATCGGCAGAACTTGATCGTGTGTTCCGGAAGTGCGGCCGGCATGAGGAACTGATGTTCCGGAGCGCGACGTTTGAGCTGCGTGGGGTTAAGGAGGTCTCCGTAAAGAAAAAATTTCATTGGCGATTCACTGCGAAGGACTCCATCTACTCAATGAGAGCCGTATTTGTAGCATATCGACTTTCACGCGCACAAGGCGCGTTCAGACCATTCGCCGGACTGTCCGTGGTCACATTGACATCGCGCCGGCGCTCTTCCTAAGATGCCCTGCGGTCATGCGCGGTTTCAGTTCTCCTCGTCAAACCCCGTTTACAGGATGCCTGTGATGCAGGATGATTCTTCTACCAGCTCTGCGCCACTCTCGTTGACGATTGTGAAGATCATTCGCGCTGTGGTTGTAGTCGTGCTTGTGCTCGGCGCGGTGTACTACCTCTGGCTGAAGCCTCCGTCGCTGAATCCCATCGCCGATCACCGGGAGGCGGAAGCTCTGGCGCTGGTGCAATCTCATCGGGCGATCGGCTATCCCACAATTCTTCAGGCGATGACCGAGCATGTGCGTTCTATGAGAGAACGCAATCTGGCTGCCCGGCTTGGTGAGTGGAGGGTGAAGCAGGTGGAAGGGGACCTGTACGAGATACGAGTTCAATTACGGGATCAAGGAGTGACGGGCCAATGGTTCGAGCGGGAGCTCATCTGGCACGCGGATCTCGCGTCAAAGAAGGTGAATGCCGCGTCGCTTCCGGCTGATGGGTTCACTCCCAAAGAGAGCGCTGCGCCGTAGCAGGATGCTGAAAAAGTCCGCCAACGTAAGAAGGCCGTTATTTAGTTTGTTTGGTTGAATGAAACCAACCAGAGAAACCAGAAGAACCAAATCCACCAAACAAACAAAACAAACCAGACAGACCTGGCTATTTGAAGTTGTCCGGTAGCGCTATTTGAATCTGATTT
>CAZVEZ010000383.1:0-2130 GCA_964626135.1 uncultured Nitrospira sp.
TACCAGTCCTTCCAGCCGGCGTCGGCATAGAACTCCCCGGGGCTGGACGGCAGTCGCTGGTCTTCACCGTAGCGCTTGGTGTAGTCGGAGTGACTCTTGATGCCCAGCGCCTGAGCCGCCACCTGGGCCTCGGTGTAGGTATAAAAATTCTTCTTGGTTGGCATTGGCGTCAGCCCTTTGTCAACAGGCCGAGGGAATCATCTGCATGCCGCAAGCGCAACCGCGCTTCCAGGTCTCGGAGACTCTGGCGCATCTGCATCGTAGTGGGCTGCGTGTAGGTCTGACTCGATGTGATCGACGCATGGTGCATGGCGTTCTTGATCAACAGCGGGTCGGCACCATCGCGAGCCAGTCGCTGCCCATAGGCATGACGGTGGCCATGCGGGGTTGTGCCCTCGATCTTCTCGTACACTAACCCGATCCTCTCAATACCCAACCTGTGAGCCTTGCGGAACATCCGGTGCGAGTAAGGCTGGCCGTCGCGGTTGGTAAAAGCATAAGGATGACCTTCGCTGGTCTTGGGCTTTAACCGTTGTTTCAGGTGATAGTCACGCCACAACTCGGCAAAAATCTGCCCAGTTTCATAGGGGAAGAAAAAGACTTCGAAACAGCGTCGGTGCGGGTCGGTAATCAGGCCGTTTTTCCACCCGAGGAACAGCGGGTCGATCGCTTTTACCAGCCGATTACGGGGTTGCAGTCCATATTGGCTTTGAAGGTAAGCAGCACGGTTGGTTTTACCGCCAGGTGCAAGCCCGTATTCAGGGTGATAAATACGGACGATGACCTCCCCGGCCTCTAAGCTAACGTCATCACTCCAGAGCGAGAGGGCTTCGGACAGCCTCAATCCGCCGTAGTGCATGAGGTAGGTAATCAGGACATTCCGAAGGTCTGTAGGCCCGCGTGAATCTCGTAAACGCCTGCGGAAACCCTCGCATACCAGCAACTCGAAGTGTTCCTCTGGAAATGCCTTTGCGGGCGTTTGCCGTTCAGCAGGCATCATCCTTGAGCGCACGGCTCTGGACTGCTTCGCCTGCGATGTGGAACGCCAGAGGTGGGAAAGAAAGGCCTTATCCCTGCGGTGCGAATAAGCCGCCCAATTCAGGCGTTCCTCGTGCCGACTCGCCTGCCGCCAGGGGTTGAGTTGTAGCTTGGCGTCCTCGTTGACAGCAGCAAGCCAATCGCTAAATCGCGTGACATGGCTAATCAACCTAGCGCCATCGTCCGGCTGCCTTGGCTGCCACCACAGGCCTGAAGGGTCACAACTATTGGACACCGTGCCGGTGTAGAGCGCGTCTGAGAACGACGTAAACAACGCCCTCGGAGTGTCATAGAAACTCTGGTTCGCCTCCATGTATTCCAACAGCAACTGCAACGCGAAAGTCGCAGACTCCTGCCATGAACGGCTCTTGATCCGGTTCAGGAACATGTATCGAGCGAACTGATCAAGAACACCATGCTCGGTGACGATAACCGGCAGAACCGACTGCATACCAGCCGCATCAGCGATGAAGCTTCTGAACTCACGATGTGAGCAGTAGAAGGTGGTGGACATGAATGACACCCTGATTGAGGAGCCATCAGTCTGAGTGAAATCAGAAATCGGGCAAGCCAAAGTGCCCTTGTGAAGTGCTAGTAGTATGAAAGCTCTGTAGAACCCATAGGTCGCGGGTGTTGTGGTCAACGAATTCTGGACAAAGGTCTTTACCGAAATCGGCACCTGCTGGAGGGCGCTTTCGCTCGGCTAAAGCACTATCTGTGCGGAGGCATCTTGGTTCGAAAAGCTCAAGAGAAATGACGAAAGCGTCGTGGCCGTGCCCTGTGCCTTCCTATGGTTACCCATTTGAAACGGCAACAGACCATAAAGCCTCTTGCCTCAAATAGCCTGATTGAAATCTGCGGACTAGAGGTTTATGCAGGAAGGTTGCTTGCTGAGCTAATGAGTTTTGGGATTTTTGACTCTTTCAGGGTAACCCCATCTGGAAGCTGCGATCGAAAATCATCCAGACGAGCGAAAAACCGGACTCAATTTGCATATGGGATGAATAAGCGGGGATTTATAGGAATTCGCTCAGGGGTAACTAATCACAGAACGTGCACTTATTCCAAGAACAACCGTTGGTCACCGGCAAG
>CAZVEZ010000384.1:0-2115 GCA_964626135.1 uncultured Nitrospira sp.
TAACCCCTCCACCACCATCTGCCACAAGCGCCAATTCAAAGATTTACAGCATCATGCCGATTGGGCCTGCCATCTGATTAGACCCGCACATGGTTGCTCTGCGATGGCCATGTGTAACCCGCTGTTTTCTCAAAGCGAACACAAACGTTTCGCTTTGACACCTGCCAGGTTCTTGCTACAGTTTGAACACGATGGTCACCATGAAATGTCCTGACTGTCAGCAAGATCTCGTTGAGATTCCAACACACCAGGGTCCGGGGCTCGATGTCTGTGCCTCTGGACACGGGCTCTGGCTCGATCTGGGAGAGGTGTTTTTTTTCGTGGAGGATTACACCTCGTTGAAGCGGGCTGTTGGTGACACCGGAGGCGTCGCGGTTAGAACAGAGACCCGGTGTCCCCGATGTGGAAATTACATGGAATCTGCGACAGCTTCTCACACGTCATTCCTGAGCTGCGATTCCTGTCGGGGGTGGTGGCTGTCTCATGGAAGCCTGACTCGCCTGAATGAGACCTACCGAGGCGCGGCAGTTCCAATCAACATCAATGAAGCCGACCTCTATACACAAGCAGCGGCGAGATATCGCGCACGTACCGATATCACTCGGAACCGACTCAAGTTCAATAAGAACCGCGTCAACAGACAGGCGATATGGTTTTGGGCTTCGTTTTTCGGACTCGCCCTTGCCATCGGAGGAATCGTCTTCGTCGCCGGAATCGGCAAAACCATAGAAACGACACGATGGGGCAGGCCGCCGGATCAACTCTTTTTCTATTTGGCGGCTGGTATCGTAGGAGGCTTCGGCCTCTGCGCCTACGGATGGATTCTTCGCCAACGAAAACGTTTGATCGAAAGTATTCCGACCTCGACGATTCGTTCGCTGGCGCTTGGATTGGTGGAGATCGAGGGGCTGACACAGCCGGAAGAAGGACTCCTCTCCTCACCCTTCAGCGGAGTTCCCTGCGTGTTCTATTCGTACGCTGTAGAAGAACGTGTCGGCTCCGGGAAACATGTGCGATGGGAGACCGTTGCGAAAGGCACTTCGGAGCAGCCCTTCTTCGTACGTGATGCAACCGGGCGAGTCCTCGTCGTACCCCTAGGCGCCGAACTGATCTTGCCGGACGAGCGCACGTATCGGAATGATTGGCTCGGAGAATTGTCCCCTACGGCGCTCGCTGGATTGAATCGGCTGGGGGTTTCGACCAACCGCTGGATCGGGAACAAAACACTACGATGCCGAGAAACGTTCATTCAGCCGGAAGAGCGGGTCTATGTTCTTGGAACGGCACAGGAACAGCCAGGAGTAAAAGAACTCGTCGGAAATTCCGCTCGCCTGTACATTGGGAGCAGCCAAGACCATGAGTTCATCCTCTCGGATCGAAGCGAAAAGGAATTAGTGTCCCACTTGAAGTGGCAAGTATTGGCCTATGGAATAGGAGGGATGGCGCTTGCGGCGGCTTGCTCGATCATCATCTTCGAACACTACCTCATAACCGTTTCCTAACAGTCATATCCACGAAGGAGAACGTCATGAATGGCACCTTGCTGATCGGGATTCTACTGGTTGTCGGATTGGTTATACTCATCGCCTATGTGGCCGGCGCCTACAACATGCTGGTCAGACTCGCCAACAATATCGACAAGGCATGGTCGAATATCGACGTCATCTTGAAGCAGCGGCATGATGAGATTCCCAAGCTGGTTGAAGTCTGTAACAGCTACATGATTCATGAACGGGAAACGTTGGAATCCGTCACCAAAGCCCGCACTGCCTATCGCGAAAGTCTGAATATCAACGACAAGGCGCAGGCGGAAAATCAGATCGTCGGCGCCCTAGGGAAGCTCTTTGCCGTGGCCGAACAGTATCCGGACCTGAAAGCCAATCAAGAATTCTCAGCCGTTCAACAGCGCATATCGGCGCTGGAGAACACCATCGCAGACCGGCGCGAGTTCTATAACGACTCGGTCAACATCTACAACATCGCCATTGAGCAGATCCCTACGCTCTGGGTAGCGCAGCAGGTCGGATACACTGCGAGACCGTTGCTGACAGTTGCCGCATCCGATCGCAAAGACGTGCCGCTCGCGTTTGTCAATCGTACGCGCATGGCCGCGTA
>CAZVEZ010000385.1:0-2106 GCA_964626135.1 uncultured Nitrospira sp.
CTGCCATTCCTTCACAAAGGTCGCACGGATCTCTTAAGGGAAGTTCGATCAATTGACCTTTCTCCGATTTCACCGGCAGGTGGACGCAAAAACGCTGGCAGAGTCCCCCTCGGGTCAGCAGCAGTCCGTAGTCAGTTTATCATCTGGCTGGCCGGGTACGGCCATATGCGGCCGATTTGAGCGCAGTTGGTCTGCTTATTGAAGTGATCGGACTGACAGTGTGGAAAGTACTGAAAAATATGTCACGCGGGGATCCGCTGCATCGTCCAGTACTCGACGGCCGTATCGGGGAGCGTGCCGTGACGGACTGTTTCGAACCCGTGCATTTCGTAATAGGCGACGTTGCGCTCCTCGGCAGTCTCCAGGTAACAAGGGAGACCGTCACCGTCCGCCTGCTCGAGGATTGGCCTCAACAGAGAGCTGCCGATGCCCTTGCCACTGTAATCGGGATCGACACCAACAAGCGCGAGGTACCAGTGCTGTGGCGGCATGTCCTGTTCGCGGTACGGCTCAATATGTGCCATGGCCGTCATCAAGCGCCCGAAAGCCTCGTCACCAAGCACTGCGGGGGCTGCGTCCAGGCCGGCGGCCGCGATGCGACTATCCGTCATCGCAGTCTCGCCCGGCGGAAGCCATACAGCAACGCCGCGCGGAATGCCGGCCGTGGCCAGCACACGACCGAACAGCACGCCGTAACGAACGACGGCGCTGAAGTGCCACGGTGTGCGCACTTTGCGCTCTTCGTCATCCGGAAACATGTGCTTGGCCAATCCGTCTTCGAAGAGTGAACGAGCGAGCACTGCGCCTGCGGCAGCGATGTCGTCCGGCTTCAGATCAACGACGTTTGACATGGGACCTCCTTGCATTCGGGCACTGAGGGTCGCCAGCTGTTTATCGCGTACTGCCCCAAGGGCCTCTTTGGGTCAACAGCCGAAGCTTACCAGAACCACGGTGTCGGGCGGCGATCGGCCAGAAGCAGCCTGTGCGACGCCAGTGCACCATGGCTACTTGTTCTGTATTACGCCTCGATCAACGCATTCATGAAAGCTTGAGATGGCGTCGCCAAGGTACAGTTGAGATGTTTGCATTGAGGCGATCGGATAGTCGGGATACCACTTCTGTCGATAGCCGGGCAGCTCCCACAGTTTCCATTTAACGGAGAGCGATGATGCGTCGCCCAGAGCTGCCAGCACCTCTCTGGCGCCTTCCTCGTCTATGACCTCATAGGGAAATGCCCACGGCGCTTCCATCAATGTTCTGCGTGTTGACCACTCTCGTTCACCTATGACCAGTCTTGCGGTACCTTCCTCGACGTGTCGACCCGAGCCGAACCTGATCCTTAGTTCGAAATAACCGAGTTCGGTGGACGGGTGCGGACCTCGATCTTCGATTGGCGGTTTTGGTTCTCGGCCGCCGGGGGCCGTGAACGGTATGGGAAATTCGTATTGCCGGGTATCCAAGTGCTCAGGTTCTCTGAAGCGGTAAAAGAACTCTAAGTATCCGCCACCGGAAGAAAATTGGTGGCCTACAGAGCATATATCCGGGGTTTCAGAAAATATCCATGGCTCCGTTAGCTGCGAGATTTCTCCATACTTGTAGGCGTTTAGCACGTCGATTTCAGCATCGCTGTTTGGGTCATCACCGATTCGTGACATGCTGCAAAGGCTGACTTCACCATCGTCACCAGTGGAAATGAGATAGTGCTGGCTTTCTGCTAGGTGCGCGCCACAGGATGCTCCTCCGCCGCTTGACCAGAGAGTTTCGAAGTTAGGCTCTCCTTTATACAGCTCAATGACTTCATAGGTCCATCGGCGAGTCTCGTTGCCCTCTTTGTCAACGTCACGAGTAGTTGGGCCAGCTCTCACCAGAAACAGGATTTTCGCTTCTCTGAATCGCTCAGGAATCGGCATGTCTCCACAGGAGCATGCGAAAGCGCCACCCGGAATCGAGAGGCTAATGCAAAGTGCAAGACAGGTGAGAGGACCTTTGATGTAACGCATGAAAGAGAAATACTGGTGATTCCCGGACGGCAGCAATGGGTCAGGTGCCGTCGTTGATTAATTAATTACATACCCCTCCGCGGAGGGGTTCTACCTGTCCGCCCCT
>CAZVEZ010000386.1:0-2099 GCA_964626135.1 uncultured Nitrospira sp.
AATTAAGCAGAATTGCCGTGACATAGTAGTATTTCTGAATTTTGAGATCAGCCTACCATCTTGTAAACCATTGTAATGCCAGTGCAAATAAGTGTGAACCGGTGTGGCAGATGAGGGAGTTGCCCTCTCCGCAGTGCTAGGGTTCCCCCTCCCTTTGGGGCATTGTGGAACAACGGATGATTCGGCGATAAGTGAGGCTGGCCCGTTGATCGACTGGAGCCTCTCCGATGTCCAAGATCCTGAACCTGAGTTCACATGCCAGTGACGAGGAGCTTCAGCACCTCACGAACTTACTGTTGTTTCACCTCGTCGAACAACATGGCGGACAGATTCAATTTAAGTCGGAGGATGCCAACAGGGTTCGTGAAAGCCTCACCACCAAAATGGTGCAAATGCAGGTGGGAGAAGAGGTGCGGCTCAGAATTATCGATCGCCTGCCGGAACTTTCCTAAACTTCACCTCGATTTCGGGTATCATTACGCCTAATCATAGGCCTGCGTTTCCAACAGATTTTCTAGAAGGCGGCTCAGTAAGGGTCACGACACATGTATGTGAAGGGGCCGTCCCGGCATTTCTTTTTCAACACCCGTGATCTCGATGCTACATATCTCCTCACACGTCACCGTCCCTGATTCTGAGATCGACATCCATGCGATGCGATCGCAGGGTGCCGGCGGACAGAATGTGAACAAGGTCTCGTCCGCGATTCATTTGCAGTTCGATATTGCTGCCTCATCGTTGCCGCCGTTCTACAAAGAAGAGTTGCTGAAATTGAAAGATCACCGCATCTCAGCGGAGGGTGTGATCACCATCAAGGCCCAGCAGTACCGGAGCCAGGAGCAGAATCGAGAGGATGCGCTCACTCGGCTGAGCGAGCTTATTCGGAGCGTGGCCATCCCGCGTAAGAAACGCAGAGCCACGAAACCGACGAAGGGATCGAAGGAACGACGGTTGGAGAGCAAAACGAAACGCGGGAAGCTGAAGACCCTCAGGCGGACACTCGAATAGCCGTCGCGCGTGAAGCGTCGTTCGTATCTCGTCTCTCGCAGGACAAATCTTGCGCTTCACGAGATACGCTTCACCTCAGTCCACCGAAGCTAGCGAGCCCAGAATATTATATCCTCCGTCCACGTAGATCACCTCTCCGGTAATTCCACGTCCTAGCGAGCTGACCAAGAACAACGCCGTGTCGCCGACTTCGCCTTGTTCCGTTGCGCGGCGGAGTGGCGCGAACTCCCGGTGATGATCCACCATCTTGCTGATGCCGGAGACGCCGCGCGCGGCAAGCGTCTTGATCGGACCGGCGGAAATGGCATTTACCCGAATGTTCTTGGGACCAAGATCATGGGCGAGATAGCGGACGGTGGCTTCGAGCGCGGCTTTGGCGACGCCCATGACGTTGTAGTGAGGGACGACCCGTTCGGCGCCGAGATACGTCAGCGTGACGACCGAGCCTCCATCGGTCATCAAGGGCAGCGCGGCTCTGGTGACGGCAACAAGTGAATAGGCGCTCACAGCGAGAGCCGTGGCAAATCCTTGCCGCGTGGTATTCACGAACTGGCCCGTGAGTTCTTCGCGCGGGGCAAAAGCGACTGAGTGGACGAGGAAATCGAGCGTCGAGGTCTCTTTCCCGACGCTGTGCATCAATGTTTCAATTTGCGCATCATCTCCCACATCACAGGGAAAGGCTTTTGCGCCGGGCATGGTGGCAACCAGCTCTTCGACGTTCTCCCGCAACCGTTCGTTCTGGTAATTGAACAGCAGTTGGGCTCCCTGGTTTGCCGCCGATTGTGCGATAGCCCAGGCAATGCTGTGCTTGTTAGCAACACCGACGATTAGTCCCTTTTTGCCTTCGAGTAGCATGGATGTCTCTTCTCCCGGTGAGGTGTCTGCTCGTCTCTCGCGTGAAAGAGGATGGAGAACCTCCTGGGTGACACGCGACGCCTTCGCCAGGCACGAAAGATAGCACGATTCACACGCTTGTTCCAGGAGTGGCAGCCGGTCGCCGACGCAAGCCCCGCTAGCGTGTGGCGATGACGAGGGCGTTGCTCTCGATCCGGATGGATTCAATCTGTGGCGGGAGCTTGAACTGGTCTCGA
>CAZVEZ010000387.1:0-2074 GCA_964626135.1 uncultured Nitrospira sp.
AATCCTTGCGAGCTTCTCGATATCACTGTGGTCTTCAGAGCTGTAATACGCCATGTCGGCTAGCCGCTCCTGCGGCACGTCGCACTGCGGCGTCCCGCCCAACTCGCGCAGACGCGCCTCCAGCAAATCCGCGTGTAACTGCTCGCGGCCACACACCGTGCGCAGACCGCCAGTGACGCAGGCCTCCTGAGAGATCGCTTTCCAAGCGCCGAGATACTGCGCTGCAAAGCCCTCGACGCAGCGGTAGTCATCGAGCAAATGCATCACCATGTCGCGTTCGCTGCCAAAGGTTTGGCCTTTGTACGTGTAGGTTTTCTGAGATGCTGCCATGGTCTTGATATCCCCATCCTATTGAACCGATTGCCGCTCGTCCCCCGCTTTGCCGTCTGATGGAACGGCATCGTGCCATACGCAGGACTACAACACAAGACATCGGCCTCGATTTACTATGCGCCTCACTGTGTCCGCAAACTAAAGATCTGAACATCCCGCTGGAATTTTCAAGGGAAAAAATGACCTAATCACGAATTTCGTAGTCACGCTCCTCTTTGAGTAATTTGTAGATCACACGGCACAAGTGACGACCCAATGCACGGATCGCTTGATTGTGACTTTTCCCTTCCGCACGCTTTTTCTCGTAGTAGGTCTGAGACTCCGGTACGCATTTGCGATGCCGATCCACCGCGATCATCATTGCCGCTTTGGCACGCGTGTTGACGTGTTTGGGGGCTTTGGAACCTTGGAACTTACCCGAGCTGTTGTCCAGGTTCGACATGCCAATATACAACCCCAGACTGCCGTCGCTTCGGAAGCGCTCGATCGTACCGATTTCACCCGCCAATTCGGCGCTGCATACCCGACCAAAGCCGGGAATCGAGTCCAGGATACTGGCCACGGAGGACTCCTGCGCTACCGCGTCGATCTTGGCTTCCAACGCCTTGATCTGACCCAGTAACTCGAGAATTCGCGTGGCATCGGCTTGGATCATCTCACCCACCCAGGCCACCTCATGGCTGAACACCGCATGCTTTTGCCAAGCTTGAATCGCACCGGCATACGTCGCCCCCACACCTCGGATTTTGAGTAGGCTCCTCTGTCGAAGGCGAGCCAATTGCGTCAGCTCAGGACGGCTGGTTAAGAAGCGGAGAAACCACAGATTACCCGCATCGTGGGTGATCTCCAAAAGCCCAGGGCATACCGCTTGCAAGTCGCTTTGGAGACGGTTGAGCACACGCCCTTTCTCACGCACTAAGTAGCGACGACGGCGCGTCAGGCGCTTGAGGATGTCGTTTTCTTCTGGCGTCGCGGCCACTTCCTGGAGCACATCCTTGGCCAAAGGCAAGTGATCACGAAGTTGAAAGAGTTCAAGTCCCTTGCGCGCATCAAGCGCATCGCTCTTGGCCGCTCCTGGAAAAATCTCCTTGAAGCGGGCCAGCTTCAAATTGTTGATGTTGTAAAGTCGATAGTCGCGGGCTCGAATCATCGTGTCCAAGGGGCGCGCATAGCCATTGAACCCTTCCATGGCGACCGCTACGGAACAGGCATACTGCTGTTCATAGGTCGCGATGCGAGCAAAGAAGTGGTCAAAGCCCTCAGCTTGATGTAGAATATCAAACTCTTCCAACACCTCACCACTCGAGAGGCCAATGGCCACACGATGCTGATGAGAGCCAATATCGACACTGACGCGAACTTCGAGGGGGATTGTCTCTAACATGGGTTGCTCCTTCAACGAGGCATCAGCCCGGATGCTCATCCTCGGGTCTCGTCTATTTACAGAGCCACCATCATGCGATGGGCACCATCCCGATCGACCCCTTGGATGATGCAGGTAACGAGGGCGGCATTTCAGATTCAAGTGAACCTGATGGAACAGGCCACTGACCCCATGAGCCACACCCTCGTCTACGACGATACTAACCCAGGTAGGGCTCCTCGTCACCTACAAATCCAATGATAGACCCCATGCTTTCGGGAAGGCACGGCACACGGGTGAGCCGTACTACGCTGCCCCTTGGCCCCATAGCTCCAGGTACTTGATACGCCTGGAAAACCTACTCAGCCCCCATTTGTG
>CAZVEZ010000388.1:0-2071 GCA_964626135.1 uncultured Nitrospira sp.
CACTTAGAATGGCGATCTGAGAATCGCCCAGGCCGGGCGCGAAGTCGGAATAGACCGGTCGCAGGACCCATGCGAGCGCGGTTACGGCGAAAACGCAGGCGACTCTTCGGTCTGCAGCTGTAAGCGGTCCCATCTCCTTGAGCGTTGTTTGGACCAGCTGCTCGGCATCCAAACCAATCTGCCCATCGACCGGATGCAGTCGGACAAGGATGATCCACGTGCCGACCAGCATTACGACAACCAATGGGAGGGCGAGCCCCATCCACTGGGCGAATCCGATCGTCACACCGTGCTCCCTTGCCATGTAGGCAGCCAGCACGGCATTGGGCGGCGTTCCGATGAGGGTTCCCAGTCCCCCTATGCTGGCCCCGTAGGCCACGGCCAGCATCAAGGCCACGCTGAAATTGTGATGCGCTACAAGGGTCGATGGATCTGGCTGCTCGAAAAGAGCTGCGATCGATACGGCTACAGGCAGCATCATGATCGCAGTCGCCGAATTGCTGACCCACATGCTCAAAAGCGCTGTGCCCAGCATGAACCCGCCAATCAGGCGGCTCGGCGTCGTACCGATGTACAGGATCGCTAGTAGACCGATGCGCTTGTGCAGCGACCACCGCTGCATGGCGGCGCCGATGATAAATCCGCCGAGGAGAAGGAAGATGATCGGGTCTGCGTATGGTGCCGCAGCATCGAGCGCTGATGATATCCCAAGAAGCGGGAACAGAACGAGTGGAACCATCGCGGTCACGGGAAGAGGCAGCGCTTCGCTCGTCCACCAGACAGCCATCAGCACAGCTACGGCGACGACCCGCCACGCCTGAATCGGCATGTCCGCCGGGGCTGGAACAAGGAGCACGCCGACGAACAGGGCGATGCCGAGAATGGAGCCCCAAGTCTGCTCCTTACCCCTGACCTCAAGTTCCGCCATGCGTTCTCTGACCTTATTCGTCGTGCGCCTTCGATTATTGCGGAGGTGCTTTTCGCAAACTAAGCGAGTCGCAAACGGTCATCCTAAATCATGCGAGCGAAAGTATCGACATGCGCCGAGTTTGTGGACAGAACTGCGCGTCTTGCTACCCAAACTTGGCAGGTGAAGATTGCGAGTTTAGTTCGGCTAAGCGCGACCCTTGCTCAACTCTCCGAGCATCTTGACCAGATCGATCGGCATGGGGAAGATGATCGTCGAACTCTTCTCGCCCGCGATGTTCTGTAGTGTTCCAAGATTGCGGAGCTGCATGGCCTCAGGGCGTTTGACAAGGATCTCGCCGGCCTGAGCAATCCGCTCGCAGTGGATTGTGCATCTGCCTCATGCTTCCGAACATCCTGGTTGCGCTAATGACGGTGAGGCATGGTTCTGCTCTCCGTTACATCGATCCATTTTGACGTTATCCTTTGAGGGTTCAAGTCGTGTTGACTTGAGTCAAGCCGTTCGCCCGATATCTTGTGAAGACCATCGAGTGATCGGGGTATGTGCGAGGTTCTGGTGTGTGTTAGACGACGATGACCAGCGGTTGGTCTTTGGAAGAATTAAGGGCACTGCCGGTATGGAGACTAGCTTCGCGAGCGTGTTCTACGAGATTGCCACTCTTATCTTGCTCGCATCTGCCGTCGGCTTTTTGGGTCTGCTTGCCCGACAGCCGCTTGTCGTTGCATTCATTGCCGTCGGGGTTCTCGCTGGGCCTGACGCGCTCGGCATTGTCCGTTCGACGCACTTCATCGAAACACTCAGCCAGATATCGATCGCCGTGCTTCTCTTCCTCGTCGGGCTCAAATTGGATGTGGGCTTGGTGCGGAGTCTCGGCAGAGTGGCGGTTGCGACCGGCCTCGGCCAAGTCACCTTCACCGCCTTCTTCGGATTTCTCATCTGTCTCGCGCTGGGAAACGACTGGCTGACCTCGCTCTACATCGCGGTGGCGCTGACGTTTTCCTCAACGATCATCATCGTCAAGCTTCTCTCCGACAAGCAGGAGATTAGTGCCCTGCACGGCAAGATCGCGCTGGGCTTCCTGATCGTGCAGGACATCTTTGTCGTTCTGGCGATGGTTACGCTGTCAGCCTTCGGGGTTCACTC
>CAZVEZ010000389.1:0-216 GCA_964626135.1 uncultured Nitrospira sp.
ACGTTCTCTTTTACATACAGCCCTCTATCAGGAGCAGCCTTCACAGGACTCTTCTTATTCGTTTCGCATGGATAAGGGATGAGAAACTTTGCATGCCCTCATGGATCAGTTCTTGCTCCACTCGACCGGCATCTCATTCGTGCCGGGAAGCGCGTGTTGAGTCCCGGCTCCCCGGCTCATGGAATACCTAAAACATCATGAGGAAGATACAGATGT
>CAZVEZ010000389.1:226-2063 GCA_964626135.1 uncultured Nitrospira sp.
TGTCGCATCGTCACAAGAAATTCCTGTCGGCCGGCCTAGCAGGAGTGCTGTGCTCTACCGCGCTGTTCGGCCTCACAACGGCGCACGCGGAGGGAAAAAACAATTTGCATCTTCCCGGTATGCGGGACCGACCTCATACTCCTGACAATTCTTTTACGCGTATGTTTCCTGAGTTGCCGCCCTTCGCCAGACCGACCGACGATGCCCGCGAACAGGCCAAGAAGCTGGGTGAGAAAGGGGGCCTCATCGATGCGTCGGATGATCTGTCCGATCCTATTCTGTCGATCACAGATCCCTTGCGAAGTGTAAACAATCCCGACAATCCCAACATGACTGCAGGTGTGACCTTTTTCGGCCAGTTCCTGGACCACGATGTGACACTCGACCCGAGATCCCCGTTGCTCGAACGAAGTAACCCAAGAAACACGACGAACTTTCGCACCGTAGCATTCGACTTAGACAGCGTGTACGGAAATGGGCCGGAAGAATCCCGTGAGTTGTATGACCTGACTTCCGGCGATATCAAACTGCGAGTGGAACCCATTCCGGGCTCAGAGCTCGTCTCTCGTAAGGGAGCGGTCCGTTTCGACCTCCCGCGTGACCCGAACAACGTCGCCATCCTGGGCGACAGCCGGAACGATGAGCATGTTATTCTTTCCCAACTCCACCTCGCATTCCTGCGTTTTCACAATGCAGTGGTCGATCACCTGCGCGCAGATCCAGAATATGCCGATCACTCCGCTGAGCGGATCTTCAAACATGCCCAACGGCAGGTCCGCTGGCACTATCAGTGGATTATCCTGCACGAATTCCTTCCGCTCACGATCGGGCAAGATCGTGTCGATGACATTCTGAAAAAGGGACTCCGTTACTATGACGTGAACAAAAGAAATCCGATGATCCCCATTGAGTTTTCAGTGGCCGCTTACCGCTTCGGCCATTCGCAAATCCGTCCGAGCTACCGTCTCAACTTCGGTCCCACCGGCGGATCGCCGTTCTTTGCGTTTATCTTCGATGACACCCAGGACCCCAACGACCAGGATCCGAACGATCTGCGCGGCGGGAAGCGCGCGCCTCGTCGGTTTGTCGACTGGCAAACGTTCTTCAATTTCGGCGATGGAAATTTCCGGCCCAATAAGCAGATCGACGGCAAACTTTCCAGCGTGGTGATGTTGCTGCCCGGCTCGCGTGGACCTGCGCCAGGTTTGCCTGCCGACGGCGTACAGTCGTTGGCCTCGCGCAACCTGATGCGCCATGTCAATGTCGGGCTTCCGTCCGGCCAGGCGATTGCGCGAAGAATGGGACTTCCGGCATTGACTCCCACACAACTGAACGCACTCAGGCCGTTTGATATGGAGAAGAGCACGCCGCTCTGGTTTTATATTTTGAAAGAGGCGGAAATCATGGAAAATGGGCTCCGTTTAGGGCCGGTAGGAAGCCGCATCGTCGGTGAGGTATTTATCGGCATGCTGAAGGCCGATGAATCATCCTATCTGGCCGCCCGGCCACGCTGGACACCGGAACTGCCGTCCGCAACACCCGGCGAGTTTCATATGACCGATTTGTTGACATTTGCCGGGGTGGTTCCACCGCTGAACTAACACGGCGATCCAAGGGGTGGACGTCTTCCTTGCCTCGACCGGGCGAGAAAAGATCCCCGACCATGTACCGATGCGCGTGGTTCTCCGTGTGCTCCATGAGCGCACGGAGAACCCACGCCGCCTACTGAGAGTCGATCAGAGACATAGAACCAGCCGCGCGTCCTGCCTCCAGGCTCCCGACACAGCGACACAGCGTTTCCAACCGCCTTCAGTTGTGCTCCTGAACGGACAGGGTC
>CAZVEZ010000390.1:0-2055 GCA_964626135.1 uncultured Nitrospira sp.
CGAGTCTGGGTGCCTGTAGGAAATACCGGTGGAGCGCATGCGCCTCCTTTTAAATCCATGCCCATCCCGGAAGAGTTTCAGGCTCTGTTGAAAAAACGAGATCGCGACTGACAAGCATATTCGGCGGGACGATAGCCCCCCTACCGCTGTAGGAGTGGCAGAAGCGGATGTAATGGTTATACTGTAACCGAGCGTTACATACTTGGACCCCGGTGCTGCTGTTAGTATTGTGATGAGGTAGAACACCGATGCGTCGTTTCTTTTTCGCAGTCTTCGTGATCATAATCTGTGCCGCGAACGCGGAAGCCGCTTCCATTGAGGAGGCGACATTTGCGTATGATCGCGGCGACTACACTCGGGCGGCACGACTCTTCCGTCCCCTTGCAGAGCAAGGAAGCGCGCCGGCACAATTGAATCTCGGGAAAATGCATGCGAGGGGACAGGGCGTCCGGCAGGATTACCAGGCGGCGCTGAAGTGGTTTCATAAGGCGGCAGAGCAGGGAGACGTATCTGCGCAGAACAATCTGGGCCTTATGTACGAGAGGGGACGAGGCGCCCGGCAGAACTTTGTTCTCGCGTATATGTGGTCCAGCATCGCAGCCGCCGCGATGAGTGACGATGAAGGAAAAGCCGCGATGAAACGCCGAGACCACGTGGCGTCAAAAATGACCGCCGCGCAGATCGAGAAGGCGCAGGAGATGGCGCGGCGTTGTCAGGACACGCAGTTCAAGCAGTGCGACTGAGGAGGGGGAGAGAGGGAGCATGCATGCGATTCGCTCACAACACCGTGCGTATGCAGGAGTGGAGCCCGGTGAAAAATAGGATGGCAGTATTCAAAGTCTGGTTAGTGATCGCCCTGTTGGCGCCGATCAATCTCGCCATGGCAACCGAAGTCACATTACATATTCCACCGGTGTTTCAAGAACGCCCGAGTTGGTGTTGGACGGCCGTTGGAGAAATGGTGTTCAAATACTACGATCTTCCTGCCATCCATCGCACCGACTATCAATGTGGAATCGCCCAGAGCAGAAAGCTGTGCGCAGGGATGCCGGATTGTATCAACTGCGATATTTCAGCAGGCGACGAATCCGTCATGATCGATATGCTTGAACAATACCCTCTAGTCGCGATGTCGGGCGGCACAGCTGGAAAAATCGCATTGGCAGCGCAATTGAAGATTGGGAGCCTTTCCGAGGAAGAAGTAACACGTGAACTTGATGAGGGCCGCCCTATTATCGTCGGACTTTCACCGGCCGGATTCAAAGTCGATGGCCTGCGCCAACATATGGCCCTGATCGTCGGCTATGATACAAGCTCCGGCAACCTGGTGCTCACCGTGAACGATCCCTTCCCCTTCGAAGATATGCGCTTTCTCTGGATCGGGAATCCCTATCACGCCGCGAGAGCAGTGGAGGACGGTGACGGCCGATATGAGATCGGATATGACAAATTTCGTTCAAAGCTCAAGTGGACCCAGACGATGTTCCGGATGACGTGCACGGGCCATGGTTGTCCGTCCGACCGCCCCCAGGTCGTAAACAGCGCCGCTGCAAAAGACGAACGTGAAGTGACTCAGACCGTTCTCGCGGCAACCGCTGAAGACTTCAAATCATTACGAACAGGCCATAAGGCTGTCGATGCCGAGACCGGGACAACGTGGCAATCACTGGTAACCTTTCCCGGCTCTAGAGAGTGCCTGGTCAGGGACAAAGACGATCATCATGGAGCGAGGTGGAGTTGCCTCTTCCGGTTTGCAGACAGGGCCGACGCCGACAAGGCGGTCGTGGATATCGTACAGCGATTGCGGAACAGCTTGCCTCACGGTTGGATCGGAAGGGATCTCGATGAAGACTCTGACACAGAACTGTACATCAAGACCGAGAAGTTTTCTGCGTCTCAACCGGGAAATTCGTCAGTAATCAGCGTATACCTTATCGATATCAAAAAAGACGGGCGGGTTAAAGTGTACCTTTCCGTAGAAAATAAGTAGCCTTCTCTCCAGCCCGCATCAGTCTTCCTAAAAGATCGGCCTGCTGACATACCGGAAGGGCGGCA
>CAZVEZ010000391.1:0-1416 GCA_964626135.1 uncultured Nitrospira sp.
GAACCACTAACCGAATATCCTCCACGATAAACGGCTTACTGAGATAATCGAAGGCTCCGGCCTTGATAGCATCGACGGCTGTCTTGAGCGATCCGTAGGCGGTCAGCAGGATCACCAAAATATCCGGTGCTTTCTCGCGTACGGCAGCCAGTAAGGCCAGTCCGTCCATTCCGGGCATGTGAATGTCCGTGATGACCAGGTCCGGCTGCCATTCACCGAATCGCCGCAGCGCCGTCTCCGCATCTTCGGACGTCTCGACCTCGTATCCCTCCTTTGCGATGACCTCGCGCAGCAAGGCCAGCGTTTCAGCGTCATCGTCCACCACCATGACACGAGATAGTCCCAGCATCAGCGCGCTCCTCCATCGGTTGGAAGGATGATCATGAACCGCGAGCCTTTACCGGGCTCGCTCTCTACTCTAATGTCCCCGCCGTGTGCCCGTACGGTTTCCATGGCGCTCGCCAACCCCAACCCCGTGCCACGTCCGGCCCTCTTGGTCGTAAAGAACGGCTGAAAGATCTGTTCAAGCTGCGGGGCAGTCATCCCGCAGCCTGTATCCGCGATTTCCACCTGCACCCATGTTCGAGAGTCTGGCTGCTCCATGCCGGTGTAGGGAGAGAGTTTCGCGACCAAGATTCCACCGGAGGACATTGCATCGAGCGCGTTTTCAATCAAACTGTGGAACACCTCCTGGAGTTGCTGAGCATCGGCGTTGACTTTTTCTAGCCGCTGACTCCATTCGGCAGCCAGGACGATCCGACGGCGATCAAACTCCGGCTGGAAGAGAGCGAGACACTCCGCGAGACAGGTATTGAGATCGATAGGTGACCGCACCGGTTCCGGTTTCCTGGCATACAGCAGCAGGTCTTGAATAATTTTGGAGGTTCGTTCGATCTGCGCTTCCACTGTCTGCAGCCGGCTCCGGGACTCTTGGCTCAGGGTAGAGTCCTCAGCCATGAGCTGGATATGACCGGACAACGCCGTCAAAGGAGTGCCGATTTTATGCGCCATCGTTGCGGCAACTTGCCCGATAGCCGAGAGGCGTTGCGCGCGTGCTGCGTTGCGCTGTGCTTCCGAGAGCAGTTCGTTGGTCCGGACGAGCGCCCGATTCTTCTCCAGCAGTTCGGCCGTCGCCTCGATGACTTTCAATTGAAGGCTGTCGTTCGTGGTTCGTAAGGATTCCGTCAACGTTGAGTTCTCTTCGGTCGTTTGTCGAAGCGTACTCACCATGTCGTTGAATGTGTCGGCAAGTTCTCCCAGCTCATCTTGGTCTTCGATAGGAACCGCCTCGGCCATCTTTCCCTCGGTGAGCGATTTGATCGCGGAGCGCACGCGTTGCAGCGGATGATGAACCTTGAAGTGCAAAAACAGATTGATTGCGATCAGGACTGTCAGCCAAGTGATCAGCCGTCTGAT
>CAZVEZ010000391.1:1426-2030 GCA_964626135.1 uncultured Nitrospira sp.
CGAGAAACACCCCGCATCGATTCCAGTGCGTCATCCATTTGCAGTGTGGAAAACTCAGCATAGGTCGCTCCCACGGCAGCATTGTTCATAAATACCGGAGAGGCCATGAAGACACGATGCGATCGAATCCGATCCGCATAATCGATCAACAAACGACGTTCCTTGCGCATTTCTTGGATGAGGATTTGTTCTTTCTGTTGTCGGCCCGACTCGATGGGACCTGAACTTCCGACTACCAGGAGATTCGCTTCCGCGTCGGTTGAAAACTTGTACAACACGATGTTGATGAGATCCGGCAGCGTTCCCATGATGGCATCCAACTCTTTGACTCGCGCGTCATGATCGGAAAGACTGTGGAGGCTGGTCACGTTCTGATCGATGGATCGTCCGTTGGCCCGCGCCGTGTGCAGGACGCTCTCTTCTACTATATCTTGCATCAGGAGAGGCTCAATCCATTCGGTCAGACCCGCGAAGACGCTGACGATGAGCGTGATCATCCCCGTCATCTTGATCTGAAGGCTCAGCCGGAACCACCAGTTCAGCATGCGCTATGGTAGTCCCTCAAGTTTCCTTGTTCAATCGCAATTCGGGACAAGATGTCTGC
>CAZVEZ010000392.1:0-2028 GCA_964626135.1 uncultured Nitrospira sp.
TTTTCTTTGTGGACTCCGACGCCTCGCGTCAGAAACATCTGCGTAGGTACCATCGTTTCTTCTCCTTACTTCGTCCGAACAGCCAAATAATGGACGTTTTGTGAACTGACCTGCGCGCACAAGATAAACTTCAAAGAGGCACAGGGTCGCTGTTGTACCAAGATTGGCAGCGCTTCGCAATATCCTGCGACGATTTTTCTTTTGAAAGCGACAGAAAAATGTTGGAGACGCTGGAACCTCTTATGGCCCACCTGCATGGCTCAACAGGAGAACACTCTCCCTGAATAGCCGGGCGAGACTCGCGGGACATGCGAGAAAGGCGCGACGTGGATAGAATGGATTTCCGCCTCCGGCCGCATGTCCTGCGAACTCATCGCCATGGCTATGACGCTGGCGGACTTTTTCAGCATCCTGCTAAGTCCCTGCGGGTGGCTTAAGGTTCAACACCAGCATGCGCGGCTCAGTCATATCTTCGATCGCAGCCCGAACCCCTTCACGTCCGACCCCAGAGTCCTTCACGCCGCCATACGGCATGTGATCGGCGCGAAACGTCGGAATCTCATTGGCCAGCACCGCCCCAACTTCAAGATGCCGGAAGGCATGAAAAATTTTATTCACGTCCTGGGTAAACACGCCAGCTTGAAGTCCATAATCAGACTGATTGAGCGCCGTGATCGCTTCGCCGAAGTGGCGGTAGGGGGTCACGGTCACCACCGGCCCAAACACCTCCTGACAAGAGACTTTCATGGACGGCGTGACGTGCGATAGTACCGTCGCTTCCAGCACCGAGCCCATGCGCTTGCCCCCAAGAAGCACTCGTGCTCCTTGCGACACGGCCTCCCCAATCCATGTTTCCACCCGATGGGCTGCGGCCTGATCGATTAACGGACCAACCACCGTCGAATCGTCGCTCGGGTCTCCGGCTTTCAGACGCGCGACTTGCAACAGAAGCTTCGTGGTGAAGAGGTCCGCGATGGAGTGGTGGACAAAGATTCGCTGAACGGAGATACAGGTCTGACCGGCATATCCGAACCCGCCGACTGCGCACCGCTGGGCGGCAAGTTCGAGGTCGGCGTCGGGCTCCACAATCACGCCTGCGTTCCCGCCGAGTTCCAACACCACTTTTTTCTTCCCACACCGGGCCTTCAACATCCATCCCACGGCGGCGCTGCCGGTAAAACTCAAGAGTTTGAAGCGAGGATCGGCGACAAGCTGTTCTGCCAACTGGTTGTCGCAGGGCAAAATGTTGAGTGCGCCAGGCGGAAGTCCGGCTTCTAGAGCCACCGCTCCCAAAAGCAACGCTGTCAGAGGAGTTTGCGGAGCAGGCTTGATAAGAATGGCATTGCCGGAAGCCAGAGCCGGAGCAACCTTGTGAGCCACGAGATTCAGAGGAAAATTAAAGGGTGTGATCCCGAGCACCGGACCAATCGGAACCCGACGAAGAATACCGAGATGGGAATCCATCCCCGGCGTCCAGTCGAGAGGGATCACCTCGCCGGGAATCCGTCTCGCCTCTTCAGCTGCAATGGTAAAGGTCTGGACGGCCCGATTCACTTCACGCTTCGCATCGGCAATCGGCTTGCCCGCTTCCGCTGTCATCAGGCGGGCAAATTCCTCGCGCCGGTCATAGAGGCCGCCCGCAATTTTTTGCAAGGCATGATAACGGGCATGGGACGGCAAGGCTCCCATTGCGGCAGCGGCGTCGACCGTCGATTGGACCGCATCCTCGGCGTCGGCGGAACTTGCATTCGACACCTCTGCGAGGAGACGCCCGGTAAAAGGATCGTTCACGGGCACAACAGTCTCGCCGTGCCGCCACAGACCTCCTATTAGAAATGGACGTGGTTCCTGCACGAAAGACGCCTCGAGGGTGGAGAAGACTTATTCGGCAGACTCAACCGATGCTGCAGGAACTGCATCGGGACTGGCCGACTGCTGGGCGATCCCGGCTTTCGCGATCAAATCCTCCGTACCCCAATCACGAATCGCTTCCAGCGTAAAGGCCTCGTAGGTCGAGACGCCTTGACA
>CAZVEZ010000393.1:0-2026 GCA_964626135.1 uncultured Nitrospira sp.
ATAAGGCGATCATGCAGATGGACGAGACGACGCAGCAGAATGCCGCGCTCGTGGAGGAGACCACCAGCGCGAGCCAATCCATGAAGGAGCAGGCGAGAGAGCTGATGCAGCAGGTCGGGTCTTTCAAGATGACGGTGAGCGGGCGGAAGAGTTCTACGCGGTCCAGCACGACCCCTGTTGCGCAGAAGCCCGGCCCCGTTTCATCCGGGCCGGCGAAAACACCGCTGTTCAAGAAACCGGCGGCGCCTTATACGACCGCGCCGGCACCGGTCGGTGTCGTTTCGGGGAACGGCATGGATCGCCGCCAGAAGGACAGCGAGTTTGAAGAGTTCTAAAAGGAATCGCCCGGGAGGAATGATTGTTGAATCGCTCTGTTCGTGCGCAACAGCCATGACGATGGACGCCTATGGCGGATCAAGGACGGTGAGATCTGATCTTAGAAATGCGCGCCATGCATTGGTCTAATATCATATGAAAAGGACACCCATCATGATGTCTATAAAACAATCGTCCATTCATTGGGGGGTCACGGCGAAATTGGCCACGCTCTTTGTCCTGTTCGGTTTCGTTCCGATGGCGGTTGTCGGGCTGATCGCCTACAACGCCAGCCTCACCATTGAGGGTTCGGTGGGAACCAGATTTCAAAGCGTGGCGGAGGGTATTGCCGACAAGATCGATCGCAATCTCTTTGAACGTTATGGCGACGTGCAGGCTTTCGGGATGAACCAAGTGCTCGATCAGAAGGCTTCCTGGTATCGCAGCGATGCCGAGGGCAATCCCATTCGGCAGGTGATGGACCAATATGTGGACACCTACGACATCTACTATTTGACGATTCTGGTTGATCTCGAAGGGCGTGTGATCGCCGTCAATGCCAAAGATTCAGAGGGGAAGTCCATCCAGTCCCAAGACATCTACAAAAAAAATTACCGTGAGACGTCCTGGTTTCGCGCTCTGAAGGCGCAGCAGTTTACGACCTCTATGGCATTCTCGGCGTCAGGGAACACCGCTGCGACAGGCACCTACATCGAGGATCTCCATATCGATCCGGATGTGAAAGCCGCCTATCCCGGAGATAACGGTCTCACAATGGGATTTTCAGCTCCAGTCTATCGGGACGGAAAAATCGTGGCGTACTGGACCAATCGAACGAAGTTCTCGCTCGTGGAAGATATCTTGCGGACAACCCAGCATGAAATGAAGAACGCCGGATTTATCAACTCGGAAGTGATCCTGCTGGACAAGGACGGAAAGATTCTCGCGGACTATGATCCGGCCACTGCTGGTTCAGACCAGATCCGTCATGACTTTGCGGTATTGATGACCGAGAATCTGGCGGCGCGCGGACTCACGGCTGCGCAAGGGGCCGTGGCAGGAAAGACAGGATTTGCCAACGATCCCCACCGCCTTACCGGGGCGCTCCAAACGATCGGCTACACCCACCTCAAGGGCGCGTTAGGGTATCCAGGCATGAATTGGTCGGTCCTCATGGCGGTCGACCAGGCTCATGCGGCGGCCGATGCGCAGGCGATCATTCGAAACGTGCTGATCGCGATCATCGTGTGTTTGGCGATTCTTCTGATATTCGGCATCTTCATCGGGCGCATCGGTGTTCGGGGAATCAGCGTGGTCAGCCAGGCGGCGGCAAAATTGGCTGGAGGCGCGTTCGATACTCGTGTCGCGGTCACTTCAAAGGATGAGGTCGGACAGCTGGCGCAGGCATTCAACGATATGGGAGCGCAGCTTCAGGCGAAGGTCGCGGCAGAGCGGGCACATGCGGTCAAGATGGAGCAGTTTATGGGCGAAGCCAAGCGCGTACTCGGCGCGATGGCTCAAGGGGATTTGACCGATCAGATGACACAAGTCGCTGAGGGCGATCTCGACCAAATCAAGCACAGCATCAATGAGGTGGTGAGCAACCTCACCCAGACTATCTCCGTTGTGCGCGGCAGCGTCGAGAGCGTCTCCAGCGGCGCGGAGCAGATCACCAAGGGCAACGAGGACCTCTCGCAACGGACCAGCGAGC
>CAZVEZ010000394.1:0-2014 GCA_964626135.1 uncultured Nitrospira sp.
GGCCTCCTCGGCAGTTCGGCCTTCGGCCAAGTTCCACGGACGCCGGGACATCACCGATCAAGGGCACCGTCAGGATTTCTCCGTTATCAAAATGAATAGTCACGACGCCGGATGCTGCGGCGCGTGGATGGGGGGTTGGTCGAATCAGAATGCGATCGCCATCAACGGATGCCGATATGCCCGGTGTGGACACATGGAGTTCGGTAATGGTTGGCATGGGCACGTTGGTCTCCGTGGCAATGAACCGCAGACTGGTTTCCCACTGGGCTCCTGCACGGACGGGACCAATGAGCACGGTGGAAGGTAGGGCACGAACTGCGCCGCGGATAGCAAACCGGATCTTTTTATGAGAAGTGAACACTTCCTGGCCATCGCGCAGAAAGCGGAAGCGTACGATGATGGAAAACATGCCGATGTGGTTCGGCGAAACGCGGTGAATGGAGAGGTTCCAACCCGTTTCAGTTTTGCTCAGGGTGGCCTGTAGTGGGCTGGAAGCCTGTTCGGGCACCAGAACGACCGAGTCCCAGGCGGTAGGATGGGACCCTGATCGGATCGGTATCGGCGCAAGGTCACTGGCAGCGTCGAATTCGCCCAGATTAATGACCGACCCAGCGGCATCGGGCCATACCAACGGATCGGCGATAATACCATCGAGATGCACGGAATGACAAATGGGGCCATCCTGCGTCAGCAGGAAGATATTGATGACGCCGCCTACTACGTCGCCAGCGCGCTCCCCAGCAGTCACTTCAACCGATAGGCGGCATTGGCCACGGCGTAGGTTTTTCAGGTCCTCGGGAAAAAGCATGGTACATCGACACGTCGTCGTCACCTCCACGACCCGAATGACGTCCGCGTCAATAGTGAATGCCACCTCGACCATGCGGCGTTCGGCTGGGGCGAAGGTGCCGATCGGACACCGGGTCGTTTTGCGAATAAAGTCCGCATCGCGCAGGTCTTCCGCCGCGCCCACGCCTCGGAGCGAGATGAGGATGCACATCAACCCAAAGAGCAACCGAAGTGGCACGTTTAGTTGCCGAGAAAGGTTCCGCTCTCTCGATCATGGATCAGACGAGCTTCGACCGGATCGATCCGGAGATCTTCTTTCGTAAGGTCAGTCTGGACCATCGTTGTGCCCGCTGTTTTCAGCAAGACCACTCCCGTAGGCACATGGACGAGTTCGCTGCTGACGAGGACGGGGACGGGCTTCACCGGCGTGACGTCGAGCGTATCGTAGCGATAGGTGCAACGCAGAGTGGCAACCTGGCCTTCAGGACGCCATTCAGCCACCCGCAAGAGATGCGGTCCTTGGGCGATGTCGCGAGAAAACGTCAAGACTATCCGCGACGGCAGTTTATTCAGGGCTGTGTGTTGAGAATTGGGAAGGTCAATATCGCGATAGGGCAGCGACACTGCGAGGCCATCGATTCCTGCCTGGGCATCGGCTTCGAGGGCGGTGGCCTCAAGACTGGCGAAGCATTCGTCGAGATAGTCGCTTCGCGTGAGATCGCTCCAGTGAATGACATTCAGATCACTGCGTTCACCATTGCGCATGGCAAGGAAGGCAAAGGGCTCCAGCAGCGCTGGCGTGTCGCTGCTGAAGGGAACCGTTGGCCCCTCACTGGCGAGGAGAAAGCGTTCGAGCAGGCGCTGGTCTAAATCCAGATAATCAAGGGTGGGAGCGATATATGAAATCACATAGGTACGACCGAGCCGACCGGGATGTCGCGTCTCGCCTGCCGCAATCTGTGGTTTCGCAGCGAATTTGAAATCAGGGCCGAGGGTCGTCAAAGACTGCCGCCGAACGCAAAAAGACTCTTCAGCATTCGCGTCGAAGCGCATGTGGGTCGTGGCCGTCATGGCTACCGACGGCAGCTCGGCGTAAGCAGCGGCCAGCTCTGCGAAGGGGTTTTCGACTGCGGTAACGGCGTAGGGAAAACTCAGGGTAAGGCCTAAGGTGAACGTGCTGCAGAGGGAGGCCATTAGGGCTCCACGCCGGCAGCACAAGGAGCCT
>CAZVEZ010000395.1:0-2002 GCA_964626135.1 uncultured Nitrospira sp.
GGCGCGGAGCAGATCACCAAGGGCAACGAGGACCTCTCGCAACGGACCAGCGAGCAGGCCTCTTCGCTGGAAGAGACGTCCAGCGCGATGGAGGAGATGACGTCGACGGTGAAGCAGAACGCCGACAACGCCAAGCAAGCGAACCAACTGGCGATTGCGGCCCGCGACGTGGCCAACAAGGGCGGCGCGGTCACTACCAAAGCCGTCGAGGCGATGGGGGCGATCAACCAGAGCAGCAAGAAGATCGCCGATATCATCACCGTGATCGACGAGATCGCCTTCCAGACGAATCTTCTGGCCTTGAATGCGGCGGTGGAAGCGGCGCGCGCCGGGGAACATGGGCGCGGGTTTGCCGTGGTGGCGGCCGAGGTGCGGAACCTGGCGCAGCGGTCGGCGACGGCGGCCAAGGAGATCAAGGGGTTGATCAACGAGTCGATTCAGCGGGTGACGGACGGGAGCGAGCTGGTGGATCAGTCCGGCAAGACGCTGGCGGAGATCGTGGGGTCGGTGAAGCGGGTCACCGACATTATTGCCGAGATCACGGCAGCGTCGCAGGAGCAGGCCAGCGGGATCGATCAGGTGAATAAGGCGATCATGCAGATGGACGAGACGACGCAGCAGAATGCCGCGCTCGTGGAAGAGACCACCAGCGCGAGCCAATCCATGAAGGAGCAGGCGAGAGAGCTGATCCGGCAAGTGGAAGTCTTCAAGATCGCTCAGGCCAAAGGCCATCACACGGTTCAGACCGTCGGGCGTGAGACGCAGGATATCACGGTAAAACCGGCGACTCACACCGGCGAGCCGAAGCCGGCGGTCAAGAAGCCGGCCGAAAAGAAAGAACCGGTTGGCGCCGGCATATTCAGCGGTAATAGTCGAAACAATACGATCGGGGAGTTCGAAGAATTCTAGCGTGGGTATTGGTTGTTGGTTGCCGGTTCGCATGTCCGGCAACCAACAACGTAGAGGCAATATGCAATCCGCAGCGTCGCCCATCCGTTCAACTTCGTAGACGATTGTGTGATCCGAAATAGTTGTGCAGGCTTCAGGTGGAAGTGACGATGCAGTAGTTGACGCGCAATGGAGAGACAGAAACGAGCGCCATGTCCATTTTGATCGTTGAAGATAATCCGGTGAACGCGAGGCTGATCACGTGCATGCTGCATACGGAGGGGTATCAGGCCGTGGTGGCCCGCAATGGCAAAGAAGCACTGGGGGTTGTGTCTGAAATCCCGGACATTCAGTTGGTCATCACTGATTACATGATGCCGGAAATGGATGGGTTTGAGTTTATTGCAAAGGTCAAGGAGTTGCCGACACTTCGTCATGTTCCCATTCTTATCGTGTCAGCGTATTCGGATCTTGAAACTGTCAAACGGGCGCAGAGTGTTCAGTGTGATGGTTTCCTCACCAAACCGATCGACAAAACACAATTGATCAAGCGGGTCAAACATCTCCTGAACAGGCAGCCGTCCGTGCTTCTCCATAAGCGAATTATTATGGAGAGGTTGGAGTGCGGATTGCAGGACTATAACATGCTGATCGATGACTTTAAGATCCAAGTTGCTGCCGTCATTCCTATTGTGGTGTTGGAACAAGGAGATTCGGACGAACGCATTTCTGAAGGTTCTAACCGGTTGTTCAAAGAACTTGTGGAAAGCGCAGCCACACTCGGGGCCGACAAATTTGCCCTGCTGTATTCGGCGTGCAGCATAGGCGGGCATCTGACTCGGTCGCATTGCTTCACCCTGCATAAAGCGCTTCAAGAATTGGAAGTGGCGCTCACCGCCTATACGCAGTCGCAGTCGAATACCGTGAAAGGAACCGACGCAGCCTGATGACGTTCGGAGATGAGCAGAGACAGTCGCTGGGCGCCAACGATGAAATATGTCACCGCAATCCGTCTTATGGCTGTTCGGCTGCTCGCGCTTGTTCGTGACAACCTTCCCGTAGGTACAGCACTTCCTGACGAGATCTGGCATCGCCGCCATCGATTTCTCCTCAT
>CAZVEZ010000396.1:0-1999 GCA_964626135.1 uncultured Nitrospira sp.
CCGTGGAGGTCGCGGATAAGCTGAGCATAGACGGATTCCGGGCGGTTGCCCTCATGTCGCCCGTTATCAGCATCCCCAGATCCCGAATTGCCTCCGGCACGGCGAACACGTGGGCGTGGCTCAGCGTCACGTAGGAGCCGAAGTATCCTGCTTCCACCGCAGTAGCATCAACACTCTCTATCCCGGGCATCACAAGGATCGAGACGTCGCCCCCAACGCCGGCGCGCGGCGACCGATGAATTCGTTCCGATATTTGAAGGGGTCGATCATATTTTGCCGCATAAAGAGTGCGAAGAGATCCAACCGTACCAGCTAGCCCGATGGCCTGTTCAAAGATGTCCTGCGCCTCATCCGGCGCCGCAAAGACGACTGAGCCAATGGGCACCGATACGCCGACTTCGGCAAGCGACTCCAGCAACCAGAGGCCCAGTCGACTTCCCATGCTGTGCGCAACGAGATCTACACGCACTATCTCTGGTCGCGCGACCAGTCCTCTAACAAATCGGTTGAGGTGAGGTCGGCTCCAGCGCGCACTCTCCTCGTCACGGAAGTAGGAAAGCGCTGTCCCGTCAGATGGCCAGCTCCAAACAACAACAATACCTTCAAACTTGATGTCGGCGGCCATTGAAATTGCTCTCCGCACTGCGTCGTCGAACGTGTTATTGAAGCCATGCATAAAGAGCAACACACGCCCACCTTCTTCGGCGGCGCGAGCCGCAATGAACTCAACGCACTCCTTGCTGCCCCTTGTCAGAAGTTCCGGCAGTACTTTCACTGGGGCATCAAACGGTATGCCTAGCTTACGTGGGGATGTGTTTGTATAAGCTATCTGTCCACATGATAGTAGTTTGGCATCCCGACGACTCCCGAACCGATAGCGCAGATCGGCGCCGCCTTCGTCGTTCCGATCTGTCACAAAGAAGATTGGTCTAGCGACTTGGTCATCTGAATCCATTGGCAACGTTACAGCCGGCGCCTCATTTTCACTTTGTAGAGCTTGAAGGTCGATACCCAACTGGTCTAAGGCGAAAGAGTTGTCTTTTCCTCGAGACGCAATCCAGGCATCACCGGATGCGATGCGGATTGCAGTGGGCTCGGCCGCTGCAAGATTCAGCATGCTCAGTCCTCGCCCTTGAGCGGTGACTCGAATGCTCGACTCTACCTGGAGAGCTGCTATGTTTCCTACCCTTTGAGCTTCGCGGGCGGCCGCTGTCAAAGCCGCTTTCTCTCGTTCGGTTCTGTCATTCCAAAAGTCCCCACTTGCGGCGAGAACACCAACCAGCGGCCTGTAGTTGGGAATGAGGGTCGCGGTATCTGCAGTTAGATATGCCTGCGCAGTGGCAGGAAATATCTCTGCTGCCTCGATGGAGCCGGCCTGCAATGCCATAGGCACCTCCGCAGCAGGTAACGCGAACCTGCGGGCTCCCATTGCGACTAATACTTCATCTCCCTCTTGGAGACGGAAAGTCCTTATGTTGCGGCCTTGCAGATCAGAGGCTGTCGTGATTGCCATTCTAGAGACGATGTGCGTTTGGCCTCGGTTCCAGAATCCAAGCCCAACAAGGCCCGTTCGATTGATGTCGGCAAGAACCGCTTCACCAAATGGCGTTTCCTGGATCCCCAGTAATTCGTCCGTGTCCGCGAACTGGAAGGGCTGACTCAAGGCAGGAGCCAAAATGGGACGTCGCTCAGCTTCCATTACCGACTGTTCGATGGCCCAGATCGACACGAGCCCCAGTCCAACCTCCCCCGCGATAAGCGCGTCCGCTACATCACGCTCTCGACCAAGAGGGACTGGGACAATCGTAATCTCGACCGCTTTGAGCATTGGCGAGTCCATCAACGCTTCGATCAACTGCATGGTGGCAGGATCGGTAGTGTCTGAAACAGCCAACGGTACATTTGCTGCTCTCACTTGTGGCGTATGAGCCATAAACACCACAATCGTGGCAATGGCGGCTGCAAGGATCTGCCTTCCCACCGTCTTGAACCCGCCGAA
>CAZVEZ010000397.1:0-1987 GCA_964626135.1 uncultured Nitrospira sp.
ATCTCAGATGCATGGTGGAGTCGAGGGCTAGACGCCCTATTATAATACATGAATAGGCATACGGGGATGATTGCAAGAGGGAGGGCTGCGTTAGTCTCCTGCGACGCCGGAATTTGTACATGTGGCCAAGGGCACGTTGACAGGGCCGTTGGCGGAACGTAGCCTGACACGAGTTTCATGCGACGCAGACGGATGAGGCTGTTGAGTCGGAGCAAGACATAGGGAGCAGAACCGTGGTGTGCGTTTGTTCTACATTGAGGATCGATGAGTGACGTATCGACCGGGATACCCGACTATCGGGGACCTGCAGTCTTTTCGTATGGCTTCCGGCCGTTCTTTCTTGGCGCTGCGCTGTTTGCCGGCGTGGCGGTCCCTGCCTGGATTCTGATACTTGCCGGAATCGGTGACTCAGGTTTTCTCTACCCGGCGCGGGATTGGCATGTGCATGAAATGGTCTTCGGCTTTCTTCCCGCGGTGATCACAGGATTTCTGCTTACAGCTATCCCCAACTGGACTGATCGTCCGCCGATCAGAGGGTATGAATTGATGCTGCTCTTCGCCGTGTGGCTGGCCGGACGCATGTGCATCGCCGTCCCATGGTTCACGCCCGTCGTATCCGCCAGTATCGACATCGGGTTTCTCATTGCAGTGGCGGGGTTCGTCTGGCGTGAAATCGTGGCGGCGAAGAGCTGGTCCCGTGCGCCGATGGGTATCCTGATCAGTCTGTATGCCGGCGCGAACATTCTGTTCCACCTGCAGGTCTTGCTCGATGTGTCGACGGATCGTTCCGAGCGCATGGGTCTCTCGCTGGTCATGATGTTGCTGGTCCTGATCGGCGGGCGTGTGATCCCGAATTTTACCGAAGAGTTCCTGGCTGACTCTGGGAGGACGGAGCGGCCTGCCCCCTTTTCCCGTTACGACGGCCTGTCGATTCTGCTCGTGGGAGGCGCCGTTGTGGCCTGGATCGTTCAGCCGAATTCCATGGCGACAGGATGGATATTCGTAGCGGCCGGGTTGGTCAACGTGGGCCGGTTGGTGCGCTGGTGCGGCTGGGCCACATGGCGTGAGCCGTTGGTGCTGATTCTGCATGTCGGGTATGGCTGGTATGCATTGTCGCTGCTGGTGCTGGGGGGCTCGATTCTTGAGATCGGTTTTCCGATAGAAGATGCGATACATGCGTTTACCTCCGGCGCGGTGGGCGCCATGACACTCGCGATCATGACCCGCGCCAGCTTAGGCCATACGGGCCGCCCTCGACATGCCGGTCCTCTGACGGTGTTCATCTATATCCTGGTCAACGTGGGCGCTGTGCTGAGGGTATTCGGACCGGTGACGAATGTATCCGCGAGTCTTGTGTTGGGTGCAGCAGCCGTGAGTTGGAGCGGGGCCTACGTGCTGTTCGCCGTGGTCTATGGGCGTTTTCTCCTTCGCCCGAGCCTCGAGGAGTGACGACCAGTTTTTTCAGTGTGGAGTCTGTCGGGCGGCTGTGGTTTCGAGTCGCTGGATGGTGTGGTTCAGCCGTTCCTGGTGGGGCGAGACGAGGGACCGGAACTCAATGCCGATTCCATGCGTGCCTGACCAGCGCACGATGGCGCCTTGGATCAGGATCGGAGTCTCTCCTTCGCGGATATAGAGCAGAAGGTCCACCTTCATTCCCGCAACGGCTCGAAGGGAACTTTCGAGCCGACATCCTTTGCGCGAGAGATCCATCGCTGTACTGATTCCGTGAAGATGGTTCTGGTGAACGAGGGTGCCGGAAAAAGACGCTGGAAATCTGGGATATTTTCGGACCACCATACAGGGGGCTCATTTCTGTGATCCGGCCAGCCGGATATTCACGTGTAAGGGGATGCAGATGTAATGCCATCCGAGTGCGGTGGCGATGGTCCGTTCGCCCATGATTTTGCGAACTTGACAGTCAATGATTGAGATGACCCTGTCCGTTCAGGAGCACAACTGAAGGCGGTTGGAAACGCTGTGTCGCTGT
>CAZVEZ010000398.1:0-1956 GCA_964626135.1 uncultured Nitrospira sp.
AGCAATGCAGCCTGCGTCATGACCGTCTGCTCCTTTCAGCCTCAGCTTAGGTCAGTTTTTTGACCACCAGCAATTCGTTACCCCGGTCGTCGATGACTTTTACTGCAATCTGTTTATGCTCTCCAGCCTCAAACGGCGCGCTGGTGGTGCCGGACAAATGATCCCACACACTTTCCTCGTATTCTCCCTTGAGCGCCTTCTTCAGATTGTCCCAGGCGTTGGTACGAGGGAAGAAGGCTTGCGAGACATGAAAGCAGAGATCGTTGTAGTCCGTATCAAGGAGCCAGGCCGGTACATCGTTACCGCTTCGATGCGTCACATCCATCGTGATCGGATCGAACACGTCCAGCCCGAGCAGCTCAACTTGGTATAGCTTCTCTTTGTTGCGCGTGACCTTGACCTCTGGTTGCCCACAGACGCTGAAAATCTGGCTCGATCGCATGTTCTTGAGGAGGTCGCCCATCATCAAATCCGGCGTGGCCTGAACGTAGGTCGCGGGGACGCCCATCACATCCACACACTTTTCCACGAGCGTACGAGCATTCGGCTGGATGGCAAACCCGATCACGTAGAGGTGGGTGTAGTTCTTCGCATGGGCCTCGCGTGCCGCTTCGTAGACCAGCTTCTCGCTGACTGCGCCATTCTCCGGGCCAAACACCAACGCCACGGCTTTCTCCTGGCCGTTGATAATCAACGCTTCGGCAGACAGTGACAGCGACTTGGCGGGCGGTCTGACATTTCTGAAGGTGATGGTTTTGTTGCCCTCTAGCCGAAGAACAGGACTCCTGCGAAGCACTTCCAACATCCGATCCACGAAAGATCCATAGGCTTCGGCTGAGACCGTGCCGGAATCCTCAACCCCATCGCCCTCCCAATCAACCGGGGTCGGGATCGTCGCCTCGAAACAGAATGGACCTGTCACGCGCGTGATGCCGCTCTCAACCTCCGGCCGGTCCACCAACACTTCTTCCTTCGGCGGTTCATCGTTAGTGATAGATTCGAGAGTGATGTGAGGAACAATGCCGGGACCGATTGATTTTGGGTTTTTAGTTTTCCCCGCAGACAGGTAGTTAAAGCCCCCTACAGGACCGCGCATACCGTCCTTCAGTTCATACCATGGAAAAGTCGCCGTTAGGAGACGCTGTCGAGCTAAGGCAAGCGGAACACGGCTTGTATCAGCTGTGACCCAGCGCCGTCCCCATTGTTCTGCAACATAGGCTGTCGTACCGCTACCGCAAGTGGGATCCAAAACCAGATCACCAGGATCAGTAGCCATGAGAATGCATCGCTCTATCACCTTTTTGTCTGTTTGTACGACATAAAGAGGATCGTCTTCGCCGCGTGTATCGGACCATACATGAACCAGTTCCCTGTATGGAAAGTCATTAAAGTACCGTTTGTAAATACGGAGTCCCTCTTGCTTAAGCAATCTTCCAATGGACCATAACTTCCTTATCCCTTCGCCGCCCGGTTTCCAATGTCTATTGGGTTTACAGGAAAGCCTGTACTTCTTACCCTGCCATTCCAATTCAATATCCGGATCATCGCCCCCTTTTGAAACTATGCTGTCTGTCGCAAATATCTTGGCACCTTCAGGCAGAGTTAGATTGCCATTGCTCTTGAACTGGCTTATTGGTGCAAGAGTCCCGTCTGGCAACTCGACCCGTCTATACTCCAACGCACCGGCTTCTCCAGGCACTTGTCTGACCCAGAGCTTGCGAAACTTGATGTGCTCCATGTCTTTTGCGTACCAGAGCAGATAGTCTGACGTAGTTGGAATGGTCTTGGTTGTTGAACTAGTTGTTTTTTGAAATGTAATCACCGAGGAAAAGTTTGTCGCCCCGAAAACCTCATCCATCACTTCCCGCACATGGTGCAGGTTCTCATCGCTGATCTGGACAAAGATGCTGCCGCTGGGGGTGAGCAGATCGCGTGCGAGCAGGAGCCGATCCCGAA
>CAZVEZ010000399.1:0-1940 GCA_964626135.1 uncultured Nitrospira sp.
GATAGACGTTCACCTGCTCATCGTCCAAACAGGCCAGCACTTCTTTGGAGACGCCTGGGCGATAGCCCAGATTGCTTTCCATAGGATAGAAGACGAGCGATGCGGGATAGTAGGCCGCGGAAATGTAGGCCATCGTTTCGCGGAAGGTGTTCAACGCGCCTTCCAGTATCTCGGCCTGGTAAAAGCGCTCACCGCGCACGATCAGCTTCGCATCTTCAGCCCGATCGGCCAGATCGAACACATCGACCGCATAGGCCTGTTCCACGACTGCCTTGTGATCCACTTCCTGCTCCGTCAGCGTCCCCGCCTTCTCCTTATCTTGCAGCGGCTTGAGCTGCATTCCTAATCGAGCCTTCACCCAGATCAGGAACTCCATGCTGAAGAAGTGATCCCACATGCCGATATTGATATCGCGCTGGATGACGGTATGGCCCGCCTCCCGCAGCACGGCGGTCAACGAAGGCAAAGCCAGATAGGGCGCCGTCGGCACCCACTCAGGCGGAAAAATCAGCATGACCTTGCTGGTCTTCCGGGCTCCCTGCAGAGGAGCTAATGCGCCGATCTGAATCAGTTCACTCATCTCACATTTTCCCTGCCAATGTCGGCGTGACCCCCTGTATCTTCGCCGCCTGATATTGCAGGTCCGGAAGTTTCTGCAGCCCGAACCGCGAGATATAGAGAAAGATGTATTCACGGATGAACAGGCGCAGGTCCCACCCAGGGTTGTGATTCCGTTCGAACTCCTGAAACACCCGCTCCGCCTCTTCGATGCTCATCCCGTTCTTGACTGTATAGTAGTAGTCGAGCGCCAAATCCCATTCCGGATTCTTGTAAGCCGTCACGCCCCACTTCTCCGGATTCTTCGCCACCGGATTATGCCGGCCAAGGTCGAAGGTACCGAAGCCGAGGGAATGGACATGCTCCTTGTTCGCTTCCAGAAATTCAACCGACGACCAGGCATCCTCTCTCGTTTCGCCGGGGAAGCCGAAGAAGCCCATGCAGTGGTTCCAGATTCCCGCCTCAGCCGTGAGCCTGAGATGCTTCGTCATCACCTCGGTCGTCGTGGCCTTGTCCATCAGCTTCAGCACCCGCTCATTCCCTGACTCATAGCCGAAGTGGAGATAGCGGCAGCCCGAGTCCTTCGCATCCTGCCAGACTTGATCTTCCAGCAAACTCTTCTCGAACCGCATATGCGTCGTCCAGACGATGCCCATCCGGCTGTCGATTAAGCCGCGCGACAGTTTTCGAAAGAGCGCAGGCGGATACGACTCGTCGGTGAAATGGAAATGCCGAGCGCCGTACTTGTCACGGAGATGCGTGATGTCGGCCAGAATGTCCTGAATCTTCTTCGTCCTGTAGCCGGCCGTATAACCCTCGCCATGGTCGCAGAATTCGCAGCGGCCCCAATAGCATCCCCGCGTCGCCAGGTAGGGCAGAATCTTCGTCGGCACGAAATATTTATGGAGCGGCAACCCGTCGAAGTCCGGCGGCGGCAGAGAGGCCATGTCCTCTGAAAAGCTGGTCGGCGACACATGCACGCCGGTTTCGTCCTTATAGATGGTGTTGGGCACGTCAGCCAGACTCCGCTTCGCCCCCACCGCCGACACCAGTTGCACGAAGGCGGTTTCACCTTCATAGACCACCGCACTGTCGAAGTATTGAAACAACGGCGACTGCGGGAGCACATCGCGCAGGCGCGTCACGGTATTACCGCCGATCGTCACGTGAATATTTGGGAAGTGCTGCTTGATCAAGGCACAGAAGGTCATGGAGGAGAACATCTGCTGCTGCAAGACGATCGAGATGCCGACCACGTCCGGCTGCTCCTGCTCGATCACCGGTTTCACCAGATGTTCGAACACATCGCGGTAGACGTTCACCTGGGTGTCGTTCACTGCCTCCATCACCTCGGAGGAAACGAAGACCTTGTACGACAGATC
>CAZVEZ010000400.1:0-1924 GCA_964626135.1 uncultured Nitrospira sp.
ACAGACAAGCAAATTATTGATCGCATGGGCGAGTATGCCCGGCAAGAGACTTCCAGACTTTTCATAGATCCAGGCCCAGAGCACTCCGCTCCAACAGACACTCAGCAATCCCACTAGTCCATAGCCATGGGCAACCCCGAAAATTCCGGCGCTGATCAGCGCAGCCGGGAGAAAACGGAATTTACGGCGGAGAATTGCGAACAGCAGTCCACGAAACGCCAGCTCTTCGAACAGCGGGGCAAAGATCACATACTCGACTACGGTCAGGGCTGTCATGGAGGGCGACGCCCAGACAAGGTCTGCGTCGAACCATTCGGCCCAATGATTGGTCAGATGAAATGTCTCCGACAACCGCTCCATCACCCACTCGCCCCACAAACCGACGGCCACTGCCATCAACACTGCGGCGATCAAACCACCGACGCGAGCCCATCCGATGTTCAGCCCGAATCCGGCATCGAACGTCATGCCGGACGGCCAGAAGAGATGGCGGTAAGCCAAGAAGAGCAGCGGCGCATTGGTCATCGGAATGACGAAGAGCCGTAGCAAGACATTGTCGGACGGCACAAAGATCAAAAATAGCGCCGATAGCATCGCGCCGATCGCGCCTCCGCGCAGCAACACCGCTGCGCCGACGCCGCCAGGCCACGGAGGCGGCACGCCCGGTTCATGCAACCGGACGAAACTGGACGGCTCATTCCGTCTGAGCCACAACAGCGCACAGACCACAGTGCCGACGGCCATCGCGCTGAGTTCGACGAGCGTCAAGCGATGCGACCGGACGAATAGACGGTCGGCCCTCGCAGCAGCCTCTCCCTGAATCCTGGCCACAAGTTCGGTATTGTTGGCCCGGTGCGCCAGACGTTCAGCCATGCGATCGTAAAACCAGCCTGCGGGCAGCATCTCCGCCAACTCCGCTTGCCACACGCCATACCTGTCCGCATCGTGAACCGGTCCTTCGCCATAGGCAGCCACCACCAAGTCGGCGAACTGAGGAGGCGGAACTCCTCTTCTGGTCCACTCATGCGCGGACAGGAGAGCCTTCGAAGCATGGCCGGCTTCGGCTTGGAGAATAGCCAATTGAAGGGGCACCAACGGATCTTCAGAGGTCTCTGCCAGTTCTTGATACCATTCAATCTCGTGCGCCCGTTCAGTCTCAGTATCACCGGAGGTCCAGGCAAAGAGCTGTTGTTTCCACTGCGGCGCGCGCTTCAGTCCTTCCTGCACATCTCTAGCCCGGCTGACCATGAGGCTGAGCGCTTGTTCCGGCAACTCGATCCGACCTAACTTGGATTCCGATACCGACAGCCATACGATCGACACGAGGGTCACGGCGAGAAACAATGCGGACAATCGCGTAACCGTCGGCGAGAACCGCTCAGAATAGACTCCGATCGGCGGCGGCGCGTCTGTCGCTTGCCACCAAGACCGAGACGTATGCGGTTCATTGGGAGAGGAAGAGGCAGGTTCCATCGTCCTTGAAACTATAACATGCTGTTTTTCTTCCTCGAAACCCCCTTGAGGCGCGAGACGCCAACGCGCGTAGTCGTAATACCCGTGGCCGAACGCGACCAGACTCCGCTATACTGCATTTCTCGTAGCTACTCAGGTAGATAGACTGAAGGCTTTTAGGGGTTGGGCTTCTTGCGCACGAGGATTCGTCTCTGCTTTAACCCAAGGTCGTAGAAACTGAGACTGTATTGAATGGCTTGGTTCGTGCTCTGCGAGATCATTTATAACCTTCAGCCTTCAGCCTGAACACCTGAGTAGCTATCCTTTCTCTCATATTTGGAGCGCTATGCCAGTTCAGAACTTTACTCCTCCACGCCGGCTGCTGCTTGGCCCAGGGCCGAGCATGGTACATCCGCGAGTCCTGCGCGCGCTCTCCACTCCCCTGCTCGGCCACTTGGACCCGGCATTTCTT
>CAZVEZ010000401.1:0-1909 GCA_964626135.1 uncultured Nitrospira sp.
AAAACGGACTGTGAAGATGAGCGCTCAGAGAACAGATATTCGAGTGAGCACTTGCCGCGCGCAATCGGCATACAGCCGAAATCTGGTAAGTTGTTCGAACAGAACTGGGACATTCCCTAGTTCCACAAACAGCTGCGCGACCTTATAACCATACGTGTATCGTCCGACGCATCGTTGCATCGCAATTGCTATCCGGCTGGCTCATGAAAGACATTGTCTATGTCTCCTGGCGAGCCCTTTGCTGAGACAACCCGTACGACGCCTTCCGCTCCGATACGAGAGACGTTCAGCGCGCCGCTACTGCTCCCTATGTGTTGTCTCTGCGGGCTCATTCGAGACGAAACGGGAGCAACCTCCGATCTTGTTCGCTGGGTCACGCCGCAAACGTACCGTGAGACATATGGCGCGAATCCGGCCGATATCCCTCTTACGCACACCTACTGCCCGAAATGTTTCACGACGGTTCAGGAAACAATCGCACAGTACTTCAGGCAGCTCCGAACACTGCCATGATCCTGTTCGATCGATCTCAGCGGAACGAGGAGAAGCGCGAGATGATATCGGCCTCACCCAATGGATGCTGCCCGCGTTGCAGCGGGCTATTGGTCGCCACCTACTCGGCATCCTTGGAGCGGGATATCACAGGCACACCACTGAGGCTGCAGCGTTGTGTCAACTGCGGCGACTGCATCGATCACAACATCCTGGCCAATCGATGGCAGCCCCCCGTGCCGGTACGTCAACGCGCAAGACCACCGGCAGGGCCTCACTACACCGGACGGCCCCGCGATGCGAGAACAGGCACAGTCCCGTAAACTCTTCTCGAAGCGGCCAACAGGAAGGTCGTGGATTATGAGTCCGCACAACTCAACGGATCGGCTCTGGTCGATTATCCTGGCGGGCGGTGAAGGCACACGGCTGAGATCCCTGGTGCATCGCTGGCTGGGCCGTCCCAAAGCGAAACAGTACTGCGCATTCGTCGGCACACGCTCGATGTTCCAGCATACGCTGGATCGGGCTGCCAGACTGACGCCGCCGGATCGCGTGGTCACGGTGGCCGCGCGCAGTCACCGCCACGACGCGCTGGCGCAACTAGATGGCAGAGGGGGCAGTACGATGCTCTTTCAGCCGAGCAATTGCGACACAGCAGCCGGTGTATTCTTGCCCCTCACTTATATCCGCGTCAGGAGCCCGCAAGCCACGGTGGTGCTCTACCCGTCGGATCATTTCGTCTATCCCGAAGACCGGTTTCTCGACGCCGTCAGACGCGCGATCCACATCGCTGAAACGCGGCCTGATCGGGTGGTTATGCTGGGCGTCTCTCCCGATCGTCTGGAACTGGACTATGGGTGGATCCAGCTTGGCCCGCCCATCGCCGGCCTGCCGGGCGGACCGGCGCAGGAGGTCCGCTCGTTTCTGGAAAAACCCGACACGGTTCAGGCCGATGCAGCCTTACGAACGGGCGCTCTCTGGAACACGCTGGTGTTTGCAGCCAACGTGGAACTGCTCTGGACGCTGGGCCGGCGCTGCGTACCGGACATGATGCCGCTCTTCGAGCGGCTGAGCCAGGCCATCGGAGGACCGGAGGAAGGGCGCATTCTCGATGCGATATACCGGAACATGCCCGAGAAGAATTTCTCATCCGACCTGCTGCAGCGCATCCCGGAGAAGCTGGCGGTCGTCGAACTGACCGGTACACTCTGGAGCGACTGGGGCAAGCCGGAACGTATTGCTGAAACGCTCCGGAGGATCGACCGGCGACCGGCCTTTCCCATGACCTGCCTCGATCGTCCTTTCGTCCCCCTCCCGATGACTGCTGTTGAGGGCGGACTGCCCATGAATATGTAAACCCAGGAAGGAGAACGACATGAGATCGGTCAGCATACGTTCGACAAAATCGGATCGGAAA
>CAZVEZ010000402.1:0-1891 GCA_964626135.1 uncultured Nitrospira sp.
GCCAAAGTCGATTCCAGTGATGTCGTCTTCCCAGGTCCCGCCAAAGTTGTCTAGGCGGCCAGCGATGGTGAACCCGGCCTTGCCGTCTACAATGGGTCCGGTGAACGAGCTCTGTAGACCGTTGCGTCCGTGCGAACCTGCAACGACTTTCGCTGTTCCTTCAAATTCATCAGATGGACGTTTTGAGACATAGTTGATGACACCGGAGTAGGCATTCCGGCCATAGAGTGCACTGACCGGCCCCTTGATCACCTCGATTCGTTCAATGTCGAGAAACGCTGTGTCAATAAGGTTGGAATTGACGAGATAAGCGCCGTTATAGAAGACCGATACGTTGTTCTCCGCAAACTGGCCAGCTGTCAGGTTCGTTATCCCCCGAATGACGGGGAAATTCAGTGTACCGGCTCCGAACTCGCTCATGGAAAGGCCTGGTGTCAGGTTCACCACGTCCCTTAGCTTCGAGACACCCAGTCGTTCAATATCCTCGCTCGAGATCGCTGTGATTGAGAGAGGAATGTCTTGGATCGACTCATCCCGTTTGCGGGCAGAAACGACGATTTCGTCGATTGCCATTTGCTGCGCTGCAATGTCTGTCGCGAAAAGCGTGGCAAGCGCGAACCCCGTTGGCCCTGCCCAGCAGAAGCGGTTGGTACTGTTCATATCCCACATAGTACTTTTTATCCTTGGTAGTACGAAGAATCCCCCGGTGTAACTGAGATGCTTGGGCAGCGATACTCAACAGGAACAACCCCTGTTCCTCTCGACGTTAGCCGAGAGCTCTCGGTATTTCGCCTTACGTCAACTGAGTAACAAGAATATGCGTGTATGTCTGTCGCCAACGAGAAAAGGAACTAGTCCCCCTCGAGAGAAGTAACCCGTGTTCGTTGGTGATCACCGATCTGAACGGATTCACTATTCGTCACCCCCCTCGCATCGGCCGACGGCCCCTTTCTTTTGTAGAAACGGTGATCCAGTTGCCCGGCAAACGCAAATAGTGATCAGTTATAGCCTCATGTTTGAGCCTGATAGACGTTTGGAGATCGCACTTTTTGTTTGAAGCAGTACTGGGAGTGTGATCGCGATGCTCGACGGCCACGGGCGATAGAGGTCGGTCCTACCGCCTTTACGGAATTGCCGGCAACAAGCGGCGTGAGGCGAGCGTCGCCTTTGACGACGGCGAGTGTCCGCTCGACAGCATGCGTGGGCTAAGGGAGGCTGCGCTGGTCAGGTTGCAGAAGCTACACATGGCGCAAGTCACGAGCCTGCAGGCACAGGCCGCCGAGCTTCAGGGAACGAGCTGGTGCAGGAGACGGTACAGCTGGATGGGCAGGAGTCGCTCCAGACCCATCGACAGGCCTGTCGTCCGCCGCGTTGCCGTCAGCTGCTGGACTCCAGTATAATCATATATTGCCCAGTGCGGCGCCTTCCGAGGCGTCGCTCAACGCCGATGTAGCTCAGTTGGCAGAGCAACGCATTCGTAATGCGTGGGTCGGGGGTTCGAATCCCTCCATCGGCACCAACCAACGCCGGGCACTTCCGGTCTCATGGGTTCCAGGTTCTCGTGGGCGAAGGTATTTGGGGCGATCTGACCTCGCCCCGTTCCTGTTGAGCACAGGGTCTATGGAGATGCGCGGCTCGTATCGATTCCAAGGTCATTGATGCGTGATGCGCAACACGGTATCATCATCGGATGATTCAGTCGTTTCGGCATAAAGGACTGAGGCTGTTCTTTGAATCAGGAAGCGTCGCTGGCATCCAGCCGCACCACGTAAAGCGATTGCGAATGCTGTTGGTCGCGTTGGATACGGCGCAAGGCATCGAGGACATGAACGTGCCGGGTTTCCGGCTTTACGAGCTCAAGGGAAAGCAACGAGGCCGGTGGTCAGTGTGG
>CAZVEZ010000403.1:0-1870 GCA_964626135.1 uncultured Nitrospira sp.
AATTTGCGAAGGGCCTGCGACATCAGCCTCGCTTGCAGGCCCATATGCGCATCGCCCATTTCGCCTTCGATTTCCGCTCTCGGCACAAGCGCGGCCACGGAGTCCACCACAATCACGTCGATCGCTCCGCTGCGGACCAGCGTCTCGGCAATTTCCAGCGCCTGTTCGCCCGTATCGGGCTGCGACACCAGCAGATCGTCCACCTGCACACCCAGCTTCTTCGCATAGGTCAAATCCAACGCATGCTCCGCATCGATAAACGCCGCGGTGCCGCCGGCCTTCTGCGCTTCGGCAATCACATGCAGCGTCAAAGTCGTCTTGCCTGAAGACTCGGGACCAAAAATCTCGATCACCCGGCCCCGGGGAAGCCCACCGACGCCCAGCGCAATATCGAGTCCGAGAGACCCGGTTGAAATCGCCGGAATATCCACCGACGCATCGGCTCCTCCCAACTTCATAATCGCCCCTTTCCCATATTGCTTCTCAATTTGGGACAGGGCCAGATCCAGCGCGCGCTTCTTGTCGTCTTTTTCAGCCATGGTTGCTCCTCGTGTGATAGAGAGATCGCGGATTATACCCAAGTTGAGAGAAAGAAACCTAGCCCACGGGTTGGTTCGGTTTCTTTGGTTGATCTGGTTCATTTGGTTGATTTGGTAGTGGGGTTAGTCCCGTTCAACCAAACACACGAGACAAACCAAACAAACCAGAGAAACCGTCTGGGATATTCCTGAGAATTCATTGACCAATAGAGGGGTTGGAGATACAAGTAACACCATGTCCTCGACTCTCGCCCCCGCGGCAACCGACCAGAGACCGACCGTGCTGATTGTTGACGATGAGGCAGCGCCCCGCGCGGCGCTCACGCAGATCCTCAGGCAGGACTTCCATATTCTCACCGCAGAGAATGCGCGCGTAGCCCTGGCCGTCCTCGACGATCACGGCGTCGATCTCGTCACACTGGATCTGAAACTGCCCGATTGTTCAGGGTCGGACCTCTTGCACGATATCAAGCGCGCGCATGCCGAAATCGAAGTCATCATGGTCACGGCCTACGGCAGCCTTCAATCGGCAATGGACTGTATTCGCCATGGCGCAGCCGGCTTCCTCCTGAAACCGTTCAATGCCTCAGAGTTATTGGCTATTTCCTTGCAGACCGCTCAGAAGAAACTGCGGCTCGATCATCTGCGCCCGGCCCTCACCAGCTCGACGACACTCTGGGGCCCGGAGCCTGCCTGTACGAAAGCCTGGGAAACCCTCGTCGCCGACTACACCGCCATGAACCGCACGCGCGCGGCCTCCGCATCACAGAATGAAGAGACCTCGCCCCTGGTACCCCTGGTCTCCGACCTCTTAGAAGCCAAGGATCGCCACCTGCTCAATCATGGAAGCCGCGTCAGTTTCTATTCGACACTGGTCGCCAACCGGCTCAGCCTTCCCATCGCCGAACAGCAGTCGCTCGCGCTCGGCGCGCTCGTGCATGATCTCGACTTGATCAGCATGCCGGACAGTCAGGTGTTGAACATGGATACCGACCCGCAGATCCATCGTCCCGACCTCGGAGCGAAGATGGGCCGGGCAATGGGACTCTCAGCAGACGCTGTGCAGATTATCGCCCTTCATCACGAACGATGGGATGGAACGGGATCTCCCTTCGGCCTACGGGAAGAAGCCACCCCCCTGCTCGCTCGCATTGTCGGCATCGCCCAAGCCTTCGATGAACTGACTGCAGAAAAACTTGAACGGACATCTCTCCCCATCAACGAAGCCCTGGAACGGATCGAGCAACAAGCCGGCACCGCCTTCGACCCCACGCTGACCGAACTCTTCTGCAAGACGATGCGCGAACAGCCCCCGCAGCAGTGAGTGAGAC
>CAZVEZ010000404.1:0-1867 GCA_964626135.1 uncultured Nitrospira sp.
AAGCCGGCAATCTGGACTACAACGTCTTCACCAACAACCAGTTCCGCACGATCGATCCGATCCAGGATGTGATTGTGAAGGTCAACCCGCAAGGCAGCCCCGTACGCGTACGGGATGTCGGGACCGTGACGGATTCGTCTGACACTCAGACCAACATCGTGAGGACGGATGGGGCCCGAGCCGTGTATCTGCGGGTGAATAAACAACCCACCGCCAACACCGTGGGGGTGGTGGATGCGCTGCGCCAGGCGCTGCCGAAGATGGTCGGCATTCCACCCAGCGTGAAAATCGGCATTTCGTTCGACCAGTCGATCTATATCCGCCAGTCGATCAGCAACCTCATCGAACAGGCATTACACGGATCGTTACTGGCCGCATTGGTCATTTTGCTGTTTCTCCGCAATTTGACGAGTACGCTGATCATCTCCGTCTCTATTCCCCTCTCGATTATGGTGACCTTCATCGTCCTGTACTTTTCCGGGCAAACCCTGAATGTGTTCACCCTGGGTGGCCTGGCCCTCGGAGTCGGCCGACTCGTCGACGACTCCATCGTGGAACTTGAGAACATTCAACGCCATCTCAACACCGCACCCCGCCGCTGGGAGGCGATCCTGGAGGCAGCCCGCGAGGTGGCCATGCCCATTCTCGCCTCGACGATCACCACGGTCGTCGTCTTTCTTCCGATTTTCTTCGTCGCCGGGATTGCCCGCTTGCTCCTGATTCCCCTGACCATCACGATCGCAATTTCGCTGTTCACTTCCTTCTTCGTATCCCGCACGGTGACCCCGGCCCTCTGCTACAAATTCCTCAAGCCGGAACAGGAGTCTCACCGTTCGATGCCGGAATGGTTCGTCCGTCTAATGGATTGGAGCCGCGAGCGATACGAGTCCTTGGACAAGGGCTACGAGGAATCGCTCCGCTGGGTCCTGGCCCATCGCTGGCTCCTGATCTCAGGCATTCTGGTCCTTTTTGCCGGCTCGCTCGCATTGGCGCTCAAGATCGGCACGGAGTTCTTGCCGGTGTCGGACGAAAGCCAGTTCCGCATCACCCTGCGCGGACCGGTCGGTCAGCGGGTGGAAAAAACCGAGCAGCAAGTGGCCGAGGTAGAACGGGTGCTGCGGGCACAGATCCCTGCCGAAGAGCTCGAAACCATCGTCTCCAGCACCGGCGTGTTATCTCATGGCCGGTCCTCCCTGTTCAACCCGAACACCGGCCCCCATACCTCGTCCATCTCCGTCCATCTCGTCTCGCCGGACAAACGGAAGCGAAACCAAGTTCAAATTATGAACGACGTGAGGCCCAACGTCGTAGCCCTCTTTCCAGGCGTCGCGATGTTTTTCGATCCGGGCGGGCTCATTAAGCGCATTACCAGCTTCGGGTCGCAGAAGTCTGTCGACGTCGAAATCTACGGCTACGACTTCGAGAAAGCGCGAGAGATCATCCGGCAGGTCGAAAGCCTCATGCACCAAATACCGGGCCTTGCCGACATCGAAGTCAGCCGCGAGGAGAACTACCCCGAGATCAACGTGGTTGTGGATCGCGAGAAGGCCGCGCTCCTCGGTATCAGCGAAACGGACGTCGCCACCGCTGTGCTCTTCTCGCTGAACGGCAACGGCCAAACCGACCCCATCATCTACACCGACCCGCAAAACGGGAACGAGTACTACATCAGCGCCTGGCTTGCGGAAGAACACCGGAAGGACCTCACCGCAATCGAGAATATCATTCTCATCGCACGAACCGGAGAACCGGTCCTTCTCAAAAACGTCGCGTCGCTCAAGCTGAATGCCGGTCCGGTGAAAATTGACCGCAAGTATTTTCAGCGGGTCGTCCATGTGACCGCGAATCCCGTGGATCGGGATCTCGG
>CAZVEZ010000405.1:0-1858 GCA_964626135.1 uncultured Nitrospira sp.
AATGTCGTTCCGTTGACCGACACAGTCGTCAACCCATTGTCATTTCCAACCACGTAACCTTGCACGACGGTCTCAATACCGACGATCTGTGCGACACTCGCAGTGGCCGGCCTGGAGAATACTTCTTGCGGGGGACCGACCTGTAACAGGCTTCCCGCACCCATGACGGCAATGAGATCGCCGAGAACTAACGCTTCAGTCCAATCGTGCGTCACGATAATGGACGGCAAGGCTAACTGCGTCAGAAGCCGGCGGAGATCGTCCCTGACCAGTGCGCGCGTGGGAGCATCCAGCGCGGATAACGGCTCATCGAGCAGCAGCAATTGCGGCCGGCGGGCGACCGCCCTTGCCAGCGCGACCCGCTGCTGCTGCCCTCCGGAAAGTTGTCGAGGTTTCCGATCTTCCAGTCCTTGAAGCTGCAACAGGTCCACAGCCTCGGCAACCCGTTTCTTTCGTTCCTCCGTCCCGAGATCGCTCAGCCCATAAGCAATGTTGCCTGCCACCGTATAGGGCGGAAACAACGCATAGTCTTGGGACATGTACCCGATGTTGCGCTCCTGCGGAACCTTTCGTATCCCGTGGGCCGTATCGAGCCAGGTTTGTGAGAGGAATTGAATCCGTCCTTGCTCAGGCCATTCAAGCCCCGCAATGGAGCGCAGGATCGTCGTCTTCCCGGATCCCGATGGCCCGAACAACACCAAGACAGTGGACTGACCGACGGGATAGCGCAGATTCGCTGTAATAGGCGGCCGCCCGGAAAAAGACTTCGCGATGTCGAGGATCATTTCTGCGGCCACGCAGCCCAGACCTTTCGATTCATCGCATAGACGACCAGTAACACCGCATAGGACACAACCAGAAGGAACGCAGCCGTTTTGGCTGCGCCGGCGTAGTTGAGCACCTGCACCTCGTCATAGATATCGATCGACACGGTGCGCGTCACGCCTTCGATATTGCCACCGACCATGAGCACAACGCCGAACTCCCCCAATGTATGCGCGAAACTCAAAACCGCGCCTGTGATGAGACCGGTCGAGGCGAGCGGGATGATGAGCTTGAAAAAGGTACGGAGTTTCGAGAGGCCCAAGGTCCAGGAGGCTTCGATCAGGCGCCGGTCCACCTGATCGAAAGCCGACGCAAACGGCTGAACGGCAAAGGGCAAGCTATAGAGGACCGATGCCAGGAGCAGTCCTTCAAAGGTGAATGGGAGCGGGTGACCGACTACATCCGCGTAGAAAGCGCCGAGCGGGCTGTGCGGGCCGATGGCAACGAGGATGTAAAACCCCAACACGGTGGGCGGCAACACCAACGGCAGCGCCACCACCGACTCCACCAAAAATTTCCACCGCCATCGCGAAAAGCTGACCCAATAGGCGATCGGCAGTCCTATGACCAACAAGACCGCCGACGTGAGTGAGGCCAACTTGATCGTCAGCCAGATTGCCGTCCAATTCATCAGTGGGTCGCCCTTTGCCGGATGCCACTCGTTTTATTCTTCGTGGACTCACACCGCATAGTAATGCAGACAGGGATCCACGCCACTATTTGCCGATCATGATCTCCGTCGCCTTCACAGCGACGAGCACAGAGTCATCGACCTTGAGCCCCATGCTTTTCACCGACCCGTCTGTGATGGCTGCCACGAATTCCAGATGGCCGACCTTCACAACCACTTCTGCCATCGCCTGACCTTCCTTGATGCTGGTGACCGTGCCTTGAAATTGATTTCTGGCGCTGAGCTTCATGATGCCCTCCTTCAGTGAAATTCACTGACTGGTTGCACTCTCTCCAGGAAAGACAAACCCGTACCGTTTCATGACAGCCTTCGCAGCCGGGGACTGGAGAAGATCGAGAAACC
>CAZVEZ010000406.1:0-1857 GCA_964626135.1 uncultured Nitrospira sp.
CCGCGCACGACTTCAACGACTTTGAAGCGGGAGAACGGCACAATCTTTCTAGAATCTCTCTATTTAACCAGGAAGCAAAGATGGACCCATCGGGTCTGCATGAGGCGAAGGTAGAAGATCAACTATTCCAGAGCCTCACCATGAAACCTGCTCAAAAAGCACGCTCGATTGTGGTAGAGGCACTGACAGCACAAGGCAATCTTGAGAAGGTCGAAGATCACAAGATGGCACTCGGAAAGTGTTATCGCTGTAAGACTGTGGTCGAGCCCTATCTCTCTCCACAATGGTTTGTGAAGATTAAACCGCTGGCTGAACCGGCGATCGAAGCAGTCGAAACCGGAAAGATTCGCATTATCCCGGAGGGCTGGACCAACAACTATCTCGGCTGGATGCGGGACATCAACGATTGGTGTATTTCGCGGCAAATTTGGTGGGGGCATCAGATTCCCGCTTGGTACTGTAAAAAATGCAACGCTAACTCTATTTTTAATCTCAAATCCATAGAGATCCAAGGCAGTAAAGAAACAGAAACATACACACTGGTCATCACAAAGAACGCCCAGCCCATCATCGCCTTATCTGCTCCTACTAAATGCCCCACCTGTGAGGAAGGGAATTTCATTCGCGATCCCGACGTCCTCGACACCTGGTTCTCCTCCGCCCTCTGGCCCTTCTCTACCCTGGGATGGCCTGATCAAACACCTGAACTGAAAACGTACTATCCAAACTCAACTCTCGTGACCGGACTCGACATTCTGTTCTTCTGGGTTGCCCGTATGATCATGATGGGCCTCAAATTCATGGGCGATGTTCCATTCCGAGACGTCTATATTCATGCCCTGGTCCGCGATGCCGAAGGGCAGAAGATGAGCAAGTCGAAGGGGAACGTCATCGATCCGCTGCATGTGATGGAGCAGTTCGGCACCGACGCGCTCCGCTTCACGCTCGCCTCGATGGCCTCGCCGGGGCGCGACATCAAACTCGCAGAGGAACGGATCGAAGGCTACCGCAATTTTGCGAACAAAATCTGGAACGCGGCCCGGTTCAGCCTCATGAATCTCGATGGACCACGAACGGCCATCGCCCCATTCGAGCGCGCCTTTCCCGACCGTTGGATTCTGAGTCGCCTGAATCAGACGATCCAGTCGGTGACGTCAGAATTGGAAGCCTATCGGTTCGATCGCGCGGCAAGTGCGCTATACCAATTTATCTGGCACGAGTATTGTGACTGGTACCTCGAACTGATCAAGCCTGCGCTCCAAAACCCGGCGAGCCAGGAAGGGCCGGGGACCAGACAGACCCTCATCGAAACACTCGAGACCACGATGCGCCTCCTGCATCCGTTCATGCCGTTTCTCACCGAAGAGATCTGGCACACGCTTCCGCATCAGGGTGAGAGCATCGTAGTGCAGCGTTATCCCATACCCGATGCGACGTGGACCGCCCCCGAAATGGACCAGCGCTTTACGCTGCTCGAACAGACCATCGGCCTGGCCCGCACCTCGCGCGTCCTCTTGAACTATCCACCGGGACAACAGATCACGTTCTACGTCGCGCACAACGACCCCCGGCAACAGAGTCATTTGGAGCAACTCCGAAGTTACCTGGCTCATCTTGGCCGCGGCACCGTCGTACTATCCCCGACAAGTGACTGGCCGGACGGCAACCTGCTCCGATTGGTCACAGAGGGATTGTCCGTCGGCATTGCGGTGACAGGAGACGTCGATCTCAACAAAGCGCTGGATCGCATCATGAAAGAGCAATCGGAGCAAACCAAAGAAATGGAGCGGCTGGAAGGGAAACTGCGCAATCAGGAGTTCACAGCCAAGGCTCCGCCTGAAGTCATTACCGATCACC
>CAZVEZ010000407.1:0-1849 GCA_964626135.1 uncultured Nitrospira sp.
CGGCCTGCCTTCCAATCATCGTACATCGAGGTATGGATATCTCGAATCTCCTGGGTCCAGCGCACGACCTTGTCCGCCATATCGGCAGCGAGAGGAACCTTTACGGTAGCCGCAACCGCCACGACTTCAGCGACGATCTGATGAACTACCCGCAGCAGCTCTGGATGGTCGAGCGCCTTGGCCACTTTGTCGTCGATCATCACGGTCAAGGGGTTGAAGACACAATTCCAGCACATCTTTTCCCACTTGCTGCGCCGGACATCATCGGTCAGCTGACAAGGAATCCCTGCCTGCTTGAATAGATCGGCAATGGCCAGCAGACGAGCGCTCTGATGACCCATCAGCTCCCCGATCGCCACTGTTCCTCTTTTATAGTGATCGATGACACCTGGTTCCGCGATCTTGGAGTAGATATATGCGATACCACCGACAACACAATCCCGATGAACACGCGCTACGATACGGTCTTCGGTATCGACCCCGTTTTGCAGGGTGAGGATGACGGTCCGATCGGTCATGACCGGCTCGATTTGACCCAGCACCTCATCCAGGTCGTAGGCTTTGACAGAGAGGATGATCAGATCAGGCTTCGGAAGCTCTCGCGGATCGGAGGCGGCCGGTGGATGCACGGTAAAGGAGCCCTGGGCGCTGCGGATAGTGAGACCATTCTGCTTCACGGCTGCGAGCGTCTTGGGCCGCAGCAGGAACGATACGGAGAGGTTGGCTCTTGCCAACTGTGCGCCGAAAAACCCGCCGACCGACCCGGCCCCCACCATGAGAATCTGTTTCATCATGCACCTCACTAGAATAACTGGCACGGACTATACCACGCAGATTCAGCCGGCCAAAATGCGCTAGAATCACCCAGGCAGATAGGTTGATAGGCTGAAGGCTGTTAGGTGTCTGGACTCTTCGGGCAACGAGGGATTCTCTCTTCCTGAATCTACCTTCAGCCTATCCACCTGGGTAACTAAGAATGGCTACCGACGACCAGATTCTCCTCGCCCGCGCACACCTCGCTTCCGCCAGGAACGTGACCGTTCTCACGGGAGCCGGCATTTCTGCCGACAGCGGCGTGCCGACCTTTCGAGGAACGGACGGCCTGTGGCGCAACTTTCGCGCGGAGGATCTCGCGACACCGGAGGCCTTTGAGCGTAATCCGCAGTTGGTCTGGGAATGGTACAACTGGCGGCGCGAATTGATCGCCACGAAATCGCCGAATCCCGCTCATGATGCGCTTGTCAAGCTTGAGCAGCGATGGACCGACCGTATGTGGCTCATCACGCAAAATGTCGATGGGCTCCATCGAACCGCCGGATCTCAACGCCTCTCCGAGATTCACGGCAATATTTGGAAGGTTCGCTGTACCGGCTGCGGGGTCATCTCAGAAAACCGGGAAATCCCTCTTCCCATCCTGCCGACATGCCGGCTGTGTCAGGCACTGCTTCGGCCTCATATCGTCTGGTTTGGGGAATCGCTCTGGGAGGAAGACCTGCGCCGCTGTGATCAGGCTATCCGTGGCTGCGACCTCTTTCTTGTCATCGGCACATCGGGAGTCGTCTATCCTGCCGCAGGATTTGCATCGGTTGCAAAGGGCATCGGCGCACTGGTCATCGAGATCAATCTCGAGAGCACCCCGCAATCTGATCTTGTCGATCTCTCGCTGCAGGGCCGTGCGAAAGATTTGGTGCCGCAACTTCTTTGAGGTTTATTTGGTTTGTTTTGTTTATTTAGCTACTTTTGTTCAACGAAACAAACCAAACAGACCAGACAAACCAAACAACGGTCTTTCAGCATCCTACCAGCGGAAGTAACTCGTCCAACGTCCGAATCACATGCCCAGCCGGCG
>CAZVEZ010000408.1:0-1843 GCA_964626135.1 uncultured Nitrospira sp.
TTAATTCGCTCTTTGCCTGGGGTAGGTTGTCATGGAGCAACTCGCTCAATTTCGCAAGGCGTTCGTCATCTTTGACGGTACTTTTGGGCGCAGAGGCCAACCAGCTCAGCCAGCGCTCGCCCAGAATGGCCGCTTCGTGGGCGCGTTCGATCAGGCTCTGGCGAGCCCGGCCCTCGATCTCCTGATTGGGTTGCAAAAGCAGCTTGATTTCGCGAGATACCTTTTTGGAGTCGCTAAAAATGCTCACCGCATCCGCGACCTCATCTCGCGCCTCGATCTTGTTCATGATCACGGCTTGAAGAAGCTTGCGGATACGACCGTTATCCATGACCCAGGTGCGCCAGATTTTGGTCGCTGACTGGTACTTGATCGTGACGGTAACGGCGTTTTCAAGCCATTCCTCCGCCTCTTCTTGCAATCTGGCTCCGTACCGCTCCCCGTGCTGCGAGAATTTAAGGCGCGCCGGATCCAGCGGGAGGCGAAAGGCACAATACTCTTTTAGGCCCTGGATGCACCGGGCGAGGGCTTCCATTTCTTTTGGTGTCTCCACGTGAGAAAGGTAAGCCGGCGCATTGGTTAGATTGGGCGCAAAAAGGGCCGGAGAGATCGTGGCTGTAGCGAGCAGGAGGTTAAACGCGCGTGTTTTGTGGCGTCCATCTTTGGCATCGTATTGCGAAAGGTCTCTCTGGAGCAAATCGCAATGGGTGTCCTTAAAACCAATAAACGGTCCGATGGCCGCGGCGCGAATGAGCCAGGAAGGAGGATAAATGGCCCTGCTATCCTTCTGGTCCATGGCAAGGCTGGCGTAATAAGCCAGACCCAGACAGTTCTGCTCGATAAAACGCCAGGGAAGCAGCGCTACGGATTCGTTGTCGACAACCGTTTCCGACTCCGGTTGAGCCACTGGAGATGGATCAGGTAAGTCAGTTACATCGGGAGTAACGGGAGCACTACCGTTCCCGATGAGCGATGTGATATTCGGAATGGGATCGATTCCTTGTATTGGAACGGCCGGCGCTGGATCGGCACCGTCCAATTTCATTTCCGTAGGCGGTGACTCTTCGTCATCGATCGGCTCGGGTACGGGTTCGCCGATTCCCTCGTCGACAGAAACGTCGTCGACTGGACTTGCCGGCTCAGTTGGGGTGTCATCGATCCGATCTGTGACAGCAACAGAGTCGACCAGGTCTGCCGGCTCTATTGGGGCATCATCGATGTCCTCAGAGATGGGATCGGTGGCGAGCGGCTCCTCGTGTTCGGGTATCTCGGCGACACTTCTCGCTTCTACTTCGGTTGGGGTGACAACAGGAATGGGTGGCACCCGGGGTTCGTCTGGATTCGAGTCGGGGCCATCAGGCTCGTCATTTTTAGGGATGATCTTTATCCGGCCACGGTCAAGATCTCGAAGCAGCCACCGGCCGTAGTTGTTTTCCAACTCCTGACGAGACGTGTCGTACCCATCATCGGACAGCGAATTGCGGCGCCAGCTGTATTCGGCGAGCCATTTAACAGGATCCAGCGCCTTCTTGAAGGTGTCGACATCACCTGCGAACTCCGGGACCGTCTGTTCTTCGATGGCCCGGATGGCGTCATGAATCCCCTTCAGTTTATCCGGGTCTGACGAATGACTAAGTGCCCTGACCTCCTCGATGACCCGGCGCGCCTCCTGCAGAAGGTGGGTTTTCCTTTCGGCTTCCTCGATCGCATGGATGATGCGTTCCAGATACAGGCTGGCGTCTTTGAACGGGGAGGCATCGGGCAAGGGTTCGATGCTGACCCGTTCGCCGGCGGCGGAAAGTGCGGCTACCGTGAGTCGACGGGTTTCTCGCAGTGCTTCGAGGTG
>CAZVEZ010000409.1:0-1842 GCA_964626135.1 uncultured Nitrospira sp.
GGAACAGCGGCGTCAGGGCGGTGGTCGAAGGGATCGGCGATCACGGCTGCGAGTACATGACTGGCGGGGTCGTCGCGGTGCTGGGTACGACGGGACGGAACTTTGCCGCCGGCATGTCGGGCGGCGTAGCCTTTGTGCTGAATGAGTTCGACCAGTTCCAATCCCGGTGCAACCTCGGCATGGTGGAATTGGAGAAGGTCACCACGGCGGACGACAAGAAGACCCTGCATCAGATGATTACGTCTCATTTCATGCATACCGGCAGCCGGAACGCGAAACGCATCCTCGATAGTTGGGAGGCGATCTTGCCGAAGTTCGAAAAGGTGATGCCGGTAGACTACAAGCGTGTACTGGAAGAACGGAAGAAGAAGAAAACAGCGGCCCAGAAGTAAGGGGTGAGGAGTAAGGGGTAAGGGGTAGAGTTAGCCCGCATTATTCACGAGGATTCGTGACGAAACCGCTGAGACGCGTCATGAGACGGGCAAGCGCAGCCGGGAAGGAGGGAAGCATACTTGAACCGTATGTTGACCGACTGAGTGGCGAGCACGCCCGTCGGAGCAGCGTATCGGCGGTTGTAGTAGAAACCTTCGTGAATAATGCGGGTTAGGAACAGAGTTGATTAAGTAGGGGATAGGGCTCAGGACTCGAAGATATGGGTGATCCAAAAGGTTTCATGAAATATACCCGCGGGGGTCCCAAGCGGAAACCGGTCGAGCTTCGTGTGCTCGATTGGAAGGAGATGTATGAGCCCATCTCCGAGGGAGATCTCAAGGCACAGGGGGCCCGCTGCATGGATTGCGGCGTGCCGTTCTGCCAGGGAAACACCGGCTGTCCGGTTGTGAACTTGATTCCTGAATGGAACGATCTGGCCTATCGTGGCCGTTGGAAGGACGCGCTCAAGGCGCTCCATACGACAAACAACTTCCCGGAGTTTACCGGCCGGCTTTGCCCGGCGCCCTGCGAAGGGGCCTGCGTACTCGGCATCAACGAAGATCCGGTCTCTATCCGGATCCTTGAGTGGAATATCATCGACCGCGGGTTCAATGAGGGCTTCGTTGAGCCGGTCCTGCCGGTGGTAAAGACGGGCAAGACCGTGGCCATCGTCGGCTCAGGTCCGGCCGGTATGGCAGCGGCGCAACAGCTGGCGCGCGTCGGCCACAGTGTGACGCTCTTCGAAAAGGCCGATCGCATCGGCGGTCTGCTGCGATACGGCATCCCCGATTTCAAAATGGAAAAATGGGTCATCGATCGCCGGCTGGAACAGATGAAAGCCGAAGGGGTGGAATTCAAGACCGGCGTCTCGATCGGGCAGGACATCACCGGCGAACAGTTGCGGCAGCAGTTCGATGCCGTCGGCCTCACGATGGGAGCGGAGCAGGCGCGTGAACTGCCGATCCCGGGCCGCGAACTCAAGGGTATCCATCTCGCGATGGACTTTTTGACCCAGCAGAACAAGCGGAACGCCGGCGACACGATCACGGAGGAGCCGATTACGGCAAAGGGCAAGCGCGTCGTCATCATCGGCGGCGGCGATACCGGCTCCGATTGTCTTGGGACGGTGCACCGGCAGGGCTGCGTCGAAGCGCATCAGTTCGAGTTACTGCCGCAGCCGCCGCCGACCCGCGACGGTTCCACGCCCTGGCCGCTCTGGCCCATGCAGCTTCGCACCTCCCACGCGCATGAAGAGGGCTGCGACCGGCAGTGGAGTATTTCGACGACGAAGTTCACCGGCCACAACGGCCAGGTGACGAAGCTCCATGGCAATCGTGTGAAGTTCGAGAACGGCAAGTTCACGGCAATCCCAAACAGCGACTTCGACATGGATGCGGATCTGGTGCTGCT
>CAZVEZ010000410.1:0-1837 GCA_964626135.1 uncultured Nitrospira sp.
GAGTCCGAACCCAAGGGCAATGATCGACAACAGAGACGCAATGGATTTCATAGGGAGCATTCTCCTACGAATTCCTAAATGACGCAACAGTTGTGCCATATTACAGAACTATAAAGTGTGGCCCAGAACATCAAGTTTGACTTAATCCAGCTTGCAACTCGTAAGAAGGTGCTAATTGAGTGTTCCTTCAGACGGTCCGCATGAATGATTGAACGTACACCAACTCATCTTGATGGCCACCTGCGACAGGATAATCGAAAGGTGTTCAGACTGACAGCGATGCTTTCATTGAGGGATTTTGACGATGCGTGTGGCGAGCGCATCAATAGTGCGTTTTTGGGAAAGGTCCGAAGTCGAATTGACCTGCAACACCGTATCGACCTGCACACGATCACCGTCCATGATGGGAGGAGGGACTAGGAATGGCGGCTCTCCAGGAACGCAGGCCCCCCCTTGCCGAACAGAAATTGCGATACCGCCGGTCCCATCATCGAGAGTGAACTTGTAAGCGGGACGAACAAAATAGCATCTGTCTCGTAAGCCTAGATGTCCCTCGCCGTCCGGATTCAGCGGGAGATCCTCATCGGTCTGCGGGAGAATGGTCAGGTCCCGTACCGTCCCGGAAAATAGAACGGCACGGACATGAAAGGCCTCCGGCTGGGCAAGAACGTTCGCAACCGAGACGCTATCACCCCCTCTCGCGCCAAGCGGGGCGAATAACATTCCAAGGGAAATAACAATATGCCAAGTCGTAACTTTCATTGTTATCAGAGGGACATCAATCCCATGTCTCACTAACCAGTATACACCGCACTTGCCTCTCCTTCCTGTATCCAAACAGGTTCTTCAATTGTGACAGATACCCTTAGTACCGTGTCAGCGAATGCCCAAGAAGAATGAGGCGTGTGATTTCACCTTGTGGTTGTTATCTCCTCAGAAAACGACGGCAGGTTGAAATTGGAGTACGATGGCGGTTGCAGCGGGCCTCGAAGCAGCAGTTGAATGAGGTACGGATAGGGCAGAAACCAGAAAATTCTCATCGAGGCAACAGTTGTACCAACTCACGTGACTATGAAAAAATGGGTAAACTATATGGATAACGGTATTGAATGACGCAACAGATAGCATCACCGCTTATTGTGCTGGGATCCGGCTACACAGGTCGTGTATTACACAGAGCGGGAACTTCGCAAGGACAGACAGTTCATGCTACCAGCAGAGATCCTCTGAACAATCTCGCAGGCATTCCCTCGGAACAGCGCATCACGTTCGATTTGGAACAGCCTTCGACCTGGCAGAACATTCCTGCAAGCGCCGATCTCATCTGGTGCTTTCCGGCCACTCCCTTACCAGCAGTTCAACGATGGGCCGGAACGCAGCACTCGCGATTCAACCGCCTCGTCGTACTCGGCAGCACATCGGCCTACGAGATATCCGATCATTCCACCGAATACCCACCGCCTTGGATTGACGAGACCGCGCCGATCGATCTGAGCAAATCCCGCGTGCAGGGAGAAGAGTTCTTGCGGAAGGACTGCGGCGCCATCGTTCTTCGTGTGGCAGGCATCTACGGGCCTGGACGGAACCCCTTGGATTGGATCAGACAAGGCCGCGTCGGCCTCTCACGAAAGTATGTGAACCTGATTCATGTAGAGGACTTAGCCGCCATCTGCTTGCTCGCGCTGGAGAAAGGAAAGCCCGGTGACACCTACAACGTCAGCGATGGCCGGCCCTATACATGGAGTGATATCTGCGCAACGGCACAGCAGCGATGGGGCGTAACTGCGTCGGCAACTCACAAAGACCCCTCCCCCGGAAAACAAATCAGCAACGCCAA
>CAZVEZ010000411.1:0-1807 GCA_964626135.1 uncultured Nitrospira sp.
CGTGAAGCGGTATGAATCGATGCCTGCCAGTGGGCCTCGACTTTATGGCGATGAACGACACAGATCCCGTGCGTCTCCCTCGCATCGTCGAACGGCGCCTTCTCGCCCACCAGCTCGGCTTTCCCCTCATGTCGGCACCAGGAACAGACAATCTTCATCGTGTGTTCTTTATAATCGCTTTCTAGAATTTTAAATAGTGCATACATCCACTACGCAAAACTCACGCCGAACTCGATCGGTAAGATGAATCGACACGTTTCCAAGGGATTACGAAATGTCCCTGCTTTGCAGGAAAACAGCCTGCAAAAAAATGTTGAGAAATGTATCTGTTCGGACACTTTTTGGCCCCGGTCGCCTTATCACGCCACATGAACCTCCTCTTTCTTGACCGAGGCTCAGCTGCATGGTACTGTGCGCCCCCATTATGAAAACTACTCGGTCCGCCAAACTTTTCGCAGAGGCTCAACAGCTTATTCCCGGGGGAGTGAATAGTCCGGTGCGCGCTTTTCGGTCCGTCGGAGGCCAGCCCCGGTTTATCACGCGCGCCAAAGGTTCCCACCTCTACGATGTCGATGGGAACAATTACATCGACTACGTATTGTCATGGGGCCCGATGATTTTGGGTCATGCCGCTCCTTCGGTCGTCAAGACGATCAAACAGGCTGCCGCACACGGAACCAGTTACGGCGCGCCGACCGAGCTGGAAATTGTGCTCGCCCGCATGATCCGCCAGGCCTTCCCATCGATGGAGAAAGTCCGCCTCGTCAGCTCAGGCACCGAAGCGGTCATGAGCGCGATTCGTGTCGCCCGGGGATTTACGAAGCGAGACAGCATTCTCAAATTTGAAGGGTGCTACCACGGCCACAGCGATTACTTACTGGCGAAAGCCGGTTCAGGTCTGGCCACCTTGGGAATCCCGGACTCGCTGGGAGTTCCGGCTGACTTTGCGAAGCATACCTTGACCGTCCCGTATAACGACATCCAAGCGGTTCAACAGATCATCAGGGAACATCGGAGCACGCTCGCCTGCATTATCCTGGAGCCGATCGCAGCAAACATGGGTGTCGTGCCACCGGCGCAGGATTTCCTTCAGGCGCTCCGCCGGCTCACCGCAGAAAACGACATTCTCCTGATTTTCGACGAAGTGATCTCCGGCTTTCGCGTAACCTACGGAGGAGCCCAAACACTCTACGGCATTACGCCGGACCTGACGGTGTTGGGGAAAATCATCGGTGGAGGATTGCCGGTCGGCGCCTATGGAGGACGGAGAGAGATCATGGATCTGATCGCGCCGGTGGGGCCGGTTTACCAGGCGGGAACGTTGTCGGGAAATCCATTAGCCGTGTCCGCCGGCATTGAAACCCTCAAGCAGCTCAAAGCCCGTGGGGTCTACAAAAAACTGGAAGAGAAATCAGCCGCACTGGCCCAAGGGATTGGAGAGGCTGCAAAAAAAGCCGGCCTGCCACTCACACAAACCCGGGTCGGCTCGATACTTGGAGCCTTCTTTACGTCAGGCCCGGTGGTGGATTGGAATACCGCAAAACTGTCGGACACGAAGCGATACGGGCAATTCTTTCATACGATGCTGGAGCAGGGAGTATACCTGGCCCCCTCTCAATTTGAAGCCGCCTTCCTCTCAACCGCTCATTCAACCCGCGATATCGACTACACGATCAAAGCCGCACATTCAGCGATGAAGAGCCTCTAGCTCGTGAAGCGTTGTTCGTATCTCGCTTGATTCAATTCTGGATCATTTCAGATACAGCCGCTGAACCCTGCGGGATGCTCAAAACGAGTTCATTGCTAG
>CAZVEZ010000412.1:0-1799 GCA_964626135.1 uncultured Nitrospira sp.
CCACTGCGGCCGTCGAACGAGCACATTCTGATCGTGCGCGTTCCGGGAGCAAGGGACCAGCGCGGGTGTCATTCCCTCCCCTTCTGTTTGACAGCCTCCGGACCTTTTGTTACGCTCCGCGCCGATTGACGCCAGTCCCCCGACAAGACCGAGATCTCATGAATATCAAGGACTATCTCGAACAAAAGCGGATTGAAGTCGATCGTTTCCTGGACCAGGTGACGCCGCCTGCTGCTACCCCACCGACGACGCTCCACGAAAGCATGCGCTACAGCCTTATGGCGGGAGGAAAGCGAGTCCGCCCGATCCTGGCCATTGCTGCGGCAGAAGCGATGGGGCAGCCGGCGCCGGGATTGATGCCGGTCGCCTGTTCGCTGGAACTGATCCACACCTACTCCTTGATTCACGATGACCTGCCGGCGATGGATAACGACGACTTCCGGCGCGGGAAACCCACCAACCATACAGTTTATGGCGACGCAATGGCGATCCTGGCAGGCGATGCGTTACTGACGATGGCGTTCGACCTCTGCAGCCGCCCGGATCTCATGAAGGACTGCAACCCGGTTCGCCAAGTGCGGCTGATTCAAGAACTGGCCTACGGCTCAGGAAACATGGGCATGGTGGGCGGTCAGGTATTCGATATCCAAGCCGAGAACAAAGACATCGACCTCCCAACGCTCCAGAACATCCACAAACATAAGACCGGCATGTTGATCCGCGCAGCGGTGCGGATGGGCGCCATTGCCGGCGGCGCAGAAGATCGTCAACTGGACGACCTCACAAGTTTTGCCGAGGATATCGGACTGGCCTTTCAAATCGCGGACGATGTGCTCAATGTGACGGGAACGCGCGAGGAACTGGGCAAGAACCCCAATACCGACGCGGAACGTGGAAAGAAAACCTACCCGACGTTCTACGGAGCCGAGGGAGCGAGAAAACTGGCAGACGACTGCGTCACCCGCGCAATCGCGCGCCTCTCCTCGTTCGGGCCGGACGCCGACCCGCTCCGCGATCTGGCCCGCTACATTACATCGCGAAAGAACTAACCGGTTAGGGGTGAGGAAAGACACCCTGATGAAAGCACTATTCGATGTGAGCGTCACCCAACCCCTTACCCCTTACCACTTACCCCTCACCAGTTTATGAAGGCCCTCATCACCGGTGCCACCGGATTCGTCGGCGGCGCAGTGGCGCGCACACTGGTGAACCGTGGCATCGCAGTCCGCGTTATGGCCCGCCCCGGAGCGGATCTCCAGAACCTACAGGGAATGACCGTCGAACGGGTCGAAGGCGATCTGCGCGATCAGGACTCCTTGCGCCAGGCACTGACCGGCTGCCGGCAGCTTTACCATATCGCGGCGCACTACGCGCTCTGGGCCAAAGACCCGTCGATCTTTTACGATGTCAACGTCACCGGCACGAAGACACTGCTGGAGGCGGCTCGGGACGTCGGCACCGAACGGATTGTCTACTGCAGCACCATCGGCGCCATCGGGCTGCCGCCCGAAGGAGGGCTCGGCACGGAAGAGACGCCCGTCTCGCTCGAACAGATGGCCGGCCATTATAAACGCTCGAAATACCTGGCAGAGCAAGAAGTTTTAAAACTCGCGAAGGCCGGGCTGCCGGTCGTCATCGTGAATCCGAGCGCACCGGTCGGCATCGGCGACGTAAAACCGACCCCGACGGGACAGCTCATCGTCGATTTTATGAAAGGCCGCATGCCGGCCTATATTGAAACCGGGATGAACATCGTGGACGTCGATGACGTGGCCATCGGCCATCTGCTCGCGATGGAG
>CAZVEZ010000413.1:0-1758 GCA_964626135.1 uncultured Nitrospira sp.
ATGGCCACTTCGGTTTTTCCGTACCCGACATCGCCGCACACCAGACGGTCCATCGGTTTGCTGGCTTCCATGTCGTGCGTAATATCTTCGATCGCTTTGAGTTGATCCGCCGTCTCCTCATACTCAAACGCCGCTTCGAACTCGTGGTACATCGTGCTGTCGAATCCATAGGCATGGCGCGTCACAAGCTCGCGGTTGGCATAGAGGTCCACCAACTCGTGAGCCATCTCTTCGATGTCTTTCTTCACACGCGCAGTCGTTTTGGCCCAATTGGTCCCGCCCAAACGTTCAAGTCTCGGCGCGTGGCCGTCCGCCCCGCTATACCGCTGGACCTGATCGAGCCGCTCCAGCGGGACATACAACGTGTCGCTTCCGGCGAATTCCAGGATCAAATAGTCGCTGTCGAAGTCCTGCACCGAGAGGCGTTTGAGACCTCGATATTTGGCGATGCCATGTTGGACATGGACGACATAGTCGCCAACATTGAGATCTTCCAACGAGGACAGAAAGGTCGCGGCCTTGCTCTTCGCCTGCGGCTTGTGGCGCGCGCCTTTGGCAAACAGCTCTTCTTCAGTCAGAACGGCCAATCGCAAGTCCGGCGCGAGCAGCCCCGCAGACAAATCGCCATGCAGGGCATAGAACGGCGCTTTCGTGTTATTGGAAGCGGCCCAGGCCCCCGTCGTCCATTCCATCGCCGGCACATCGTGTTCGCGTAAGAGTGCCAGCAAGCGATCCACTTGGCCGCGGCTCCGCGCGACGAGCACGATACGGGACTCCTCCCGCAAGCGATCCATAATGGCCAGCGTCTGGCTGAAGGGCATGCCACGGGCTCCGAGGCCGGCGCTGGCCGGGGTCTGAGCGGGAAAGGCTTTGACCGGATTCCATGACGCATCGCTCGCGGTCAGCGGCTCGAGGGCAAGCGAGGGCCAGCCGTTCGTGCGGTCCATCAGTTCAGGCCAGGAGAGAAACAACCGCTCCGGCGACGGATAGGGTGTGACCGTTTCCCGATCGGCGTGGCGGAGATAGCCGTCGTCGATCTTGCTCCAGAGGTCCGCGCAGGCTCCTTCCAATGCAGCCGGCTGATCCAGGACCAGGAGAGGCCGTTCGCCGAAGTAGTCGAAGAGGGTGTCCATGTTGAAATACAGATCCGGCGCGCGCCACTCCGCATCCACCGGAATGGGAGCCAGCGCATCCGGCGAAGTCTGTGCACGCAGATACTCGCGCGCAGGAAGCACGACTGCGCGATCCACCTTCGCAGTGGATTTTTGCGTGGCGGGATCGAACCGGCGGAGCGAATCGATCGTTTCGCCGAGAAATTCGATACGGAGCGGGTCGGCATAGGCTGTCGAGAACACATCCACGATGCCGCCCCGAAGACTGAACTCACCGGGGATTTCCACAACCGAGACTCGCCGGTATCCGAGGCGGAACAGTCCTCCGACGAGGACTTCTCGTTCGATCGTGCCGCCCAGCTTGAATTGCAAGGTGGTGGAGGTGAAGGTCGTGACGGGCAACAGCCGTTGCATCAGGGCCGCGATGGAGGTGACCAGGCAGGTCTGTGGTGCGGTCCGGATCTGATGCAGGGTGTTCATCCGGTGTGCAATCAGACCGACATGGGGCGCGCTCCCCTCGTACGGCAAGGTTTCCCATCTCGGGAACAGAGCGAGGGGGGTTGTGGGAAGGCCGATGAGATCATGGAAAAAATGCAGATCGTCATAGAGACGCTCAGCCGCCTCGTCCGACCAGGTGACGATCAGC
>CAZVEZ010000414.1:0-1755 GCA_964626135.1 uncultured Nitrospira sp.
CATGTGCCCGGGAAACCACTGGATAGACATGACAGGATAGACTCCTAGCCCTCATTATTCATGTATTCATGAAGCTTCTGCTGCAAGCGCGGATACACGGCTACGACGGGCAGTCTCGCCGTTCAGCCCTTCGACATACTACACGAGTATGCCTCAGAGCTCGTGCCCGTCTCGCTTCGCGTCTGCACGCTTTCGCGACGAACCTTCATGAATAATGCGGGCTAGATCGTAAAGCCCTCATCGATTCACGTATCGCCTCGTCCGGCCATCTTAGTCGTAATCCGCTTCCCATTGGAAGCACACAATAGGGCTGGTCATGTGCCGACCGCTCCGGACTCTTCTCCCCTGTCTTTCGGAGAGCAGGCGGTCGCTGTGACCGCATCTTGTGGCTGGCACGGTTCGGCGGTCTGTGCTATAGATCGCACCTGTTCGCGTCCAACAGACTCAACCACTACTGGAACAATGCCGACTTCTCTTGAGTGGATCCTCATCGTTTTCTCCAGCCTTGTCATTTTGAGCGTGCTGACGATCAAGCTTTCGAATCGGATCGGCATCCCCGCGCTGGTCTTGTTCCTAGCCATCGGCATGTTGGCGGGGTCCGACGGTCCGGGCGACATGTATTTCGACAATCCGTCTCTGGTGCAGTCGCTGGGGATCATTGCGCTCGTCATGATTCTGTTTTCCGGGGGATTGGATACGGAATGGACGGGGGTAAAACCGGTCCTGTGGCAGGGGCTGTCTCTCTCGACGATCGGGGTTCTGGTCACTGCAGCGCTGGTCGGAGCGTTTGTCGTCTCCTGGGTCCAGGGGTTCTCCTTCCTGGAAGGGCTTTTGCTCGGCGCGATTGTGTCGTCCACCGATGCCGCGGCCATCTTCATGGTGCTTCGAGCGAGGAATTCCAAGCTCCCCAAGCGTTTGGCCCAATTGCTCGAATTGGAATCCGGCAGCAACGATCCGATGGCGGTCGTCCTGACGATCGCGCTCATTCAACTGCTGACGAAACCCTCGACTTCTTTCGGAGAGCTCGTCGTATTCTTTCTCATGCAAATGGCCATCGGAACGGTGATTGGCATTGCGATGGGAGAGATCATGAGACGGTTATTCAATGCCCTCAACTTGGAGTTGGAAGGCATTTATCCGGTGCTGTCGGTGGCGCTGGCCTTGCTGACATACGGCCTGACCTCGCTTCTGCAGGGAAGCGGCTTTCTTGCCGCGTACCTGGCGGGGCTCATCATGCAGCGAAAGCCGTTTGTTCATCAGCAGAGTGTCACGCAGTTTCACGATGGATTCGCCTGGCTGATGCAGGTCACCATGTTTTTGATGTTGGGCATGCAGGTATTCCCGACGCGGCTCATGCCGATCGCCTGGGCGGGCCTTCTGATTTCTCTCTTCCTGATCGTTGTCGCTCGTCCTGTGGCTGTCCACGCGGCGCTGGCTTTTTCTGCGATGCCGTATCGCGAACAGACGTTTGTGGCCTGGGTGGGGCTCCGTGGAGCCGTGCCGATTATCCTGGCCACATTTCCCATATTGGCCGGAGTCAAGCAGGCCGATACAATTTTCCACTTGGTGTTCTTTATCGCGCTCACGTCCGTCCTCATACAGGGGATGTCCATTCCCTTGGCAACACGCGTGTTGAAGATCGAAGCGCCGCCATCGGACTAGCAGGCGGTTGACAAAGTCCGCCAGCGGCGTTCTCGCCGCGCTCAGAGGCTCAACGTGTAGATTCGAACCTATCGAATCTCGGAATCACTGGAG
>CAZVEZ010000415.1:0-1737 GCA_964626135.1 uncultured Nitrospira sp.
ACGGTTGCGACTACCTATCTGGTCAGGCATTCTGCTCAATATGTCGGGCATCTTCTTCTGCTTCACGACGCGGAATGGGATAACTGGGGCAAATTGGAACAGACGATTCGTACAGGACAACGGTCGGTTGACCGGCATGTGTTTGAAACCGATCCTGATTTAGGCAGCAATGTGCTGGCCGTGCTCCATCGAATTGGCCAGCAAAGCGGGCCGGATCTTGCCAGGCGGCTGCAACTCAGTGGGCCTGTTCGATTTTTGGACTTGGGAGGGGGAGCGGGGACCAATGCGATTGCGTTCTGTCAGACCTATCCAAAGCTGACTGCTACGGTGTTCGATTTGCCCGCGACGCTCCAACTCACGGAACGAACAGTGAAAGAAGCCGGGTTGGAATCGAGGATTACATTGTTCCCCGGCGATTTTAACAAGGACGGACTGGGTGAACCCTACGATGTCGTCTTAATGTCCGACATCCTGCACTATCAGGATTTTTCGACCAATGCGCGATTGGTGAAGCGGGTCTGGGCCCATGTGGCGCCCGGCGGTCGGTTGGTCATCAAGGATCGATTCTTAAATGAGGCCGGAACTGCTCCAGCCTGGACCACGGCGTTTGCGGTCCACATTCTTGTGAACACGGAACAGGGCGGCTGCTATAAGACGGCAGATGCGGTTCAGTGGATGAAAGAAGCCGGTTTTTCGGCCGTGACAGAGTTGGAGCCGTCAGCCGTTGTGCAGGGTGTCAAAGCTGGTGAATTCTGAGCGAGAAACGCGAGACGCGCGCGACAGGCGTGACTCGCAAAGATGGAACTTCCGACCCGCCGCGCTTTTCTCGCAAGTCTCGCGAGTCCCGCGCGGTGACAAAGGGCGTTATGTCTGAATGGCTGAGAGAGCCGGGATTTTTCGGAACTCACGCTACAGTTGGGGCTGATGTCAGCCAGCTGATGGCGACGCTCTTTACGGGGCTCTTCGTATTCGGCTGGTTTCAGGCGCGGAGGCATCGGGCGGATGCCCATCATTGGATGATGTTTGGCGGGATGATCGCCATGTTGGCGTTCTTTATCAGCTATTATTTATTTCGCCAATTGGGCGTATTGGCTTTTGAAGGGAAAGAGGGATTCGGTGGATCTGAAGCGCTCTACCAGAATGTGTTCATCCCCATCCTTATTGTTCATATCGTGCTGGTGATCGTCGGGTTGGTCATGGCGGTCTACATGATTGTTCTGGGGTTCCGCGCGCAGTTCATCGAGCAAGGGCGGAGAGTCCTGAGCGATCGTGTTCTGCAGACGACTTGGGGAAAAATCGGGATGATTTTCGGCCTTCTCTGTCTGCCGGTCGTGGCGTATTTGCTATATATGTTAGCCGTAGATCGTCTCCGTATGGGGCGGCTCGTAGTGTGGGTTGGGTTTCTCGCCATTGTCGCAGTTGTGTTCGCCGTAGAAATGACGATCCAGCGTTTGTGGCCTGACGGCGGGCATCGCCACCGAGCGCTTGGGCGCTTTACGATGGCGATCTACTGCATTCTGTTTGTTACCGGAACCACCACCTACACAATGCTCTATCTCTTGTATCCAGGGAAGATAGGGTGAGATGAAGAATCGCAGAGTTTGCTGGAAGGCTGTGACATGAAAGATTCCAAAGCTGGAGCTCCGCACGCGCCACTCACCACTGACAACTTGCCATGTTGACCTGTGGCTGTGGACGCTGGATGCACACTGAGGGGATAGAGGAACGTGTGTCTGC
>CAZVEZ010000416.1:0-1725 GCA_964626135.1 uncultured Nitrospira sp.
CGGGTCGAAGATCAGAACGTGCGGCTCAGAGGGAGACCTCCCTGTTTAAACGCGCCCGACGCCACGAACCGCTCCCGAGCATCGCACCCCTGGAGTAGCGCCATGCTGAAGGACATCGTCGAAGCCCGCCCCCTCGGCCAACACCGTCTCTTCCTCCGCTTCGAGGACGGCGTCCAAGGCGAGCTCGACATCGCAAAGATGATCGACTTCACCGGCGTCCTAGCCCCCCTGGTCGACCCCACCTACTTCGCCCAGGTCACCCCCAACCCCGAAACCGGCACCATAACCTGGCCAAACGGCACCGACCTAGACCCCGACGTAATCCACGCCGCCATCACCGGCGTCCCGGTGGAACAGCACATGGCTCCAGCCGAAGCATCATGAACCTCGGACCCAGAGCTCCCAATGGCTAATAAGGGAGGTGTCCCCTCAGCCTGCGAGCCCCACCCGACTATTGAATTTAAGGCGTTCATGCAGGACAGCAGGAGGGTTAAAGAGGCTCGGTGCTACTTGCGTTTAGAAAGATGACCCACTTGCCGTGTGTTGCGTTGGCACCTTTCTGGAAGCGCCGATGGCCGGAACCGCTTAGCCACCAACGATTCAACAAAGAATTTTGGTAATTTGCGCAGGCCTTGACCGGGACAACATCGCGCGTCAAATTGAACAATAAGCCTTTTGATGTTAGGTCGCTTGTAGCGAGGGCAACCTATCGGCACTCACGAAAGCGCCACTATGACAGATGAGCAGCAACCTCGAAGCTTCAGTGATGCGCTTCGAAACAAGGCAGGGCAAGATGGCCCTGATTTGGCGCTTGCGTTTGGGCAATACGAGCTCAGTCTGAGTAGACGGCTTGACCAATTGCAGCTTTCCTTGGGCGAGCGAATCATGTCCGCTCGATCATATGGACAAGTAGCCACCGCAGCCAGTGCAATTACCCTGCTCGCCGTAGCTTACTTAGTCCAATCGACCTTCACATTGGCCGGACAAGTTGGAGGAATACAAGAACAAATAAGAGGAATCGACGAAGATATTGGCTCTATGGAACAAAATTTAAATAGCAGAATTGATGGTCTTGTCAATTCAATTGACACTATTGACAATCGCACTCGTGAAATGGCTGATCGTGCCGCGCTTGACGATATCGAACCGCAGTCTGGTGAACCACTGTCCCCGGGCAACACATCCACAGATATGCTTTTGGTTGAAGAGCAGACTCCGCAAGGTGCTGTTTCTTTTTCTATTGTGGCAGGTGCGAGAGCAGCTAGTCTTGTGTCCGCAATCCGTTCATTTCAGCAGCACGCAGAAGACGCATCATCGGCGGCTCCTGTTACCGCGGCATTAGACGAATTATTGACATCTAGAGGAATAGCTATAGAATCACCGCAAGATCTTGCTGAACTTCCAAGTTTATCATTTCTGGATTTTGGCGGATCTGGAGATTATGGGGCAATAACATCTAGTGGTATACGCGGTAATTTTTTTGGGGAACCGAGTGATTGGATGACGAGAGTTGAAAATAGATCGGCAGGGATAACCGCATTTCAACTGTCAGTACCGAATCAGGATTCGTTTGAATCAGCATCAGCAAGAGCGGAAAAGGCAGCCACGCTTTACGATTCTGCTGATGATTTCGTTGTAATTGTAGACGTTTCCGATGGTTTTATGAAAATAAAGTGGTTCCTCGCCCTTCCGTATGGGTAGCCGCTCACGCCTGAGTTGTGTCGT
>CAZVEZ010000417.1:0-1723 GCA_964626135.1 uncultured Nitrospira sp.
AGCCAACCCCACCGGACATTTCTGGTTCACCAAAATCCCCGCCGGCCGCTACTACATTGTGAGCTTGATCGAAGAAGGATCGGGAGCCCGAAAAGAAGAACAACTAACTGGCCTAGCCTGGCTGGCAATCGAACTCGATGCAGGCGAGAAAGTCACGAATCTCGTCGTGACCGACTGCAAATCCAGTCTTTGTTAAACTTGTCTTCTTTAAAAACCTTTCTTTGAATCGAAAGAGGTGTAGGTCGATTTCCCGAGTAACTTGAATTATCCTATCGCCTGTTCAAAAGTGAATCCTTGTGAATTCATTGCATCACTAAGATTTTTCGAGATCTCATTTATCCAATTCCTCTTCATAACTCAGAGTTTCAAGGGGGCAACATTGAGAATTCCTCTCGGGCTCCTAACAGTGCTCATCTTCCTCAATAGTGCCTGCGCGATCGGGAACTATGGCCCCGCTGATCCAGCAAGAATGCCTTTAGCCGAGCCTCTTAATAACCGACGAGAATTTATCTCCTTCTCATATATTCCAGAATCTCGCGACAAACTGGAGCGCAATCCTCAAACTCTTCCCTCGCAAAGCCAGTTGGTTAAAGACCACCTCGAGCGCCATTCAGGATTTATGAAGGTAATGGTTGTTTCAACTCCTCCCGTTATTGGTACGCACGTAAACGTCTATCAAACGGTTGGTCCTTATTCGTCGCCGTGGTGCACAGCGTCTAGCTTGTCCTTGGGTGTCATTCCATGCTATTTCGAGGGCATTGCCTACGAGACTCACTTCGATGTGTTGGTGGACAATACTCTGAAACAGAGTTATCGCTACCCTATCCACAGAAAAGCTGTGAATTGGATCGGGTTCCTGCCATTTTTTTGGATAAACTTCTTGACCACTCAGTACGAGGAAGCTTTTTCTGGCAATACCGATCAGTTTATTGCAGACGCGAAACGAGATGGATTTCTGTAGGTAGGATCATAGTGCCCTGCTGCGCCCGTCGAACGAGGCCCTTCCTCGCATTTCCGCTTCTCCCCCTATCGCTCTCTCAGGTCTCGCAGCCAGGGTAATCCCGACTGCGGCCGTCGAACGAGCACTGTTTCATCGTGCGCGTTCCGGGAGCAAAGGGATGCCCTGGCTGTGAGACCGTTCCTTCACTGCCACCCCGACACGTCATACCCTTTTTCAAGCAAACACCGCACAACCGCATCGCCGTATGGAGGATCCGGATCGAGCGGCCTATAGGCACCGCCCACTGAACCAATGATGACTCCGAGCGTGGCCCCGACTGCTGCCCCGATCGTCACACCCGCCGCGCCACCAAGGAGTCCACTGGATGCCCCCACCGCAGCGCCACTAATGAGACCCAACCCGGCTCCAGCGGCTACATTGCCGCTTCGGTTGCCGGTGCCCGGCTTCAACCCAGCCGCCTCAGCCTTCTGCTGACAGGCGGCAACATCAATCTTCGCCGCTTCCCGCCCCTGCAGCTGAAGCTTCGCATTCGACCGCAGCATCGGTTCCGGCCCCGCACAAGCCGCAAGACTCATTCCTAGAACGAACACCACACTACGCCGCCACATTAGCTACAACACCGACAAGTCTGTTCCATCATCTTCTTCTCCTCCTTCTACCACCTCGTGACGGGTGGCGACGGGATGGGCGGATCAGCTTCTACTGCGCGCATCGACCGAGCACATTCTGATCGTGCGCGGTCTGCGAGCAAGGAAGCTGGCC
>CAZVEZ010000418.1:0-1716 GCA_964626135.1 uncultured Nitrospira sp.
CCATGCTCTTTGCGGAATTTCCCATCGAACGGGCCAAGGTGTGGGTGCGGAAGCTTGCGCCTCCACTGGAGCATGTGACCGGCTCCGTAGGTGTCCAATTCGAACGATCGCGGCTGGCTCACCAAGTTCAGGATTCGGCGCCGACTCCGGCACGATTTCTGACTCAGCAACTTCATCGCCTGCCAAAAGGCAAGGCACTCGACGTTGCGGCCGGGTCTGGACGGAACGCGCTCTATCTCGCCTCGCACGGATTTCATGTCGATGCGATGGATCGCGATGAACAGGCCATGATCCAGCTTTCCGCCACGGCGAAGCAACGAAACCTTCCTAATATCAGCGTCCGGACGGTCGACCTTGAACGGACAACAACCGATGCGCGCCCGGAATTTCCGAAACAGGAATATGACGTCATTGTCGTATTGTTTTATCTCCACCGCGCATTGTTTCCCGCGCTCATTGAATCACTGAAGCCGAACGGGATCTTGATCTACGAAACCTTCACCATCGACAACTACATGCGTCATCGCCATCCGCGCCGATGGGAATTTTGCCTCGCGCACAACGAATTGCTCAGGCTCACATCTACCCTCCGCGTGCTCTCGTATGACGAAGGCGAGCATGACGGCAGCCATGGACCGAGATCTGTCTATACCGCACAACTCGTCGCCCAACAGGCGGGCCCCGGCAGCCTGCCGCGCGAGTCGGCATGAGTCGCCTCGACCTCCATCTCCATACGACCCATTCCGATGGAAGCCTCTCTCCTGCTGAGGTGCTACAGCTTGCGCACAAGGCACGAGTCACCGCACTGGCCATCACGGACCACGACATTGTGTCCGGCATTCCCGAAGCCATCGCAACCGGAACTGAGCTGGGAATTGAAATCATTCCCGGCGTGGAAATCAGTTCCTCCGTAGGCAATAGTGAACTCCATATCCTTGGCTATTGCATCCAGTGGCAGGATCCAGAACTGAATCAACGATTGGCCGCCTTGCGCGCGAGCCGGCATACCCGCAATCCGCAGATCATTGAACGGCTGCGCTCACTGGGCTTGGACGTGACCTATGAAGAAGTGCGAGCCCTGGCCGGCACGGATTCGGTCGGCCGACCGCATATTGCACGGCTCTTAATGGACAAAAAATATGTCACATCGGCCAAGGACGCCTTTGATCGATATCTGGCGGAGGGGCGCCCGGCCTATGTGGCGCGTGAACTGCCCACGCCGGCGGATGCCGTGTCCTGGATCAGAGCCGCTGGCGGAGTGGCTGTGCTGGCTCATCCAACCTGGGCGAAGGTGTCCGGAGAAGGGCTGCATGCGCTCCTGACAACACTGAAAAGCGAAGGCCTCGGCGGCATCGAAGTCCATTACAGCACCCACACTAAGAGACAGACAACGGAATACCTCGACCTGGCCAAGCGGCTGAACCTGCTGGTGACCGGCGGAAGTGATTTCCACGGCACCACCAAGCCGGACATTGAAGTCGGTACCGGCCGGGGTGATTTGAAAGTCCCCGAGCGACTGCTTGATCCGCTCAAAGAGGCCGCAAGGCAGGCCTGAGGAACAGTCGGCAGGCTCATATGTCCCCCCGCCTGTATTGCTTTAGCCCGCATTAGTCATGACGGTTCGTCGCGAAATCGCTGAACCGCGTCGCGAGACCAGCGCACGGAGCCCTGAAGACCCGATGCGTACTCGTGCAGTACGTGGAGGGTCTGAGGGGC
>CAZVEZ010000419.1:0-1709 GCA_964626135.1 uncultured Nitrospira sp.
TCGCCACATTGCTCTACGACCAGATGGTCGCGCGATTCGGCCCGCCATCTGTAGGATTTCCACCGGCATGCCGCAAAAAACCGGTTGAGGCCGCTCTATGACGCAACTCCAGCACTGGATCGGGAGCGGTCGAAGCGAGACAGGTCATATTCGAGTGTCGAACCAGGATGCGCTGGCTCTCCTGGATGACTGCGGCGTCTGGATCGTGGCCGACGGGATGGGGGGGCATCCGGCAGGCGGTCTTGCGGCCCAAATCGCCGTAGCCGCCGCCGCGCAGCGGGCGAGAGAACGAGCGGCCTGGCTCAGCGAGCACTCGAGCGCCGCCGCTGATTTCGTGCTAGACCTCGTGACCAGCGCGGACCGGCGAATTAACGATTTTGTTTTGGACAATCCGTCTTTGAAAGGAATGGGAACGACCATTGTCGTCTTAGCAGTGACGCCGTCACCGACGCCGATCGCCCATATCGCACATTTGGGAGATAGCCGAGCCTATCTCTATCGAACCGGCCAACTCGCGCAATTGACGCGCGATCACACTCTCGTCCAGCAGCTGGTGCGGCACGGTGTCATCGATGCGGCCAAGGCGCTCACACATCCCGATCGCCACATCCTGACCAAAGGCCTGGGAATGGGTATCGACATGAAACCGGAACTGACTTCGACACCGGTCGCTCCTCACGATCTGCTCATGCTCTGCAGTGACGGGCTCACGAAAATGTTGGAAGACTCAGCCATCGCATCGGTCCTCTCCTCCGCGAACGGCGATCCTCATCAAGCCTGCCATGATCTCATCGAACAGGCGCTGAACAGAGGAGGAGAAGATAATGTGACTGTGATCGTCGTGACACATCGTCAAAATATTTAGGGTCACCCTCGTTCTTCTTCGCCGTTGACAAGAACGAACGGTCCATGTAGCCTGGCAAACTAGCCGTGATAGACCTTGATTCATCACCAGCGGATCGCGCGGAGCCTGTTCATGGTCGGAATAATGAAACTTATGCTGGCCGGCGTCCCCATCATGGTTTTAGGCATGGCCCACACCGGCGAGGGCCTGACGTCTGATTCAAGTGGCCCGGAAAAGACGATCCGCACATTCGTTCGCGCCAATGCCGAAAAGGATCTGGCTACGCTCTCACACCTTATGGCCTATGAGGGCAACATCACCAACTACACATTCAGGTGGATTCACCTTGACGACCCACTGGCTCAACGATCAGCATCAACGGCACCCCAGCATCTGGTCGGCACTGTATCGCCCTCCGATCCGGATCTCAGTGGAGAATGGGAGATCCTTGAAGTAGAAGACGACAAACGCTACACAGCCACACTCGACAAAGCCGGCAACGGCCCTTATACCCAGCATGGTGGACGGTTTGTCACGACAAAATTTTCGGATCGGCTCTGGCAGGGCACATGGCAACAGCCGGGTAATGATCGAGAAGGAGGATTTGAAGTCTTGCTCTCAGAGGACGGCACTCAGGCCAATGGTGTGTGGTGGTATTCGCGGGTCGGCGCTCAGAAGAATATTCCACCTCGCGAGCATGGCGGAACCTATTCCTGGAAACGGTTGACTCCTCCACCGACTGCACGGTGACACCTGCCTACCGCCCCACACACAACGACAAACATCGCACCACATATTTGCATGACTACTTTTTTTGGGGAGGTTGTATGCGTCAGATTCTTTGTGCGCTGCTGCTGAGCCTGGG
>CAZVEZ010000420.1:0-1707 GCA_964626135.1 uncultured Nitrospira sp.
CGAGCCTCAGCGAGCCCATGATGTATTTCCTAGCCATAGGCGTCGGCTTAGCCGCGGCTACCGGAATCGATCAACCAAATTACGCAGAATTTGTTGCACTGGGCCTTGTGGCAGCTATCGCAATGAACGGGTCGGTCTTTGAGGCGACGTATCCCTTTCTGATGAAACATAAAGGTAACCGTCTTTTCGATGCGATTGTCACGACGCCGCTTCAGCCGACAGATATCGTATTGGGTGAAATATTGTGGTGCGCTTCTCGAGCTGTAGTCTATTGCTTGCCTTTTCTGATCGTGTGCATCTTGGCAAGCTACGTGCCTCTAGTTTCGCTGGCACAGATCCTTATTTTGCTAATAGTGATGGGACTTGCTTTCGGAGGATTAGGCCTATTGGTCGCGAGCGTAACACCAAGACCTGAGCTGTTTTCCTATTTTTACAACTTCGTCATCAATCCGATGTTTCTACTCGCCGGCACCTTTTTTGCTGTTTCCGATCTGCCCGCTGCGGCTCAGGTGGTGGCGTGGATGTTGCCACTGTGGCATGGTGTCGAGGGGGTTCGTGCGGTCGCCTCAGACCCATTTTCCCCTGTATGGCTAAGATCGATGGCCGTCCTGGCGGTCTTCGCTGTTGTTCTGGTTCCTCTCGGCGTACTCAGATGGAGGACCCGATTAACGTAAAGGCAAAACTCTTAACAGTAGAATTCTGGCCCTCCTCGAAAAGATTTGTTCATCAATATGCAAATATTGAGCTGGACACTGATGTTCCAACTCCTCGCGACGACATGGCGGTGCGTATCGCGGAGAGTTCGCTCATTTTTGAACGCTGCCGATAGTCAGACGAGGGAGCAGCATGGACATCGCCTTAGCTTTCGACGCAAATTACGCTCGCCATGCGGGAGCCGCGATTGCTTCAGTGTTGGCAGCTCATCCGGACTCGAAACCGACCTTCTGGCTTGTTGCGACCGCAGACGTGTCTATGATCTGGCGCCAACAGATCGTAACCTTCGTTGGTGACCTTGCCAACGTTGAGTTCATCCAATCTACCGACAACGGCTTGTCTCTGCCCCGACCTATGAACCCAGAACATGCCTACATAAGTGACGCTATGTACATTCGTCTCGCACTTCCTCGGCTATTGCCGGCGGAATTGAGTCGCGTATTGTATATGGACTGCGACACACTCTGCGTTGGTTCGCTCGAGGACCTCTTCAAGACGAATTTGGACGGAGTGCTCTTCGGTGCGGTAAGAGACGCCTTTACGCGCCGCCTCATCGACGGATCAGGAGGGCTCCCAGGACTTCGGAGTCAGGCAAACCTTGACCCGCAGGCTCCATATCTAAACTCCGGGGTCCTACTGCTTTCCCTGGAAGCGTGTCGGGACTTCGCTCTTGAGGCGCTTTGCCACGAGTATCTGGTTGAGCATGCAACAGGCCTGCGATTCCCAGACCAGGATGCCTTGAACTATGCAGCGTACGGTATGTGGCAACGGCTACCAAGCCTGTACAATCACATGATGTCATGGCGGTTGGAGCCAGACTGGTCCGCGTCCTTAGCGGACAGGGCGCGCATCGTTCATTTCGCCGGCCGGAAGAAACCCTGGCAGTCCCAGTTTCGTGATGGTCCTTGCAAAGAGCTTTATCAGAAGTATGTCTCACAGGTAGCTATTCAGCACCCCGTCCGCGGTTGACGGGTGTGGGAGGAGCTGCTTCCT
>CAZVEZ010000421.1:0-1676 GCA_964626135.1 uncultured Nitrospira sp.
ATGACGCGTCTCAGCGGTTTCGTCACGAATCCTCGTGAATAATGCGGGCTAGTGGGATGTTGAAACCGTTTGCCGGCTTATTCAGGCGGCGACACCAGCGTTGAGCGAGGATTTTTCCGGTTGACCCGGTGTGTGGGCTTGAACGAAGGCAAGCAAGCGCTTGTCTCCATGGGCGGCTCGGAGAAACTGGAACGCGATGCCGCGAGCGCTCACGGAACGGACCATCGCAGCCACTTCGAGCGGAGGCTCACTTTCGCCAAGCGACAATTGCAGATAGAAAATCTCGTCCGTATGCACCTTGGTCTTGCTCTTGATGATACAGCCGCCCATCGAGAGATCAAGAACCGTTCCATCACCGCAGACCTTGCCTCCGGAAAATGAGAGATAGAGTCGCACAGGAATCCGGAGATGTTCGCGGCGATCGATCAGATGTTGCGGATGGTTGAACCTCAGTCGCGAGGCGAGAAAACGATGGCTACAGGAAGAGCAATGAAACGGCAAGATGAACACGAGTGCGGCCACATATTCACGTGGAGACTGTGGACGGGCGCGGAGGACACCGTTACTTTTACATTGTGGACAGGTAAGCTGACAATTCATATGCGTCGGGTCTATAGACGTCCAGTTTGCTTGATGGCAACTTGCCTCGCGGTGAGAACTACCCTGTCCACCGTGTCACATCACCCTTTTAAGGCCACACCTCATTCCATCGCGTACCCATGTACTATAAAGGCCTCTCCCTTACAGTCAAGCTGATTGCCTTCTCGCGCAGGAATGAAGACGGCACTTCTTTCTACGGAACTGAGGAAGACTCGATTGTGCATAGGTGTAGGAATCGACCGTGTACGTGACCGAGCAGGGTTGTCAATGGCGAGGCTTGCCCAAACGCTTCGGCAACTGGCACACGAACTACACTCGCATGAATCGCTGGTCCAAAGGTGGTGTCCTGGATCGAGTCTTCGCGCAGCTGCAGCATGCGCAGATCGTCCGTCTCAAGATGAAGCCGTGGCGTTGGACAGCACTGCCACATCAGGGCTCGGGGAACATGGGCTCCGCATCACCAAAGCGACCTGCTTCGACACGTTCAATGTCACAAGTCCGCCTCCGACATCAGTTCCTGTTCAGGCAATGACGCGTCGATCAGGATGCAACGCCATCGACATCGGCGCCGTTCTCCCTAACATCAATGAAGATTACCATGGTGCCGCTCCAGACCTTGGAGCCTACGAATTTGGGAAAGCGCTTCTACAATATGGGCCTCGCCTAACGGATCTCCAACCACCGGAAGCTCCTCTGAACCTTCGATCCATCTTTCCTTACCCCGCATTATTCATGACTGTTCGTGGCGAAATCGCCAAGCCGCGTCGTGAGACCGGCGCGCGGAGTCCGGAGGACCTGAGGCGTACTCATGCAGTACGTCGAAGGTCTGATGGGCGAGCCCGCCGGACGCAGGCTTGTCGGAACAGCGGATCGGCGATTGCAGCAGAAGAGTCATGAATAATGCGGGTTAACATCCACGGATACCCGCGTTTGCTTGGTGACAGGTGAAGCGCCTCTTCAGCCACTGTAAAAATTCATGGAAGCCCCTTGGCGATCGCACGCCCCGCGATCCATCCCGTCGCCCACGCCCATTGGAAGTTGAACCCGCCGATCCGGCCATCGCAGTCGAGAATCTC
>CAZVEZ010000422.1:0-1668 GCA_964626135.1 uncultured Nitrospira sp.
TATCAGCGCCATACGTATGATTCCATTTGCGCGTTATGTATAAACCGAGTTTTTCAGCATCCTGTTAGAGCCAACAGGCTAGACCAGGTCTAACCGTCTATGAAATGATGTTGTGATCTGGACAGGTAAGGCATGAACGGGGTAAGAACAAGGTATCGACTTCCGCACGATACGGAAGACAAAGTATGAAACAGATTGCCGCCAGGATCTTTCAGTCGATTGCCGAACGATATGGAGAACTGTTGATCGGTTATCGATCCGTTCTCGTCATCGGCACGCAGTTCAGCCTCATCCTCGCGGCCAACCTCCTGGCTTTCGCCCTCCGATTCGAAGGGGACATTCCAACCCAATATGCGCGACTGCTTCTATGGGGGCTCCCTCTTGTCTTGGCGATCTATGGAGGGGGGCTATTCGTGTTCGGAATTCAACGAGGGCTCTGGCGTTATGTCGGTCTCCATGATTTAGGCCGTATCCTTTTGGCTTCCGTCACGAGTTCTGCGGTGTTCTATGGTGTGGCGCATGGTCTGTTTGGGTGGACGGCCTATCCCCGTTCGGTCATCATTCTTACGGGGGTGCTGAGCGGACTGTTTCTCGCCGGTATCCGGTTGATGGTTCGCTGGTTCCGTGAGTGGCTTCATGTGATGAGTCCCGCGGCTCGAAGAGTGCTGGTGGTTGGAGCGGGCAATGCCGGTGAGTTGCTGATCAGGGACATGCTGAGCGATGGGAACTCTCAGTATCGGCCTGTCGGGTTGGTGGACGACGATCCGGTCAAGCAGAAGATGAAGATTCACGGCGTTCCTGTCGTGGGGACGATCGCGGATATTCCCGGACTGACGCGAAGTCTTCTCGCGCACGAGATCATTGTGGCGATTCCTTCGGCTTCGACTTCGTTGAAGCAACGGATTCTTGCCGCGTCGGAGGGGTGCAAGATTCCCATCAAGACCCTACCGAGCGTGAAACAACTATTAGCAAATCCTGAGGCGTTGAGACAGGTCAGGCCGATGAGCCTGGAGGATCTGCTTCAACGTGAGCCCATTCAAATGGATCGACAGGAGTTGCGTCCGTTCCTCGAAGGGAAGCGAGTGCTTGTGACCGGCGCCGGAGGATCGATCGGGTCCGAACTGTGCCGGCAGATCGCCCGGTATCACCCGGCCTCGTTGATCCTCTTTGAGCGGTATGAGAACGGTCTGTTCGCTCTCGACCTTGAACTGCGGGGGCAGTATCCGGGGGTCACGATTATTCCGGTCATCGGAGATGTGACGGTTCCTGAGCGGGTGGCGGAAGTGCTGCAGCAGACGGACCCTGAACTTGTGTTCCATGCCGCCGCGCACAAACATGTGCCGCTCATGGAGTTGAACCCAAAAGAGGCCGTTCGCAACAACGTGTTGGGAACGAAGACTGTGGCGGAAGCGTCGTTGGTGAGCGGCGTCGATCATTTCGTGCTCATTTCCACCGACAAGGCGGTGAATCCGACCAGTGTCATGGGCGCGACGAAACGAGTAGCCGAGGATCTGCTGCAGAGCCTGAGCCATAGAGGCCGGACGAAATTTACGGCGGTTCGATTCGGAAATGTGCTGGGCAGTAACGGCAGCGTCGTTCCCTTGTTCGCAGAGCAGATTCGAAAGGGAGGACCGGTTACGGTGACCCACCCCGAGATCAAACGGTTCT
>CAZVEZ010000423.1:0-1620 GCA_964626135.1 uncultured Nitrospira sp.
AACCGCCGATACGCTGTTCCGACGGGCGTGCTCGCCACTCAGTCGGTCAACATACGGTTCAAGTATGCGTCCCTCCTTCCCGGCTGCGCGTGCCCGTCTCATGACGCGTCTCAGCGGTTTCGTCACGAATCCTCGTGAATAATGCGGGCTAAGGCTACCAAGACAACCTCCTTGCCCAAAAACGTGCCTGTTCCCATGCGGCTTTCTTGCATCGCTCAACAGGTTCAGCTCACCCAACTTTGTGCAACTTCATGAAATTGGTCTCTCCGGGCTGACCAATCCTGGTCCCCGACACAATCACGATCCGCTGTCCTGTTGTCGCCAGTCCTTCGGTTTTCAGGCGACGTTCTGCTTCATCTATTCGCTCATCGGTTTGAGTGATCTGCCGCATCGTATGAGGGATCACACCCCAATACAGCGCCATCCGCTGCCGTATGACCTCAAATGGCGTCAATGAAATAATTGACGCATCGGGTCGCTGCTTCGACAGCAAACGCGCAGTCGTACCCCGTTCGCTAAATGCCACGATGACGCGCGCTCCGATGGCTGAGGCTGCCGAAGAAGCCGAATGGCAAATGGCCTCCGGAAATGAGCCTTCCCCCTGTGGCGCGTCGGAGAAGCGCCTCCGCCACGATCGAGTCCCTTTTTCTGCGGCTCGAACGATTCGGTCCATGACACGAACTGTTTCAACCGGATGCTGTCCGATCGCTGTTTCTGCGGACAGCATGACGGCATCAGTCCCATCGAGGACGGCATTAGCCACATCCGATGCTTCGGCCCTTGTCGGGCGCGTGTGGTGCGTCATGGATTCCAACATCTGAGTGGCCGTGATCACGAGGCAGCGACGGTGGTTGGCTTCAGCGATAATGCGCTTCTGTAAGAGCGGGACTGCCTCCGGACCCATCTCTACTCCCAGGTCGCCCCGCGCAACCATCACGCCGTCCGCCTGATCGAGAATCGCGTCCAAGCACTCCACCGCTTCCGGCCTTTCGATCTTTGCAATAACCGGCACGTCGCCGCCCCAGTCGGCCACTAACTTCCTTGCGGCCATCACATCATCGGGGCCTCTGACAAACGAGAGGGCCACATAGTCCACCCCCTGCGCGATGCCGAACCGGAGATCGTCCCGATCTTTGTCTGTCAGAGTCGGAGCGCTGATGCGAGTATCCGGCAGGTTCATGCCCTTGTGCGAGGTGAGTCGTCCCCCGGTCATGATTCCGCATTCGACGGCGCCGCCGATAATCCGATCGGCAATCAGCTCGATGAGCCCATCGTCGATCAGGATGCGGGCGCCTGGCTGGACATCCCGCACTAAGTATTGATACGTCACAGGGATCTCACGCATGCCGGACGGAGCGATTGACTGTGCGCCGAGTTGACCGCCGGACCGGAGCAGAGACGTCACGAGCCTCACCGTCTGGCCGGCAACCAAATCGAGCCCGCCCTGATCGACTTCTCCAACACGGATCCTCGGTCCTTGCAGATCCTGAATAATCGCAATCGCGACGCGCCGGCGATCCGCTGCTTCACGAATAGCTTTGATCGCACGCGCATGTGATTCGTGAGTTCCATGAGAAAAATTGAGCCGCGCCGCGTCCATGCCGCTCTCAATTAATTGAT
>CAZVEZ010000424.1:0-1611 GCA_964626135.1 uncultured Nitrospira sp.
TCCGCACCATCGCCGAGCTCCAGGTGGCCTCTCTGCGGCGCCGGCTGACGGAGCGGAACATGGACCTCGAACTGACCGCCTCCGCTATCGACAAGATCGCGCAAGCCGGCTTCGATCCGGTGTACGGCGCCAGGCCGTTGAAACGCGTCATCCAGAACAGCATCGAAAACCCGTTGGCACAACGTATCTTGGCCGGCGAGTTTCTGCCGGGCGACGTGATTATCGTCGACACTGCGGAGGATCGCCTGATCTTTCGCAAGAGCGAGCGCCAACTGGCGGTGACCTGAGATTTGCACGATGGGATGGGGATAACCCTCGCAGCCGAACGAGGTCAGGGCCAGGGATGGATCAGATGTTGTGAGGAAACCGGCCACACAACCGGATAGCGGCGTTGGGCGGTGCTCGTTCCTTGCCTACCTATCTGATAGGTTTTGTCGCTGCGGCCCCGTCCGCCTGGCTCGCGGGCCGCTCGTGACGGCTTTTTTCACAACCTCTCATTCGGCGCTACGTGCCCATTATGCAGGCGCATTCGCCGGTCAACTCACACATTATGAGGCTGAAGACTCGGTCACCGGCCATGATGCAGCCAAGGGTGAGTGCGGTCGAGAGGAGAGACCAAAGACATGAATGAGATCACACAATCGTCGACCAGAGAGGCCAAACCTCCAGTGCGTGGTTCGCTCCGGCTGACCGTGTCTACATCTAGTCCGCAGGTGATCGCTGGCTCTGATTTCTCAATCTTTGTCACCATTCAAAATCCTTTCGATACACCAATAACTATCTATCAAGCCCAGACGCATATTCCAGTCGAACTCATTGACGTAAATGGAATGCGAATCCGGCGAACTCAAATGCAAGAGGTTGGAGATGCTCCGTGGCACTTGAAACTTCGGCATGCTATTGCCCGTCGGCTTGAACAGAGAAGTAATCACACTGGAATTGCAATTGCCGTCGGGACAGACTTCGAGCCGAAATCACAGCAGGAATTCGCGAACATCACGACCAACGTTCAAACACTTGGCGCGGGAGCGTCAGTGGTCGGAATCCAGTTCTCGTTCCCACAAAATCCGTCAACCGAAGAACTCGACCAGCTTTTCCGCAGGCTAGTCGATTATCGCAAAGGGCTTGTTCCCGTTTGCTTGCAGCCAGGCGATTCCGTGGTGAAACAGTTTGTCTTGCATACACGCCACTGGCTGTTCTTTACACCCCTTACTCACCAATTCCAGATTCAGGTGAACTACTCGATCGACGGGGTGGATCACGCCGACACGATTGCCCATCAGCAGATCATTCGGCCCAGCATGAAAGCGACTGTCATCGGGGGGATTTCTGGGGCAATTGTCGGCACGCTACTGAAATCCCTTTCGGGAGGAACTACACCAAGTGCCCTAGCCATCGCGATGGCGGCGCTTCCATCGGTCCTTGCAGCCATTGCTGTGGTCGTCGCGTTTGCCCGAAAAGCAGGAGTACAGCCTGTCGTCTCAGTGGAGGACTTCTGGGGTGGCGCGTTCATTGGCTTCTCGACAGGCTTCTTTGGGTTTGAGCGGTTTTCAACCATCTTTGCCCCAAGCGGCTCGTAGTGAGCTTGATATCGACCGATCGCCTCATAAC
>CAZVEZ010000425.1:0-1580 GCA_964626135.1 uncultured Nitrospira sp.
GGAGTAGAGATTGCCGAGGGTATACGTCGGGAAATAGCCGAAGGCGCCGAATGACCAGTGTACATCCTGCAGCGCGCCTTCCGCATCGTTGGAGGGGACGATGCCCAGATATTCCTGCATTTTCTCGTTCCAGATCCCCGGCAAGTCTTCCGGACGTGTCCGTCCTTCGATCAGATCCTGCTCGATTTCGAACCGCAGCATGATGTGGAGATTATAGGTGAGTTCATCGGCCTCGACTCGAATCAACGACGGCTTCACCCGATTGATGGCCGCGTAGAACTGTTCTTCATCGAGGTTGCGCAATTGATGGTGAAACGTTTGCTGCAGCATCGGGTAAAAAAAACGCCAGAACGCGCGCGACCGGCCCACGCAGTTTTCCCACATGCGCGACTGGCTCTCATGAATGCCGAGGGAGACCGAATCGCCGAGCGGTGTGCCGTAGTAGCGGGGGTCGAGCCCCTGATCGTACAGTCCATGGCCGCCTTCATGGATGCAGCTGAACAGACAAGATTGGAGATCGTGTTCGTGCACACGTGTGGTGACACGCACGTCCGTCGGATGAAATGATGTCGTAAAGGGGTGCGCGGACAAGTCAAGGCGTCCCCGCTCGAAATCGAAACCCATAGCGATTAACACCAGCCGGCCGAACTCCAGTTGACGTGTCTGATCGAAAGTGTGAAATAGAAGGGTATCGTCGATCTGCACCGAACTCTGCTGAATGTGTTTGAGCAGCGGCACGAGACGCTCCTTGATCTGCGCGAACAACGGGCGCAATGCCGCGATGGTGCAGCCAGGCTCGTACACATCGAGTAACGCATTGTACGGCGAGTCTCGATAGCCGAGGTACTCGGCTTCCTGCTGTTTGAGCGCCAGGACCGTGCGGAGATTCGGGAGAAATTTCGAAAAGGCGTTATTTTCTTTTGCCTCCGCCCATACTTGCTGCGCCAGCGAACATTCCCGGCTGAGCGTCACGACAAAATCGGAGGGCAGTTTCTTGGCGCGGCTGAAGTCGCGCCACACTTCCCGGAGCAACGATCGAGCGGGCTCGTCCCATGAGTCTCCTGGATTTTCACGGATCTCACCGGACTCCAACTCGACCCAGGTGGCGAGCAGCCGTTCGATGTCCGGCGAGATCAGCTTTTGGTGTGCGATGCCCTGGAGCGTCGAAACCTGCTCGGCTCGCGCCTCGCCCCCGCCGGCCGGCATGTATGTCTCTTGATCCCATGAGAGGAGCGAGGCCGCGCTGTTAATGCGCTGGATCTCCAAGAGCCTGGTCGTCAAACCGTCCACAGTCTTCAGGGTTTTCACAGTCGAGTCTCTCCTCTATACTTATGAGGCGCGCCGCATCAATACATTTCGGGTAGTGTACGCAACGAACCATCCGATTTCAAACATCCAGGCGCTCCATTCGATGAATACACTTGTCTCTGCCGACATTGAAGCCTATGCCCAGGCCCACTCCATACCGGAGTCGGACCTCTGTCGAGCCTTGAGGGAAGAGACTCAGCGGCGCATGGCGTCTCCGCAGATGATCGTCGGGCCGCTTGAAGGGGCCTTTCTGAAGATGATGACGCAGCTGG
>CAZVEZ010000426.1:0-1579 GCA_964626135.1 uncultured Nitrospira sp.
AAGATACATCAACCGACCAGCATCCCAAATAACTCAGGCCCCCAATCTCAAAGTGAGATGACTAGATTTGTCCCGACTGCGCGCGTCGAACGAGCACATTCCTATCGTGCGCGTTCCGCGAGCAAATGGACAGGTCTAGCCGTCCCACTCATCCGGTCCTTCCGTGACTGACCACACGACTCATTCCCTCTGACCCATCCTCGCTTCCATTCTTCGCAACCGGCCAGGTGATCAAGCCTGACACGCCTTCCGGCGATCCGACGGGCTGAGTCTGCTGCGCGTAGATCTGCGGCAACTGATTCGTCCCGAACTTCGAGATATAGAGGAAGACATGCTCGCGCGAGTTCACGCGCACGGCCCAGGGGTGAAAATCGTTCTTATAAAACTCTTCGCAGAGTTGCATCGCGTCCAGGCAGGAGAGGGTGCTGGGATCATTCAATGTGTAGTAATAGTCCAGGGGAAGATCGTACTCCGGTTGCTTGTGGATCGTAATGTTGAACTTCTCCGGATTGCGCACCATCGGCGTATGGCGATAGGCCACGAAGTAGAACAACTCCATCGAGTGAATCACCGGCTGGTTCTCGAGGACGAACTGGCGGGTTTCCAAGGCTTCATCGAGCGTTTCGCCGGGGAATCCATAGAAGGCCATCACATGGTTCCAAATCCCCGACTTCGCCGCCATATGGAGGTTGCGTTGGATCACGCTCTTCTTGGCATGCTTGTCCATGAGATTCAGCACTCGCTCGCTCGCCGACTCCATCCCATAATAGAGGGTGCAGCAGCCGGCCTTCGCCGCGAGATCCCAGGTCTCCTGATCCTGGAGCGTTTCTTCAAACCGGATCAACGTCGTCCACTTGATCCCGACGTTTTGATCGACCAGCAGCTGCGAGACCTTCTTGAACAGCGCCGGCGGATAGGATTCGTCGGAGAAGAGGAAATGGCGGCACTGATACTTGTCCCGCAGCGCCTTAATCTGCTCGACGACCTGTTGCACCGGCACGCCACGATACTGATCGAAGTAGCCTTGGCCATGGTCGCAGAATGTGCAGCGGCCCCAATAGCAACCGCGCGTTGCGAGATAGGGAATGATCAGCTCCGGCACGAAGTACTGGTCCAGCGGCATTCCATCGAAGTCCGGCAAGGGCAGGGCGGTCGTCTTTTCGGTGTAGACTTCCGGATTCCGGTGAATCCCTGAGGCATCGCGATAGATCAAGTTGGGCACGGATGCGATGGCCCGTTCGCCGTTCAAGGCCTCGATGAGCCAGAGCAGCGCATGCTCGCCCTCATAGAGGATCGCCGAGTCGAACACGTCGGTGAAGAACTGCTCGTGCTTGGCAAGATCTTCTTGAAGGCGCGTGATGACGTTCCCGCCCACCACCACATGAATGTGCGGAAAGGTCTCCTTGATCATCTTGCAAAAGGTCATACCCGCAAGCAGCTGCATCTGCGTGCCGATGGAGACCCCGATGACGTCCGGTTTCTCTTTCGCCACCGACGGCATGACCAATTGATTGCAGAGATCCCGATAGACGTTCACCTGCTCATCGTCCAAACAGGCCAGCACTTCTTTGGAGACGCC
>CAZVEZ010000427.1:0-1560 GCA_964626135.1 uncultured Nitrospira sp.
CGGCCAAGTCCGTGGACGACATCATCGACGAGTTGCGGCACACCACGGTGGCGGAACGATCTGGGCGCGCGCAGGATGAAGGGCGAGGGATGGAGTTGTTACGCAAAGACGGCTACATGTAGTGAGGATGATGAAAAAGACCCCCAACGTCGTTCTCGGCTCATCGAAATCCTCAACGTACCCGAGAGGGTACGCCTGCGGTTTCGATTCGCCTCGGGCCTTGTTGGATGGTCTTTTTGATCATCCTCAATAAGGCAACACGATCATGGATAATCAAACCCAGAAACCATCGGACAATTTGAACATCGTCATCGTCGGGCATGTGGACCATGGGAAATCCACCCTGCTGGGGCGGCTTTATGCCGACACGGGGTCGTTGCCGGACGGCAAACTTGAAAAGGTTCAAGCCATCTGCCGGCAGCAGGGGAAGGAATTCGAGTACGCGTTTCTGTTCGATGCGTTTCTCGAGGAACAGGAACAGGGCATCACGATCGATACGGCGCGGACGTTCTTCGGTTGGAAGGGCAGGCAATACATCATCATCGATGCACCGGGGCACAAAGAGTTTCTCAAGAACATGATCTCCGGTGCGGCCAGGGCCGAAGGGGCGTTGTTGCTGATCGATGCCTTGGAGGGCGTGAAGGAACAGTCCAAGAAACACGGGTATCTCTTGTCACTCTTGGGTGTGCGTCAGTTTGCCGTCGTCGTGAACAAGATGGATCTGGTCGGCTACCGGCAGGACGTGTTCGACGGGATCGAAAAGGAATATCGGGAGTTCCTCGGGCAGTTCAAGGCGGTTCCCCAGCAGATCATTCCTGTCAGCGCCAAGCTTGGAGACAATATCGCCAATCGAAGTGAGCAGATGCCCTGGTACAGCGGCCCCACCGTGCTGGATGCGCTCAGTGCCTTTCAGAAGGAACCGGGGCGATCCGAACAGCCGCTTCGCCTGCCGGTTCAGGATGTCTATAAGTTCGATGCCCGTCGCATTATTACAGGGCGCGTCACGGCCGGGCGTGTGAAGGTCGGCGACTCCCTGGTGTTTTCACCATCGAACAAACGGGCGACGGTCAAGTCCATTGAAGCGTTCAATATCGATCCTCCGCCGGTGGAGAGTCTAGCCGGCCAGTCAGTCGGTGTCACGCTCGATGAACAGATCTTTGTGGAACGAGGAGAAATCGCCTCACATCAAGATGAACTCCCGCTGGTATCGACGGCCTTGCGCGCGAATGTATTCTGGTTGGGCCGGAAGCCGTTGGAGAGGGGTCGGCGCTATCAGCTCAGAGTGGCGACGAGGGAAGTGGATTGTGAAGTCGCGACTATTCACCGGATCATCGACACGATGGATCTGGCTCAGCAGCAGGGCAGTAGTGTGGTCAATAAGAATCAGGTCGCTGAATTGACCATTCGGACCAAAACGCCGATCGCATTCGATCTCTCGGCCTCGTTTGAATCGACGGGGCGGTTCGTTCTCGTGGATGAATACGATATTGCCGGTGGCGGCATCGTGACTGAACTGGTCCATGACGATCAGGAGTTTCTCCGTGAAGAAGCTCGGCAGCG
>CAZVEZ010000428.1:0-1516 GCA_964626135.1 uncultured Nitrospira sp.
GCCAGAGCGAATTTGGGTGAGATTCCGGCACTCCTCGCCGCAGGCGCCTTGATGATCAGCTATATCGTGACCGTTGCCGTGAGCGTGGCGGCCGGCGTTGCCGCCCTTACGTCGGCGGTCCCCAGTCTACTCATGCACCGGGAGGCCTTGGGGCTTGTCGTCATCTTCATCATCGTGGTGATCAATCTACGCGGCGCCCGTGAGTCAGGAAAGCTTTTCTCCATCCCAACCTATTTCTCCATCGGAGCGTTAGCCCTTCTGGTCATGATCGGCACAGTGCACACCTTCTTTCGATCAGCGGTCGTTCCTCCAGCCGAAAGCCCAGGACCGCTTGGTGGAACGATAGAGAGCCTTACACTGCTCTTAATCCTTCGCGCATTTGCCGTAGGTTGTTCAGCCGTTACCGGCATGGAAGTGATCTCCAACGGCGTGAAAGCTTTTCGTTATCCCGAATCGAAAAATGCCGCGACGACGATGCTCTGGATGTCCGCAATCCTTGCATCGTTGTTCATGGGTATCAGCTGGATGGCATACCACAACGGCATTCTCCCAAAAGTAGAGGAGACGGTCGTGTCGCAGTTGGCCCGTCTGACGTTCGGCACAGGAGCGCTCTATTATGCCCTTCAGATCGGGACCATGTTGCTGTTGGTCCTGGCCGCGAATAGCGCCTTTGCCGGCTTTCCGCACTTAGCGTCGATCTTGGCTCGGGACGGATTCATGCCGCATCAGATGGCCTCATTCGGCGATCGCCTGGTGTTTTCGAACGGTATCATTATTCTCGGCTTCTTAGCCTGTCTGCTCCTGGTCCTCTTCGAGGGTGATACCCACGCGCTGATTCCATTGTATGCGATCGGGGTATTTATCTCTTTTACCATCTCTCAAACAGGAATGGTCCGCAGCTGGCTTACGCGGAAAGGAACGCATTGGCGAAAAAAACTGTTCATCAATGGCGTGGGAGCCCTCACGACCGGGATAGCCACGGTGATTATTGCCAGCACGAAATTCACGGACGGCGCCTGGATCGTGTTCCTGGTCGTTCCAATTTTGATCGTCATGTTCCGGAGCATCCGGTCACATTACAAAGCCGTCGACGAGCAAATCTCGTTGTCCAGGGACGCCCGTCCGCCGCGTCCCCCGCGCAACCTTGTCATCATACCCATCGGGACCGTCAATCGTTCGGTGTTACGGGCGGTGGACTACGCGCGCAGCCGGGGCGGCGAGATCAAAGCGCTCCTGGTCGATGTCAGTAAGGAAGAAACAGCGCTCGCGGAAATAAAGTGGGCGCAATGGGGTTGCGGCGTCCCCCTGATCGTTCTCCCTTCACCATACCGATCTGTCCTGAAATCGATCATCGACTTTATCGAGGAGCAGCGGCAAAAGGACCCGGAGTGTTGGATTACGGTCGTCATCCCGGAAATTCTTCCCGCCCGGTGGTGGCAAAATATCCTGCACAACCAACGAGCGCTGGCTCTCAAGGCAGCGCTCCTGTTCAAAGATCGCGTCATCCTGACCGACG
>CAZVEZ010000429.1:0-1508 GCA_964626135.1 uncultured Nitrospira sp.
GAAAAGATGTGGTGATCGTGACCGGTGGACTCGGCTGTGCGCCAGTCGTGGGCGCCATCGAATATATCTTCCGGCGGCGCAACCAGTATGGAGCCGTGAAGATTCTGCACGGCGTGAAAACGCCGCACGATTTGCTCTTTCGGGAACGGTTCGATGTCTGGCGACGGCAGCCTGATACTCAGGTGCTGTTGACGAGCGACCAGCCGGATAAAACCTGGCACTATCACGTCGGCGTGGTGACAGAACTGTTCGAGCAGGTGTCGATGGACCCGGCTAAGAGCATCGTATTGATGTGCGGGCCTGAGATTATGATGAGACTGGGCGTGCCGATCTTGATGCGGCGCGGGATGTCGGCGACCGCGATCTATGTCTCGCTGGAGCGGCATATGGAATGTGGCATCGGCCTGTGCGGCCATTGTCAGATGGGTCCGTACTTCTTATGCAAGGACGGCCCGGTGATGCGCTACGATCGGGTGGCGCCATGGTTGGGGAAAGTGGGGGTCTAGCTCGTGAAGCGTCGTTCGTCGCTCGTTTCTCGTCCTTCCAAGTTGTTTGCGAGATATGCTTCACGAGAGACGATTCACGAATGGCTCTGAAGGGGGGCGTGTTTTGGATCGACAGAAAGGCGCCCAAGAGCAACATCGTCCCAAACTGGGGGTGTTCAAGTTCGCTTCGTGCGACGGCTGCCAGCTCAGCATTTTGAATCTCGAAGATGACCTGCTCGCTTTGGGGCAGGCGCTGGACATTGCCTACTTTCCCGAAGCCTCCAGCAGCATGAAGCCGGGCCCCTACGACATCGTGCTGGTCGAGGGATCGATCACCACGCCGGAGGATGCGCATCGGATTCTGTCTGTGCGAGAACAAGCGAAGGTCTTGATCACGATCGGAGCCTGCGCCACGGCCGGCGGCATTCAGGCGCTGCGTAATTGGGCGGATGTGGATGCCTTCAAGCAGGTGGTTTATCCCAGTCCACAATATATCCAGAGCCTCAGCGCCTCGACGCCGATTTCAGAACATGTGCGCGTGGACTTCGAGCTGTGGGGCTGTCCGATTGATAAGGAGCAATTACTGAGAGTGCTCACGGATGTATTAGCACGGGTGCAACCGAGACTGCCCACTCATCCGGTCTGTGTGGACTGCAAACGGCGCGGGATCGTCTGCGTGATGGTCGCGAAGGGAATTCCTTGCCTGGGGCCAGTCACCCGCACCGGGTGCGGTGCGATCTGTCCGAGCATGGGTCGGGACTGTTATGGCTGTTTCGGACCGGCGGAGGGTGCCGTCCAAGGACCGGGCGTTCCTCCGAATACCGCCTCGCTTGCGAAGGAGTTTCATCACGGACTCCAGCTCATTCCGGTCGAGGTGATGCGACGGTTTCGCGGGATCAATGGTTCCGTCAAGCCGTTCCGGGAGGAGAGCCAGGCCTGGGAATCGGAAACGCGCAAATCGTGAAACATTAACCCGCATTATTCACGAGGATTCGTGACGAAACCGCTGAGACGCGTCATGAG